>DATKTN010000135.1:0-2456 GCA_035531135.1 Anaerolineae bacterium
GATGAGGTTGATCTCTTTGAAGTAGTGGGGCGTCCACTCGAAGCGGGCGGGCATGGCCACGCCGGCGACGACGATGGCAGCGCCAGGGTTGGTGATGCGCACTCCCACCTCCAGCGACTCCGCGGAGCCCACCATGTCGTATATGAAGTCTACTCCCCGGAGGAGCCACGGCAGGCCCCTCGGTGGCCGGTGAACCTGCGCTCCGACCAGCTCCGCGATGGTCTCCACCACCTCCCCCGGATCCCTGGTGGAGATCACGTGCTCGGCTCCCAGCTGGTGGGCCAGTTCGATCTGGTGCGGGTAGCGGGCGATGACGGCGACCCGCGCCCTGGGGAACAGCGCGGACAATGCAGCCACGGTGAGCAGGCCCAGCACGCCCGCGCCGTAGACCAACGTCAGCGCTCCGTCGGTTGGAGGCGCCTTGAGGATGGCGTGCATGGCCACGGCGAAGGGATCCCCCAGGACCGCCTGATCGAAGCTCATGCCTTGGGGGATGGGGATCAGTTGGGATTCGTGGGCCGGCAGAAGCGGCGCGTACCCGCCTGTCACTGCGCGGCAGTTGCCATGGTGCAGACCCGGCGGCAGGTCCCCATCTGTGAAGTGCGAGCAGAGGGAGTACTCACCCCTCTGACAGGCGTCGCAGGCGGGCTCGATGCCCCGCGGCGCACAGGAGAGCCACGGATTGAGGGCGACGCGCTCCCCCACCTTCCGGGTCTTGACCCCGGGGCCCACTCGGTCGATCACACCCACGACTTCGTGCCCCAGGATCTGGGGAAAGGAGATGAGCGCCCTCAGGGGGTTATCGAAGTTGCCGTTGAGGAAGACCTGCTTGACGTCGCTGCCGCAGATGCCGGTGAGGGCAGTGCGCACGATGGTCCAATCGTCTCCGAGCAGCTGGGGCTCGTCAACTCCTTCCAGTTGTATGGGAGCGCCCCATCCGACATAAGCTCGCGGGGTAAGCTTACCGCCGACGAGCGCGACGGCCAGGCGGGGGAGACTGTAGCGGAAGACCAGTGCTTTCATGATCTCGTTCTGTCCTTCCTTGGCCGGTATGCCACTGTTTGGGCTAGAGCTCACCTCTGTACTGGCGTGATATCGCCCGCCAGCGCGCAGATCCTCTCAGGACGAGCTTTCTGCGGGGAGTACACCGCCGCGGGCGTGAACAGTTAGATCAGGCTCTATTCGACGATGCCCCGCTGCAGATACACCTCGGCTGCCTCTCGGATGAGGCCAGCGGTGATGGGCGCCTCGAGATTGCCCTCCAGGCGGTCGGCGATCTCGAGCAGTTCAGCGTGGGTGGCGCGACCGGGTTGCAGAGCCCTGTAGATCGTCAGCACCTCTTGGTTCGAAAGCAGCGTCAATTCGGCAGCGCGCCGCAAGTTCTCAGCGAACTGGCCGTAGCCGGCGGTCTCTACCGCGTCGGCCTGGCGGCGCACCGTGTTCGCGGAGATGCTCAGATCCTCTGCCGTCAGGTCACCGGCCAATACTGACTCAATTGTTAGCTCGCCAAGGGGTATTCCGGTCTTGCTGTAGATCGGATCGCTATCCATCGAATCGCTTCCTCTAGAGCAGGCGCAGCTCGGTAGGAGGCCGCTGGAGATCAATCTGCCGCGTTTCCCGCAGATGCAAGAGGACGGTTTGCACGATCAGTCGCAACCTCGCAGTCGAATCGATTCTCACGGGCACAGGTTCAGTTGGCTTTTGGAGCGCGTACCGGGCGGCGTTTCGCCCAATCTGGCGGTAGGTGTCCAGATCGAGGTTGGGTGCCTGCGAGAACAGCTCGAGGTTCTCCAGCGGGTCCAGATGGCGATGATGGATCACGGTGGTGCCCTTGGACTGAATGCCCACAGCGACGCCCGAGCCACTCAGTTTCGCACCTGTGTGACCGATGAAGGCACAATCTGAAGTGTGATGCACGCGCACGACGCGGGCAGGCACACCCTCCTCGTGGACACCCTGTAGCATCGAGGTCAGCACGTCCCGGTGAGCCAACCCGCCCACAGACCGGCTCATCTGCGCCCCGAACGCAGGGCCGATGGCGATGATGACCTCGGGCGATTGGCCCTCGGAAGCGGGGCCAGTCTCCTCCAACCAAGGCTCCCTCTCGGGCGCGCTCAGCTCATCGACGTAGTGGCGCGGCTCTCGCACGCGTGGCAGGTCTTGCAGAGCTGACCATCGCTCACCCTCCACGCGGTATCCTGTCCCCGGACCCTCGTAGTCGTTGGGATCGGTCAGCGCGCTCGCCACCTGAAAGTCGTCGTCGAAGATGGCGGCTGGCTGAAGACAGTCACCAGCCACGCGCCGGCGCTGCATCTCCAGGATGTTGCCTGCCACGTCGTGAAAACCAGCTTCTGCCAGCGCCTTGATTACATCCACCACCGTCAGTGAGCCGTCGATCATCATCGTCGCGACTTTGATATCGGCCAACCGGTCGCGCTGGGGCATATCTTCGCTGC
>DATKTN010000136.1:0-9318 GCA_035531135.1 Anaerolineae bacterium
GCAACACCCCCTTCTTCCTGGTGGCCCTGGAGAACGAACGGCTCGCCCTGGAAATGCTGATACGCAAGAGTCTGGCGTACGAGACGTTGGCAGGAGACGCAACTCTCAGCCTCACCGCAGATCAGCAGAAAGAGATCAAGGATGGACTCAAAAAAGCCCGTGGCGACCTGGCCGAGGCCGTGCGCCGCACCTACCGGCAACTCTTTATCCCCGCCCGCGACGGGCTGAAAGAACTGGACCTGGGCATCCCCACCTACGGCGAGGACAAGCCGCTGGACGAGGAAGTGCACGACAAGCTGCGCCTGGACGGAGAGATCCTGGAGCGCATCGTCCCCCTGGTCATCAAAGAGCGCTACCTGCGCGAGCAGGACTATGTGCTAACCGAGCAACTGGCCCAGGCCGGGCTGAGGACGCCAGGAGAGACCCGCGTGGTCAGCCAGACAGCGTGGGAGGTTGGGATAGCCGAGGGCGTGCGCCAGGGGCTTTTTGGGCTGGGGACGCTGGAGGACAACCAGCCCATATGTCGTTACTTTGGGAAGAAGGAAGAGCCGTTCGTCGGACTGGCGGGCAGCGAGGTCATCATCCAGGCCGGGATCTGCCACGCCCAACGGGCGGCGGAAACGGAACAAACGGTCTATCGGCCTCCGGAGGTGCCAGGTACGCCCGTACAGGAGCCTGGCCTTGCAGGCGTTGGCGAGCCACCTGGGGGCGTCGGCTCGGAAACTGGCAGGCGCGTGCCCGCACTTCACCGCCGGCACCTCCGGCTGCGGTTCACCGTGCCCAAGGGCAAGGTCTCCGGCCTGATGGGCGTGATGAACCTCCTCCAGCACAAGTTCGACCAACTGGACGTCGTGCTGGCAGCCGAGCATGGGGAGATCTCCGAGCAGGAGTACGAGGACAAGATCCAGGAGGCGTTCCGCCAGTTGGGAATTGAGGTTGTGGATGAGTGAGAACTGAGCCCAAGAAGATAAGGACTGAGGTAGCAAGAGCCCACCCGCCGTCGAGATTGCGGTGGGCTTTTCGTGTCCGCGATCAGCCCCGAGCGCGAGGTAGACAAATGCCCGACATCAAACCCGGCCACATCGCCCAAGGCCCTCGCTGGCCCGCGCCGGTGTGGGGGCGGTGGAGCTTTCGGCCAACGAGTGGCTGAAGGCCGAGCAGTTAGGAACCGATTACTGGCTGTACATCGTTTCGACTGATGGCATATTGACGGTGGACGGGATGAGATGTATCATGTGAGGCCTTAACCGGTGCCGTCGTCGAGGGCGTCCGTTTCGTGGACCTCTTCGCCGAGAACTTTCAGATTGAAGAGTGGGTGGTATGACCGTGGGAGGTGCGAGATGAGTTGGCAAGATCGAATTGTTATCAATCCTGAGATTCTGGTGGGGAAACCTGTCGTGAAAGGTACACGCCTGGCGGTGGATTTCATCATCGATCTTTTGGCCCAGGGATGGACGGAGATGGAGATTCTCCGCAACTACCCAGGCTTGACACAGGAGGGCATCCGGGCCTGCCTGCTCTATGCCAGCGCCGAACGGACTGGGCAGGACATTTCGCCGTCGTCGAAGACGATCGCATTCGCATGACTCCTCTTCCTGGAGCGTGATGGACCCTTTGACGCTTGGCGGAACAGTCATAGGCATTCTGGCAGCCGTCGCCGGGATAGTTGCCGCTGTCGTGCAGGTGCGCGAATACCTGGAGAAGCGGCGCAAAAAGCCCGATGGATCGGCCCAGGAGGCCCGACCTTTGGCACTTCTCTCCGCTCCCCAGGTTCCCCACAACCTGCCGCCCCGCCGCGAGTTCGTCGGGCGGGAGGCGGAAAAGGCACGGGTCCACGAAGCACTTCGTTCCCGCTATCCCTTGACCAGCATCGACGGCATCGGGGGTATCGGCAAGACTGTCCTGGCGCTGGAGGTGGTCTATGAGTGCCTGCGCGCCAGCAGAGGGGACGGTCCGACCGATGGCATCGCGACGTTCGATGGCTTCATCTGGACCACGGCCAAGGATCGTGACCTGACCTTGAACGCCTTGCTTGATGCGGTCGCGCGGACGTTGGATTATCCTGGTATCGCGCAGCAGCCCGTGGAAGACAAGCGCATTGCCGTGCAGAAGCTGCTGCAGGAGAAGCCGTACTTGCTGATCGTGGACAACTTCGAGACGGTCGCCGATGAGGATGTACGAGACTTCCTGCTCGAGCTGCCAGAATCATCCAAGGCGCTGATCACCACCCGCGAGCAGAAGCTGCGTCGAGCCTGGGCCATTTCGCTCAAAGGATTGACCGAGCCAGAGGCGCTGGCGCTCATCCGCAACGAGGGCAGGCGCCTGGGTCTGGCTGCGCTGGAGCGCGCCGAGGATCGGGTACCGTTACATCTATTTCAGGCCACCGGCGGTGCCCCGCTGGCGATCAAGTGGGCGGTGGGGCAAGTCAAGCAGCGGGGCCAGTCGCTGGACACGGTGTTGGCGGCGCTGCACGAGGCCAGGGGGAGCGTCTTTGACAACATCTTTACCCGTTCTTGGGGCCTATTGTCCACAGATGCTCGACAGGTGCTCATAGTGATGCCCCTCTTCGTGACTTCTGCCTCGCGGGCAGGTATCGAGGCGGCTAGCGACGTACATCACTTCGCGCTCGATGAGGCCCTGGGACAGCTTGTCGAGATGTCTCTGGTGGATGCCACAGACGAACTGGATCTGGCTCGACGGCGCTACAGCATTCATCCTTTGACACGGGCCTTTGCCACGGCCAAGCTTCAGCAGAGAGCGGGAACCCAGGCTTTCGAGCGTATATTGGCGTACTACCAACAACTCGTGACACCTGCGAAAAAGCTGCAAGTAGATGCGCCGTATTGGGATTACTTGTTGTTCGACCGTGAGTGGGGGCAAAGGTTAGACCTGGAATGGGACAACCTTCACAGTGTGATCCGTCGAGCGCTAGATGAAGGTCGTGACGCTGCCGCACTGGGGCTGTTTTTGCCCATCGTGCATTTCTTGAATGTGTGGGGACGGTGGGACGAGCGCTTGCGGTTGAGTCGAGAAATGTGTCAAGCAGCCAACCGCTTGGGAGATTCATCCGAAGCGTGGTTGTGGATTGATGCCATAGGTCATATATTGAGCCAGCAACATCAGGTTCTGAAGTGGGAGGAGGCTTTGAGGAAAGGAAGAGCTGTGGCAGAGCAATTCGATCTCACCAATGCCTTGACGCTGACCGATGCCTATGAGGCTATGCTGTATTCTCAAATGGGTGAGAAAAGCCGCGCTGCGCAGAGAATTGAATCTGTCCTGGAGCAAGTTGACGTCGACTCGGCACTCGAGTGTGGACAAGTACATCGAATAGTCGCTGCCCGAGCATTCGCTATCGCTGGCGGGTTGTATCAGTCGGAAGGAAGACTTGCCCACGCGAAAGAATTGTTCGAGCGTGAGCTGGAAATTCGGCAATCGATAGGCGAGAACCCAGCTCCGGTATTAGCGCGTCTGGGTCATCTCAGTTTGAGGCTCCACGATGTCGCGTTAGCCGAGGAATTCCTGTCACAAGCGTTGGAAACCGCAGGGCCAAAGGATGTGGCGCTGGTCAACTACGGCCTGGCGCGAGTCGCCAGGCGAAAGGGGGAGGTACAAGAGGCATGGCGCTTGTGCGAGCTTGCCTTACAACAGTACACCCAGCTTGGACGCGAGAGGGGCGTGCAACGTTGTCAGAAATTCTTGGATCGCCTGCCACTGCACACTGTCGAGCCTGCAGGCCATACAGAACGTGTGGAAAGAGATCAAGCTAATGAAAGATGACTACGACCGCCACCTCATCGAAGTCTCCCTCCCCCTCAAAGCCATCTCCGCCCAGTCCGCCCGTGAGAAGTCCATCCGCCACGAGCACATCTCCACGGTGCACATCTGATGGGCACGGCGACCGCTGGCCGCCATGCGCGCCGCCACCTTCGCCTCCCTGATCCCCGCGCCCGACACTGAGGAGGAGCGCGAGAAGCTGGAAAACCTCATCGCCACCATCGTGGACTGGGACCAGGTCAAAGACGGCAACAGCGCCCCTCCGATCCGTCTTAATCCTCCCAATCCGTGTCAGGGGCTACGCATCACCCAGATCTACGTCCTTCGCCCCCCGCCTCACGCCCCTGGATCCCCTCCCAAGCAGCCCGAACTGCCGCCAACTCCTCCGGCCGCTCGGGCACTTCCCCATAGTGCACGGCGACGTAGGCTTCCGTGATGCGCGCCACCTCCGCGTGGTTCTCGGGGAAGGCCTGCTCCAGCGTTGGCAGGTACTCGTAGGGGGTCTGGTAGGGGGAGCGAGGGTAACCCCGCTCCGCCGCCAGCGCGCCCAGGTGGGCGTAGATGCGGCGGATGGTCAGCGCAGCCAGGAGCCGGCCCAGGAAAGAGCGGCTCAGCGCAGCGGCCGCCGCATCCCTCCCGCGGCGCCCGCGCCGCAGCAGGTCACGCAGCCCCCGGCGCAGGTCTGCCCCCTCCCACACCGACTCGCGCTCTTCGTCCCGTCGCCGCCCGGCCCGCACGCGCATCCGGCGGAGCGAGAGCGCCACCATCAGCAGCAGGAGTAGCACGCCCAGGATGACGCCAACCGTCCTGGCCAGCGCCAGTTGCCCGGCCGTGAAGGGGGACCCCTGGGGTGGCATCTCTATCCCGGGTTGTTGAGACTGCCCCATCTGGCGGATGATCTTCTCCAGGGCGCGTCCCAGGTCCCGTTGCTGGAAGAAACTCAGCAGCGGCGTGAGCACCACCTGTGCGATCCAGGCCAGCACGTAGACCACGCCGATAAAGAGGATGCGCAACACCTCCAACACCGGCCTGATGACAAGGCCCAGGTTCTCTCCGGTCAACAAGGCCGCCACGCCGCCTGCCAGCAGGAGCACGGCCAGGCTGGTGACCACGAGCGTCGCCAGCCAACCCAGGTTAAACGGCGACTGGCTGCCCCCGTATTGTTCGCCCACCTCCTCAGCCCGCGCCAGCGCGATCCCGAGCAGGCTGGCGAAGAAAAACAGGAACACGAAGCGATGGTAGGGCCAGGAGAGCATGGACCCGCCCAACAGCGTGGTCACAGCCAGCATCAACAGGCCCAACCGGAAGCGAAAGGCGACGCTCTCGCTGTCGAGCCGCCGCTGCGCCAGCACCACCCCGCGCCACCACAGAAACAGCGCCGACAGGAATATGGTCACGTTGTGGGACAGACTCGCCTGCCCGGATCGGCTCAAGATGCCGGCCAACCAGGCGGGATTCAAAAGACCCATTTGCGCGTGAAGCAGAAGGTAGACGGCCAACAGGCCACTCACCAGCACGCCCAGTCCCAGCAGGCTGGAACGAAGCGCAGGACGCCAGGAGAGCTGCAGCGACAGGCGCGCCAGGTAATGCACCCCCAGCACCGTGCCGAGGAGGACAACTGTGACCGGGAATGGCCGGACCGGGACGATGCGGGAGAGCAACGCGGCGAAGAGAGGGGTGATGACGCAGACGTCCATCGTCCCCAGCGCCAGGAACACCAGCTCGCGGCGGGCGCAGTCGCGCAACCTATCCACCTCCCACCTCCCACGCGGTCAGCCCGGCGACCAGCAGCGCCGCCGTCGCGTCGTCAGCCCCCTGGCCCACGTGTTGGAAGGCCGGCGTGGCGGAGGGCAGGTGAAAGGTGGCGACCCGCTCCAGGTGCGGTGGCGGCTCCTCGGCCAGCGAGACCAGCGCCATCTGCCGTCCGGCGTCCCGCAGACGCAGGATCGTCGCCGCCAGATCGTCGGTGACAATGGCCGTCACCACGACCAGCGTGGCCCCCCACGGCAACCGGGGGCTCTCCCGGCGCAGCATTTCGTGGATGGACGAGGTGGCAAAGCTGGTGACGTAGGCCAGCGCGCCCAGGATCGCGGCCAGTTGGCCCGGCGAACGTCCCGGTAGCACGCGGATCGGCTGGTCGGAGAGCGGCATGGAGCCGTTGGCGACCAGTCCCACCTTGTATTTCTGCCCCACCGCCCAGGTGGCGATCGAGCCCGCCACGCTGATGGTGTGCTCAAAGAGCTCTGGAAGGACGCCCTGCCAATGGTGCTCGAACGTGGACACGTTCAGCAGCAAGACCAGGTTGAGCGTCGTCGCCGGCTCCAAGACCCGTACCTGCAGCTCGCCCCGGTGAGCCGTGGCCTTCCAGTGCACGTGGCGTAGACTGTCTTCGGGATGATAATCGCGGATGCCAACCGTGCGCAAGGGGTCCTCCAGCAGACGCCGGTGGGCTTTGCGCTCACCGAACGGCTCCTTCGACGGCAACCCCAGGTCCTCCAGCGGCCAGATGCGCGGGTAGACCACCAGCAGGTCGCTGCACGGGCGCGTCTCCTGTGACTCGAACAGCGTGAACAGATCGCCCGACTTGAGATGCACCGGCCCCAGCTTGTGGACGCCCCGCGCGGTGCACTCCAGTTCATAGTGCCGGCCAACCCGCTCGTACCAGCGAAGCGAGAGCGCGTTGTCGAGCGTGCCAACCTGGGGCGTGTGGGTGGGCATGAGCACACCGCGCACCAGCGGTAGCGCCATCGGGATCTCGTCGCTGACCTCCAGCCAACTCAGGGGCAGGAGCTTGCGGTTGGTGATGCGCACGGTCATGTGGACCATCTCGCCAGGGAAGGCACACTCCCTGTCGAAGCGCCGTTCGTACTCGACGCGACGCAGCGAGGCGCGCTTCCACCACCAGGCGATCGGGATGACGGTCAGGAGACACGCGGCCAACGCGAACAGGGCGCGCTGCCGGGCGATCAGGCCGACCACGATCAGCAGCGCCGCCAGCTCGAACCAGACGGGGCTGAATTGAGCACGACGCCCGTCCCCGCGTCGCTGTGTCTTGTCCGCCGCCAATGCCATACTCAGCTACAGTCTCTCGACCGGTACCGGCACCGTCTCGATCACGTCCATCAGCACGTCGGCCAGCCGCCGGCCCCGCAGCCGGGTCGCCGGGCTGATGAGGATACGGTGCGTGAGGACGTAGGGGGCCAGCAGCTTGACGTCGTCGGGCAGGACGTACTCGCGCCCGCGGATGGCGGCCAGCGCCTGGGCACAGTTGTACAACGCGAGTGTCCCGCGCGGGCTGACCCCCAACTGGATGTCCGGGTGATCCCGCGTGGCCCGGACGACGTCGACGACGTAGCCCCGCACCGACTCCTCGACCCGCACGTGCCGCACCTGCCGCTGCATCCCGATCAACTCGTCAGGCGTGACGACCGGTGCCAGGTCTCCCAACGGGTCCTGTCGCTCGAAGCGCAGCAGGATGGCGTGCTCCTCCGCCTCTGTCGGATAGCCGATGGGGAGCTTGATCAGGAAGCGATCGACCTGCGCCTCTGGCAGCGGGAAGGTGCCCTCGAGTTCGATCGGGTTCTGGGTCGCCAACACGATGAATGGGCGGGGCAGGGGATACGTCTCGCCATCGACCGTGATCTGGCGTTCCTGCATAGCCTCCAGCAACGCCGATTGGGTGCGCGGCGTGGCCCGGTTGATCTCATCGCCCAGCACGACCTGTGACATCACCGGCCCCGGACGGAACTCGAACTCTTGCGTCTTCTGGTTAAAGAAACTGACGCCGGTGACGTCGGAGGGCAGCAGGTCGGGGGTGAACTGGATGCGGCGGAAGGTGCAGCCCAGGCTGGCGGCGATGGACCGAGCCAGCGTCGTCTTGCCAATGCCGGGCACGTCCTCGATGAGGATGTGCCCCTCGCAGAGCAGGGCGACCAACGCCAGGTCAATCACCTCGTCCCTGCCGACGATGACCTTCTGGATGTTCTCGCGCACGCGAGCAGCGAACTCTGCGATCATATGTGCCTCCTAGTCTCAGCGCAATCGTTCAGGGGGTAAGCCGGGCAAGCATCCTGACCTTTCAATGGAGTACCCACAAGGGGGCCAATTGGTTCAATCCCCACAGCCTGTGCAACGGGGAAAAGTATAACACAAAACAAGGACAAATGGTACTATTGACCTTCCGCCCGTTTCAGTTACAATGATGCACATCCAGCAGGAAGAAACCAACCGGGAGGAAGAACCACATGAGTACATTTCGGCCGTTCGCCCTGGAGCGCATGATGTCCAAATGGGAAAACCTCGTCGAGTACAACCTTTCGGAGAGCGGCGTTCACCCCCTAACCGTCCGTGAACTGGTGGGGGATCCATACCTGGCCGAGGAACTGCTGAACACGGAGCTCAACTATCCACAGACCAACGGCATCGTCGAACTGCGGGAGCACATCGCCGCTCTCTATCCCGGGGCGACCCCCGACAACGTGCTCGTCACCGTCGGGTGCGCCGAGGCCAACTTTATCACCGTCCAAGCGATTCTCGGGCCCGGCGACGAGCTGGTCGTGATGCTGCCGAACTATATGCAGATTTGGGGCATCGGCCACAACTACGGCTTTCGGGTCAAACCCTTTCACCTCCAGGCGGAGCGGGGCTGGGCGCCAGACCTGGACGAGTTGAACGAGGCTGTTTCGGAAAAGACCAGGCTCATCGCCGTCTGCAACCCCAACAACCCGACCGGCCACATCCTCACCCCGGAGGACATGGATGGCATCGTGGCCGCCGCCGAACGGGTTGGGGCCTGGCTCATGGCCGACGAGGTCTACAGTGGCGCAGAGCGGCTGACCGATGCTCAGACGCCCTCTTTCTGGGGACGGTACGATCGGGTGCTGGCGATGGGCAGCATGAGCAAGGCGTACGGTTTGCCAGGGCTGCGGATCGGCTGGGTGGTCGGGCCGGCGGACACGGTAGACGACATCTGGGCGCGCCACGAATACACCACGATCAGCACGACGGTGCTGGCCAACAAGCTGGCGGCCCTCGCGCTGTCACCCGAGGTGCGGCCCCGCCTCATCCAGCGCACGCGGGATTACCTCCGCCGGGGCTTCCCCATCCTGGATGGATGGCTCGAGAGCCACGAAGGGACGTTTACCGTGGTGCCACCGCAGGCGGCGGCCATCGCCTTCGCCCGCTATCATCTGGACGTCAACTCGACCGAATTCGTCGACCGCTTGATGCGCGAAAAGAGCGTGCTCATCGTTCCGGGAGACCACTTTGGCATGGACCACTACCTGCGGATCAGCTTTGGCCTGCCGCCCGACTACCTCCGGGCAGGGCTGGATCGGATCCACGAGCTGATCGTGGAGTTGCAGGGGTGAATGTGGGGGTAAGGGGTTTATGGCAGAGCTGAGAATCGGTACGTGCAGTTGGAAATTTCGGCATGGTTCAAGTTAGATTTACACTTTTCCCGCGGGCCATTTGACACTCCGGTTTTCTCCTATGGGGCAGGCCAAGAATAGCCGTTTGGAGGCGGTTTTCGGCCAGATTTGGTAC
>DATKTN010000137.1:0-15477 GCA_035531135.1 Anaerolineae bacterium
GACCTCCGGGTTATGAGCCCGACGAGCTGCCTCTGCTCTACCCCGCAACGTGGGCGTATTATACCGCAAAACGTGGGGGTGTCAAGGACAACAGGGTCCCACCCTATCGAGGTGACAGCCCAAGAATCAGCTCATGCAACCTGGCCCAAAATGACTGGCCCTCGGGCTCCGGAGTCGGCGTAGGCTCCACGTCGACGTCCGGCCCTGCACTCGAGTCCGTGACCACGACGACGGCCACTTCTCCCGGCCTGGTCATCTTTGCCTCCGCCCGGGCCCAGTGTTCCACGTACTCGTCGGATCGGACGTACTCGGAGCGCGCGACTAACTCGTCGTGCCTGGCCTGTTCGGCCGCCACGAGCTGCTCCAGCCGCTTCTCTTCTATCCGCATCTGCCGTGCGAGCACGAGCTGTTGGCCGAACCCCCACGCGAGACCTCCCACGACCGCGACCGCGACGGCGACGACCACGCCGACGGCAACCTGGCTGCGGTTGGGCTTGGGGAGCGACATGGGACACCTCCGGTGAATCTCAGGATTGGGATACGGCCACGACTGTGCTTATCATACCCCGGTTCTTTCCTGACGTCAAGCCGCAGGGTGACCGGCCAGGTGCCAGGTACTTACCATCCCAGACCTGAACCGGCTGTTCGTCACAGGTCAGGTCCGTCCTCAGAACGCGCAAGTGCCTGGCACCTGGTGGGACGAAAAAAGAGGCGGATGTTCCGCCTCTGGGATAGGTGCCGAAGGTGGGAGTTGAACCCACATGGGCATATAGCCCACTGCGCCCTGAACGCAGCGCGTCTGCCTGTTCCGCCACTTCGGCTGGTAAACTCCTGAACCGGTTGCTATTTTACACCAAATGCCGATGTTGTCAAGGGCGGCTCGCCTCCGACTCGCTCACGAACACGCGGCGTGGGACGATCCACCAGTCGGAGATGGTGCGGAAGCGGTCGGACGGGTACGTCAACGGGCCGATCTGTGGGTCGTGGATGCGTTCGTCTATGCCATAGGTGTAGATCGGCACGTAGAGCAGCAGCGCGGGTACTTGTTGCGCAAAGGTCTCCTGAAACTCGTCATACAGTTCCTTGCGCCTTTCGCGGTTGGCGATGACCCGCGCCTGTTCGATGACCTCGCTGATGCGGCGATGGTCAAACCCGGCATAGTTCTGCCCACTCCCAATCTGCGCTTGGTGCCAGAACGGGTAAGGGTCCGGGTCGCCAGGCGTGGACAGGTGGACCAGGATCGCCTCAAAGTCGCGCCTCTCCAGTGCCTCGCGCACCTCCAACGGTGAAGCCGTCTCGACCGTGACCGTGATCCCGATGGCGGCCCATTGCTCGGCCAGCATCTGTGCCGTCCTCATTCGCTCTGGTTCGCTCGAGGTAAGCAGCGTGAATGACAGCAATTGCCCATCCTTGCGCCGCAAGCCGCCGTCCGCCGCCCGCTGTATCCATTCGGCGTTGTTGAGCAACCCGTTGGCCCGGTCCGGGGCATATTCGTAGTGGGGGATGTCGTCCTTGTATGCCCAGGTGCCGGGGACCAGGGGGCTATGCGCGACCACCGCCTGGCCTTCCAATACCTCGTCAATGATCTGCTGCCGGTCGAGTGCGTAGAGCAGTGCCTGCCGCACTTCCGGCTCCTGGAAGAACGTCAAGTCCGGGCGTCCCAGGTTGAGGAACACGAGCGCGTATTCGGCCATCTGCGCCGAGAAGAGGTTCAGGCTGGGGAGAGCGCGTGCGCGCGGCAGGTCGGGTATCGTGATTCTGGCGATCCCCTCTACCTCTCCGGCTTCGTAGCCGCTCAGCGCCGTCTGATCGCTGGGGTAGAAGCGGAACTGGATGCGATCCAGATAGGGCTGGGCCCCATAGTAGCGGGAAGACTGTTCCAGCACCATGCTGGTGATGAGCCCGCTCTCGACCTCGATTTCCGCCAGTTGGAACGGGCCACTGCCGACGGGGTTGAGGTTGAATTGCGCTGCTGCGAGACGAGCAACGGGAATCCCCCTCAACAAATGGGAGGGCAGGATACCCACCGTCGTTTGGTCGAGGAACGGGGCATAAGGTTCGGACAGCATAAAGCGCACGGTGCGGCGGTCCACTTTCTCGACCGTGACTTCCTGCCACACGCTGGCGCCCAGTTCGGGCGGGCCAGGAAAGTCGTCGTCCTGTAGCAGGCCGATCGTAAAGACCACGTCGTCGGCAGTGACCGGGTTCCCGTCGTGCCAGTATGCGTTGGATCGAAGGTAGAACGTATACGTCAGGCCGTCGAGTGTGACTTCCCATCCGCGGGCCAGGTCGGCCTCCACTTCTCCCCGCTCGTTCAAGCGCGTCAGGCCACTGAACATCAGCGCGCAGATGTCTCGATCCACACCGCTGTTCCCGCTCAACAGCGGGTTCAGGTATTGGGGATAGCCGGCGATGCCCTCGACGTAGGTTCCTCCATGGCCAGGACGGAAAACGGTCGTGTAATTGACGGACAGGTAGGTCAACAGGATACCCACCAGTACGCCGCCGAGGAGGATGAGGAGAATCTGCCAGCGGATGTAACGGGTCACGCTTTGTAGGCTCCCTCGCGTCCGCGATCCTTCGACAAGTCAAAGGTGCTTCGAGGAGATTGGGTTCCCCGAAGCACCCTTCGCGCCGACGTGCGGCGAAATTACCCGGTGACGATCACGTTGAGGACAGTGATGATGAAAAACGCGATGGAAATCCCGATCGTGATGTTAAAGATTGTACGCTCTACGCCGCGCCGCGTCTTGTAGACGGCGGTCTCTGTGCCGCCGAATAAACCCCCCATACCGCCGCCTTTAGTCTGCAGAAGGATGACAGCGGTCAGCGCGACGCTGATGATGATTTGGGCAATGTTGAGATAAACTTTCATTCTCGTATTCCTCCAGTCTGAATGGAATTATAGCATGCTACGGGGTCCCCGGCAAGGTGGGAGTGAACAAGCCGGGTGGGGCGCTGGGCGGAACAAGGACCCGCAGCGCAAGCGGCACAGCCCTGAGCGTGACCGGCGTCGTGCCGGTGGGATCACCGTCCACCTGCACCAGGGTCGCCCACTCGGTCCACACCTCGACCCTGCGGGCCTGCCGGTGCACGATGCGGGGGTCCTGCAGATAGCGCTGGCTGATGATTTTCAGCAGGTGCCGCACGGCATAGGGAAACCCCAACCCCTTGAAGACAAAGACGTCGAGCAGGCCGTCGTCTATGCGTACCTCGGGCGCAACCCTGAGCGTTCCGATGTACTGCTGGATGTTGCTCACCAGGACGAGCAGCGTGCGGCCGCGCACAATTTTGCCGTCGAGGAAGACCCGCGTCCGCACGCCCTGAAAATCGCGGGCGACGAGGACAGCGGCGATCGCGTACGGCAGCACTCCCAGACGCTTGGTGTATCGCTGGCGGGGCTCCAATTCGGCGGTCACCTGCGCGTCCAGCCCGATGCCGGCCCAGCACAGAAAATAGCGGTCATTCATCCGCCCGACGTCAACCCGTCGGATCGTCCCCTCGGCCAGCCCGGCGGCTGCCTCGGACAGACGCAGTGGGTTGGTCAGCGTGTACGCGGGGACGCCCAGTTGCTTGGCCCACATGTTGCCTGTGCCGACCGGCAGGACACCCAGTGCTGTCCGAGTGCCAACCAACCCGTTCACCGCTTCGTTGATCGTGCCGTCTCCTCCGGCCACGATCACGACGTCATAACCCTCATGGGCTGCCGCGCGGGATAGGAGGGTCGTGTCGCCAGGTTTCTCCGTCAACTGGTACTCCACCGACCACCCCTGGCGTTTCAGGAAAGAGCGCACACGTTTCAGGCCGCGCTGGACGTCCCGCGGACCGGCGGTAGGGTTGTGGATCAAGCAGGCCTTCATGGTGCCGAGATTATAGCACGTCTTCTGCCCCTGGCAATTCCTTGCCGATGGTGGCGATTTGGAGTACAATATCTTACGTTCACACACGCTCGAGAACTGTGAAATCGACGGAAGTGGGTAATATGGAATCTGTGGTGCTCAACGATCGGTATCGCCTGCTGGAGTTGATCGGTTCTGGCGGGATGGCGGTAGTGTACAGGGGGGTGGACACCCTGCTCCAGCGCCAGGTGGCGGTGAAGGTGCTGCGCGAGGCGTTCGCTGGCGATCCGGCGTTTCTGGCTCGTTTCCAGCGGGAGGCTCGGGCCGCAGCCAGGCTCGATCATCCCAACGTCGTCACAGTGTATGACGTGGGTCAGGATGGCGACCGGCATTACATCGTGATGGAGTACGTGGATGGTCAGGATCTGAAGACACTGATCCGCCAGAAGGGCCGCCTGGACGTGCACGAGGCCTTGCCCTTGGCCATCCAGGTCTGTGCCGGTGTGGGACACGCGCATCAGGCCGGTATCATTCACTGCGACATCAAGCCTCAGAACGTGCTCGTGACCCGGGATGGCCGGGCGAAGGTGACCGACTTTGGGATCGCGCGAGCGCTTTCTGGATCGGGCATCACGGAATCGGAGACGGTGTGGGGCAGTCCTCTCTACTTCTCGCCCGAGCAGGCGGCGGGCGATCCGCCCTCCCCTGCGTCTGACGTCTACAGCATCGGCGTCATGATGTACGAGATGCTGGCCGGGTCGCCGCCCTTTCAGGCGGAGAAGCCGACGGCGCTGGCGCTGATGCACATGCGCGAGGACCCCCCGCCCCTGGCTGTCCGCAACCCTCAGGTGCCGTCCCAACTGGAGTGGATCGTGCGGAAGGTGCTGGCCAAGGACCCCTCAGCCCGCTACCGCACCGCCGAGCAGTTGGCCCACGTTCTCGAAGAGTATCACACGCACAGCGAGCAGATGACCGGATGGCAGCCTGCGGTCCCCAGTCGTCCACCGGCCACACACCCTCCTCGGGAGTACGCCGCCGAGTCCGTGTCCCTTCCTATTTCAAGGGCGGTTCCCGGCTGGCTGAACTGGGCGCTGGGGGGGATTGCATTTGTCGCCGTCGTGGGCCTCATCCCGCTGTGGCTGTCGGTCTACCGCGCCTATTCTGTCCTCCCGTCCCTGCCGCCTACGTCCACGCCACCACCGTTCGTCACGCTGACGCCGGATGTGCCGTTGGTCTCTGTCCCGAGCCTGATCGGCAGGCCGGTCGAGGAGGCGCGAACGATGGTGGAACGGGCCGGTTTGCGCCTGGTGGTGCGGGAGGAACGTGAAGAACCGGGCGCCGAGATGGGGGTCGTGCTGGAGCAGGACCCGTCTCCGGCTGACCTCGCTCCATTTGACTCAGATGTCTCTGTCGTCGTAAACAGACCCGCGCGCGAGCTCGAGATGCCTGGCGTTGTGGACTACCCGGTCGAGATCGTGCAGGACGGTCTCGAGTCGGACGGCTTGAGGGTCCAGATCGAGGAGGTGTGGAGCGAAGAGCCGAAGGGAATGGTGCTGGCGCAGGAGCCCGGGCGCGGGGCGACGATCTATGCCGGTGACACGGTGACGCTGACCGTGAGCGGCGGTGTGGACGTTCCCATCCCGCTCGAGGCCAACCTGGCCGACATGGTCATGCTGGACCGCGCCGAGTTGCGGCAGGAGATGTTCCAACCGGGTGAAGTGATCGCGGTCACGCTGCGCTGGCGCGTGCTACGCGCGACAGGCGCGCCTTACGTCGTCTTCGTCCATCTCATGGGTCCCGACGGTCGCCTGGTGGCGCAGCAGGACGTGGAGCCGATCCGGCCCACGACGGCGTGGGCGCCGGGGATGGAGGTTGTAGACCCGCATCAGGTCACGATCCCGGCCGGGCAGCCTGCGGGTCGGTATCAGTTGCGCACCGGAATGTATCCCCAGGGGCAGCCCGGCTCCCGCCTGCCGGTCGTGGATGCCGGCCTCACGACGGCCGAGTCGGATAGCGTACTGATTGCCGAGATCGAGGTACAACCCTGAGGCCAGACCTCTTTCTAGTGCATTTCTAATGGAACTCTTGTGGTCGTCTAATGGGACAACCGGCGATAATATGGTATAATATGCTAGTGGTAAACGATCAATTTAGTCTACTGGCCGTAGACTGCAGTCTACGGCTGACGGGCGTTTCACGCCCCTTAAATGGAGGAAGGACGTGAGTTCTAGGTCAAGAGGAAGTCCGTTTATCTATCTGATTATCCTCATCGCTGTCGTGTTCCTGGTGTACAGTTTCTACTCGCAGCGGGTGCAGGATGTGGCGCGGAAGCCGTTGACGGAGGTCGCGGCACAGATGCGGGAAGGGAATGTCAACAGTATCCGCGTGGAAGGGGATAGTCTATTTGTTCAACTGGGAGATGGCGAGGAAATCGTATCGCACAAGGGATCCGAATCCACGGTCACGGAGCAATTGCGGGACCTGGGTCTGACCACGGAGCAATTGGGGGGCGTTGAGATCGAGGTTGTGGAGCCTCCGGATTGGATGACCTTGTTGAGCGCCGGTGGTTCGATTCTGCTGGTCGTGGCCATGCTCGTGGGCGGCTACATGATGCTGCGCCAGTTCCAGGGCGCGAACAGCCAGGCGCTTGCGTTTGGCAAGAGCCGCGCCCGCATGTACACCGGGGATCAGCCCTCGATCACCTTCGACGACGTGGCCGGTGTGGACGAGGCTCAGGATGAATTGCGCGAGGTGGTCGAGTTCCTCAAGGAGCCAGAAAAGTTCGTCCAACTGGGTGCGCGTATACCCAAGGGCGTGCTGTTGATGGGGGCACCGGGTACAGGCAAGACGCTTCTGGCCAAGGCGGTCAGCGGGGAGGCCGGGGTACCCTTCTTCTCCATCTCCGGCTCAGAGTTCGTGGAGATGTTCGTCGGTGTTGGTGCTTCCCGTGTGCGCGACCTGTTCGATCAGGCGAAGCGTCATAGCCCTTGTATCATGTTTCTCGACGAGATCGATGCCGTGGGTCGCCATCGAGGCGCAGGCCTGGGGGGCTCCCACGACGAGCGGGAACAGACGCTCAACCAGATTCTGGTCGAGATGGACGGCTTCGACACCGACACGAACGTGATCGTGATGGCGGCCACCAATCGCCCTGATATCTTGGACCCTGCGTTGCTGCGGCCCGGTCGTTTCGACCGGCGCGTCGTGCTTGACCGGCCGGACATCAAGGGGCGCGAGGCGATTATACAGGTACACGTGCGTGGCAAGCCGTTGGCTGAGGATGTGGATCTGAGAACGCTGGCCAAAGCTACGCCAGGCTTTGTCGGCGCCGACATCGAGAACCTGGTCAACGAGGCTGCGATCCTCGCTGCCCGCCGCAACAGGAAAGTCATCGGGATGCCCGAGTTTGAAGAGTCGGTGGAGCGCGTGATCGCCGGGCCTGAGCGCAAGAGTCGCTTGATATCCGAGGAGGAGAAGCGCATCACGGCCTATCACGAGGCTGGGCATGCGGTCGTGGCCCACGTGCTACCCAAATGTGATCCAGTGCACAAGGTCTCCATCGTGGCGCGTGGGATGGCCGCCGGGTACACGATCGCGCTGCCCGAGGAAGACCGGCGCATGCTGAGCAAGGCCAAGTTCGAGGACGACCTGGCGTTCGCGCTCGGTGGGCGAGCAGCCGAGGAGTTGGTCTTTGGCGACGTGACGACGGGCGCGGCCGATGACCTGGAGCGGGTGACGGATACGGCTCGCTCCATGGTGACGCGCTATGGCATGAGCGACAGCCTGGGGCCGATGACCTTTGGTCAGAAGGAAGAACTGGTCTTCCTGGGCAAGGAAATCGGCGAGCAGCGGGACTATAGCGAGGCGGTGGCACAAGAGATCGACCTGGAGGTGCGCGGCATCGTTCAC
Source organism: Anaerolineae bacterium (assembly GCA_035531135.1). Lineage (GTDB taxonomy): Bacteria > Chloroflexota > Anaerolineae > B4-G1 > B4-G1 > DATKTN01. The sequence continues at coordinate 7,749 of DATKTN010000137.1, forward strand.
GGAGCCTATGAGCGAGCCAAGGACGCTCTGATTCGCTACCGGGATCGGGTGGATCGGATCGCGGAGCGGCTGATCGAGGTCGAGACGCTGGGTCACGACGAATTCGTCGCCTTGTTCGAGGGCGTCTCCGACACGGAACCAGAAGTCCCGGAGAGCCCGCCTCCTGCGCCCGGCGTCGAACGTTCAACCGCGCGGCCAGCTCGCGGGCGACGGTCGCCCACTCTGGACATGCCTCCCGCACCGGCTCCGGTGTGAGCGGCGAAATGACCAAAGCCGAGGTCGCCGAGTATAGAACGTACTGGCGAGAGCGGGCCGAGCGAGAAGCGGCCCACCGGCTTGAGCTGGCATCAAAGGCCCACGCTGAAGCCAGACGGGTGGCACAGATGCTGGTGCACGATTTTGGAGCTCGCCGCGTTTATCTCTTTGGCTCTTTGGCTCGGGAAGGTCGGTTTCGCGAGCGGTCTGACGTGGATCTGGCGGTAGAGGGAATTGCGCCAGGTCGTTTCTTCAAGGCCTGGGCAGCCGCTGGCGCGCACGCCAATGTCCCGATCGAGTTGGTGGACATGGACGAGGTCGGGGAGACGATGCGGGGGCTGATCCTGGAGTACGGGGAATTACTCTGTGACGCGGGTACAGATTGAGCGACTTATCTCCGAGATCGAGAATGAGCTGGCACATCTTGAGCGCATCGGAGCCCAGGTTGAAGAGGCTCGCTCGCGTTTCGGCGATACCGGGCCGAATGGCTTCGGCATACAGGGTGTGGCCTTGGTGCTGCACGACTTTTACAACGCAGCGGAGAACGTGTTCAAGCGCATCGCTTCGGAGCTGGGTGAAGGATTGCCACAAGGTGGCGAATGGCACGCGGTTTTGCTGCGCAACATGACGCTCCGGATTCCCACGCTTCGGCCTCCTGTCATTCGTGGTGAGACGGCCTCGCTGCTCGACGAGTTCCGACGCTTTCGTCATCGTGTGCGTCACGCTTATGGGTTTACGTTGCGCTGGTCAACCCTGCGCGGGCTGTTGGACGAGTTTGATGAGGCGTATCAGGCGTTCGTCGCTGACGTACATCAGTTCGTCGCTTTTTTGAGGGACATGGCAGAAGGCGACTGACAGGCCTAACAAGCATTGTCCGGTGACAAAAAGGCGGAGCCGAGAGGCTCCGCCTTTCTTGTACACTGTTCGATCCTGTCCGAACTTGCTTTCAGATAGGTACCTATTGTTGCTGCTCGGCCAGTTTCTTCTTCTCCTCCTCGAGCAGCACGCGCCGCAGGACCTTGCCGACCATCGTCATGGGCAGCTCGTCGCGGAACTCGACGAACTTGGGTACCTTGTAGGGCGTCATGTTCTCTCGACAGAACTCGAGGATCTCCTCCTCGGTAGCCGTCTCGCCCTCCTTGAGCACGACGAAGGCTTTCACCCGCTCACCCTTCCCCGGAACCGGGACGCCCACCGCGGCGGCTGACTTGACCTTGGGATGCTGGTACAGCACCTCCTCGATCTCGCGCGGATAGATGTTGAACCCGCCTGCGCCCAGGATCATGTCCTTCTTGCGGTCCACGATCTGAAAGTAGCCGTCCTCGTCCATGCGGGCGATGTCGCCGGTGTGGAGCCAGCCCTCGCGCAGGACGTTCGCCGTTTCGGTGGGCATCTGCCAGTAGCCCTTCATCACCTGCGGCCCGCGCAAAGCCAGCTCGCCGACCTCGCCCGGCGGCAGGTCCTGTTTCCCGGTTTCGGTGTCCACGATTTTGGCGGCGGTGCTGGGGAAAGGCAGGCCAATCGTGCCGATGCGGTTCTCACCGTAGATGGGGTTCGCGTGCGTGACCGGCGTCGCCTCGCTGAGGCCATATCCCTCCACCAGCCGCCCGCCGGTGAGCTCCTGGAATCGCTGCTGCACCTCGACCGGCAGAGGGGCGGCCCCGCTGATGCAGGCTTTGATCGAGCTGACGTCGAACTGGTCGATCTCGGGATAGTTGTTGATGGCGACGTACATGGCCGGCACGGCCGGGTAGACGGTGGGGTGGTGCTTGTCGATCGACTTGAGGACGTGCATCAGCACCCGGGGGTTGGGGATCAGGAGCATGCTGCTTGCCAGGAGTGTGCCCATGTTCATGCAGGTGCTCATGCCGTAGCTGTGAAACAGCGGCAGCGAGGTCAGGATCACCTCCTGGCCCTCGACCAGGCGGGGGAACCAGGCTCGAATCTGGACGGCGTTGGCCTGGACGTTCCGGTGGGTCAACTGCGCCCCCTTGGAGACGCCGGTCGTGCCGCCGGTGTACATCAGCACGGCGGTGTCCCCCATGTCGATCTCCACCGGTGTGGGCCTGGCGGGCGCACTGGCGAGGAGGTCCTGGAACCAGTAGGTGTCGGCGTCGCCGGAGATGTCCTGGTAGTGCCCTTCTTTCTTCTCGGTAGCGACGGTGAACAGGAACTTGAGCAGGCCGGGGAAGTACTCCTTGATGTTGGCGACGACGACGTGCTTGAGCGGCGTCTCGGCGCGAATTTGTTTCACGAGCGGGTACATCAGGCTGAGCGTGATGATCGTCTCAGCGCCGGAATCGTTCAACTGGTGCCTGAGTTCGCGGGCCACGTACTGGGGGTTGCACGGCACGAGGATGCCGCCGACCATCAGCGTGGCGTAGTAGGCGATGACGAACTGGGGGCAGTTGGGGAGGTGGATGGCCACCCGGTCGCCTTTCTTTACCCCCAATTGCTGCAGCGCAGCAGCAAAACGGTAGGTCAGATCAAGCAGTCTCTGGTAACTCATCGCAGCGTCCATCAGCTTGTCACCCAGGGGCTCGACCACGTTGCCGAAAATCAGAGCTGTATTGCTCGGATATTTCTCCGCAGCCGTGATCAGGTTCTGGGTGACCGGGTAATCCGGTATCTCCACATCAGCCGGGACTCCTTCTTCGTAGTGAGCCAGCCAGGGCTTTTCCATGGTTTTGCCTCCTTTGTTTGTGTGCGCGTGGGGCACCTCCTCGACCAGGTGGTGATCGGAGCGTGTCCCTGAGACCAAGGCCAGACTGCCGCTAGTAGTATAGTGGAATTTGCCAGGATTGTCAAGAATTAGACGCACCAATTCGTCACATTTCGCCCGATTTGTTCTCCCTCCTGCCTACACCCGCCCCTTGGCCGCCGCGATCAGCCGCACGATCTCGGCGAAGGCGGCGGGGTCCCGTCCTTTGCGGCTGGCACCCAGTCCGTCGACCTCCGGCGAGGCCACAGCCCCCCGGCGTACTCTGGCGCTACGCTGCCCCCGTAGATGACCCGCATGCCCTCTGCGACACCAGCGCCGTACTCGCCGCCGATCCACCGCCGGATGAAGCCACAACCCGCCGCGACGGTCTCCGGCAACGCGGGCTCTCGCACGCCGATCGTCCACTCCGGTTCGTAGACCACCGCCATCTGGGCGACCTGCTCCGGCTCGCAGCCCGCAAACAGGTGGGGGAGTCGCGCTGACAGCCCTTCCTCAACCCGCCCGCGCTCCGAGGCCGCCTCTCCGATCAGCAGGATCGGCCGCAGCCCGGCCCCCAGCGCCGCGTGCATCTTGTGGTTGACGTCCGCGTCGCTCTCGCCCGTGCGCCGGCGGATCTCCCAGTGACCCAGGAGAACCCACTCACAACCGGCGTTGGCCAGCAGCGGCGCGGAGATTTCTCCCGTGTGCGCCTTTCCCGGCGCGGCGCACAGGTCCTGTGCGCCCAACCCGACGGGGCTGCCCGCCAGCGCCTGCGCCACCGCGTAAAGTGCGGTGAACGGTGGGCAGAGGACGACGTCCACGGCCTGGGCCAGGTTACCGACGGCGGCGCCGAACGCGTGCACGAAGGCCAGGCTCTCAGAGATCGTCATCGCCATCTTCCAGTTGGCGAGGGCGAACGGTTTGCGGCTGGATGCGTCTCTCACATCCCGTACCTCCTCGCCCAGTATAGCACAACCTGTCCTGCCTTCCACTTTCCACTCCATTTCTGCCCAGCCCATTCCTCTCACATACGTGGAAGGCCCGCGCGTCGGGACTTCCGCGGCGTAAACCGCTGGCTGTGGGAGGACGTGTATCCGTGCCACGCCCGAGGCGCTATAGATGCACTGGAGATGCCCTCCTGTGTCACGGTGCATCGCCGGTCAATCCTGGGATACAGCGGCGTTCAGTTTCCAGGTACGTCATACCTCGGCGACCACGTATAGGGCTCCCTGTTCGAAACCTCGCGCCCGGTAGTAAGGCCGTGTGCCGACCGCTGCGATGACCGCCAGGCGGCGGAAACCCGCCAGGCGCGCGATGCGCCGGGCTTCGTCGAGCAGCCGCGTGCCCAGCCCTGCGTGCTGAGCCCTCCCCTCCCGCCTGGCCCCCAGTTCCAGCGCCGGGCCGTAGACGTGCACCTCGCGTACCACGGCGCAGCGGGCCAACTCGGCGATCGGCGGCTCGGCCTGCGGCAGCGAGAGGCGCAGAAACCCCGCCAACCAGTCGTCCGGCGTGACGTAACTGAGAAAGCACTCGCGGGTGACGTCGGTCTCGTAATCCAGTCGCTCCAGCCCGAGTTCGTCTGGGTCGATCGCCCGGCCCCGCACCTCCCGGCAGCGGATGCAGCGGCACGCCAGTCCCTCCCGCGCCATGTGATGCTGCACGATCTGCCGCAGGTTGGTCTTTTTCACCCCCTCCACGATGTTGGGAGCCGGGATGTCCCGCATCAGCCGGTTGACGCGGCAATAGGGCGGGATGAGCGTCTTGCACCGGGCCAGCAGTGCCACCAGCGTCTCTTCGTCGTAGGGCTGATATTCTCCCCGCTGCCAGAACTTGTAGAGCGCTGTATCGGGTAGGAGCGCTGTGGGGTAGATCTTTAATTCGTCGGGGCGCAGCGCCGGATCGTCCCACAACTGGCAAAAGTCCTCCAGGTCACCCTGCGGCGTGGCCCCCAGCAGGTTGGGCATCCAGTGGACGACGATCTTGAACCCGGCCAGCCGCAGCAGCCCCATCGCGCGGCGCGTATCGGCGACCGTGTGCCCGCGCCGGTTCAGCGCCAGCAGGCGATCGTCCAGGCTCTGCACGCCCAGTTGCACCTTCGTCGCGCCCAGCCACCGCAGCCGGCGTACCTCCTCAGGCGTGATGCGGTCGGGACGCGTCTCCACGACCAGCCCGACGTTGCGGTGGGGAGCGCTTTCGTTGAGCTGCTGTGCCTCTTCCAGCGTGTGTGCCTCGGCCTCGTTCATCGCGTCCAGGCACCGGCGCACGAACCACTCCTGGTATGCTTCCGGGTAACACGACCACGTCCCGCCCAGGATGAGCAACTCGACCTTGTCCACGTTGTGCCCGATGTCGGCCATCACCGTGATGCGGCTGCTCGTCTGGGCGTAGGGGTCGAACCCGTGCGCGGCGGCCCGCATCGCGCCGGGCTCGTCGGGCAGGTAACTCTTGGGCATCTGTTCGACGGCCGGGCAGAAGACGCATTCGCCCGGGCAGGGGAAGGGCTCGGTCAGCACCGTCACCGGGGCCACGCCGGAGATGGTGCGCGTTGGCTTGACCCGCAGACGCTGCACCAGTGTGGGATCAGGTGCTTGGCCCTCCTGCGCGCACAGTTGGGCGTATCCTCTGAGGAGTTGGCTCTTGGATAGCATGCTGCCGTCGGGCAGCGGGTACCGGCGCAGGATGCGCGTCAGTCGCTTCTGTGACCATTCTGGTGCAGCCTGCACCTCCTCCAGAATCGCGACGAGCACGTCCCCGTGCCGTTCCAGATCGAACGGTGCCCGGTGTGCTGCCCGCCACGCCCTTCTCCGCTGCCCGTTCACTCTTGCCCCCATAAGCGGTCAAGTTTCAGGTTTCAGGTTGGTTCAGGTTGCAACACCCTTGCGAAGGTTGCGCATAGCTCTGGCAGCGAAGCGGCTCCCGGTAAAGTCTCTTCTGGCCTGAAAGCTACTATCTAACCTTCGCAAGGGTTCTTCCCGCGAACAACCTGAAACGCTGAAACCTGAGACCTGAAACCTCCGCACAGTTGCCTCTTGCGTCTCACTGGGCTATAATCCCCTTGATGGACAAGACGACTACCGATAGGTTGCTTGCGCTGAACCGCGCGTTCTATACCGCGTTCGCCCGGCCCTTCGCCGCCAGCCGGCCAGTGTCCGACCCGGCACTCGTCTGCATTCTACCCTATATCCCACGGTGTGCAAGCGTGCTCGACGTGGGCTGTGGCAATGGGCGCCTGGCGCACTTGCTCGACCGGGAGCGGCCCGGCGCGACCTACGTGGGCGTGGACGTGGTGCCGGAGTTGATCGAGGTGGCCCGTACCCAGGCCGAACGTCTCACGGCTATCCCCGCCGAGTTCCACGTCGCCGACATCACCGCGCCCGGCTGGGCGCGCCTGCACGGATTGGTCGTGGGTCGTTCGTCGTTCGTCTTCAACACTGCCGTCGCCCTGGCCGTCCTTCATCACATCCCCGGCTTCGCTCTGCGGCTGCACGTGTTGCACGAGATCGCTGGCCTGCTGGAGCCCGGTGGCTGCCTGATTCTCTCCACCTGGCAGTTCCTCGGCAGCCCCCGCATGCGGCGCAAGATCGTCGACTGGACGGAGTTGGGCATCGCGGAAGCGGCGCTGGAACCGGGCGACTATCTGCTCGACTGGAAGCGAGAGGGCAGGGGGTTGCGCTATTGCCACCTGGTGGACAGGGCCGAGGTAGAGCGCCTGGCCTCCGGGAGCGGCTTCCGCCTGCGCGAGACCTTCCGCGCCGGCGGTCGCGAGGGGGACCTGAGCCTGTTTGCTGTCCTTGACAGCGTTGCTTGACATAAGGATGCTTTCGCTGGACCAAGAGCCCAGCGGCGGATGGCTTGACTGAGCTCGCCAAAGTCTGTGGTCCGCCTTGGGCGACCTTGGGCATCGGTACTTGGCGTATGACCTGGAGGCAGCCCATGAAACGTCGAGGTGTCGCACTTTTGGCTGGCCTGGTGATCCTGAGCGCGCTGGCCTGCGACGTGGTCACTCAGCCGCCAGCAGGCCCAACCACGGGACCCCCGGGGACGGCTACCCTGGAAGGTCAACGCCACTCCGCGCTTCCCTCGCCGCCCGTCCCGATCACAACCGAGGGGGTTACCCCGGAGCCGTCCCCCACAGCGCCCCCCGCCCCCACTCATCTGAACATTCCCCTGCGAGTCCACAACCCCCTCGACGTCGCCTGTGCCGGTGACACGTTCACTTTCAGCGTGTCGCTCCCCAGTGACCTGGGGCTCATCGACCCGTATCGCCTGCGGCTGGTGGATGCCACGGGCGCTCCAGTCCCCACCCGGTTCGTCCCCTTGGTCCACTGGAGCGGTGTGCCCGACGATGCCGTTGCCCTCATCCGCTGGGTGATGGTAGAATTCCAGGCCACCGTCGGCCCACAGGGCACGGCGTACTACTTTCTGCAGGAGGGCGGCCCCGGCCATGCGCCCGCTCCCTCGCTCGTCGTCCGTGCCACCCACGACGGCACGGTCACCCACACCCTCCACCTCCCCCTCGCTTTGAGGGACTATGCTATCCCAGGGCCGCCGGCCGGCCTGGACGTGACGCTGACTGTCAGAAACCCGCTGGACACCGCCCGCGCGGACGAGCCGGTGACCTCCGGCGTGCCTATCCCTCGCGACGTGAACCTGACCGACCTGGGGTCCTTACGTCTTCTGAACGGGAGCGGGCAACCGGTCGCTGCCCAGTTTGCCCCCCTGGCCCGTTGGGGTGGCGCCCCCGGCGACACGGGCCGGCCGGTCCGCTGGCTG
>DATKTN010000138.1:0-10079 GCA_035531135.1 Anaerolineae bacterium
GAACTTATGGGCACTAGTGCTTGGCGAGTTCGGCCCATATGTCGCCATGCTCTTTCAAGCTGTGTTCCAGGCTCGCGACAACTTCTGGCCGAGGAAGCCAATGCTGCTCATAGCGCATGGGGTCACTTCGCGCACCGGTCAAGGAGAACGGTTGGGCGAACATCTGCACTGTTTCAATCCAGTTTGCACCAAAGTCTGGTTGATCGTTTTGGTCGGGTCGCAGAGATCGCAGTTGGGGATTCACAGGTATCTCTACGAACCACTGTTCTGGGAAAAACTGGCCGGACGAATAGCCGCTGACCAAAAGTCCCAATACAGATACACAGACAGTCATTACCCTCTTCCCGATTCTATACTGTAAACCTAGCATAGCGTAGATTTGTACGAAAGTCAATCAGTTGCTTGTCTGCTGGCGATTGACCTCTTCGCAAAGTTGCATTATACTGAAGCTGCGTCAGACAAAGAGGAACGCTTCGCTCACCGGGCAGCCCTATGACCCTCGTCTACTTCGCCGTCGCATGGCTCGCAGGCATCGCGCTCGCCAGGGCAATCAGCCTGCCCTGGCAGGTGCTGCCCGTGTTGGGGCTGGCGGCGATCCTCGGCCTGTTATTGTGGCGGGACGATGCCCGCGTGCGGTGGGGGACGTCGTGCGCGCTGGTGCTGGCCCTGGGCGCAGGCCGTCTCCTCCTCGCCGTCCCCCACTTTGACGAAACCTCGCTCTCGACCTACAACGACGCCGGCTGGGTGACGCTCGAGGGCGTCGTCGTGGGAGAGCCGGACGAGCGGGAGCACCACACCAACCTGCGCGTGCAGGCCGAGCGGCTGGCGCTGCCCGATGGCACGGAACTGGAGGTCGACGGGCTGGTGCTGGTCCAGGCCGGCCGCTACCCCCAGCGCCGGTACGGCGATCGCGTGCTTGTCTCGGGGATGCTGGAGACGCCGCCCGTCTTTGAGGAATTCTCCTACCGCGAGTACCTGGCCCGCCAGGGTGTCCACTCACTGCTCCGGCGTGCGCAGGTCACGTTGCTGGCCGAGAAACAGGCGAACCCCCTCCTGTACCACCTTTTTACCTTCAAGCGGTACGCCCAATCCACGATCGCCAGTATCTTGCCGGAGCCGCAGGCGGCGTTGCTGACCGGCATCCTGCTGGGTGTCGAGACAGGCATCCCGGACGAGCTGATGGACGACTTTTCCGCCACCGGCACGACCCACATCATCGCGATATCCGGCTTCAACGTCACGATCATCAGCGGCATCTTCGCCGGGCTGGCGCGGCGGCTGTTCGGCCAGCGCCGGGCGGTCTGGGTTGCTGTCGCGGGCGTCGTGGTCTACACGATATTCGTCGGGGCCTCGGCGGCGGTGGTGCGAGCGGCGTTGATGGGGGTGCTCTACCTGTGGGCCCAGCACCTGGGACGGGCCTCCTTCGCCCCGGTCTCGCTCGCCGCAGCGACGGTCGTGATGACGGCGCTGAACCCCTACACGCTGTGGGACGCGGGCTTCCAGCTCAGCGCCGCCGCTACAGCAGGGCTGGTGCTTTTCACAGAGCCGCTGGAGCAAAGCTTCGAGCGGGCGCTGGTGCGCGTCACGTCCGCCGAGCGCGCGCAAAAGATCGTGGAAATAGTCAGCGAGGCATTCATCGTGACCCTGGCGGCCCAATTTACCACGCTGCCGATTCTCCTGCACCACTTTGGGCATCTGTCGTTCATCACGCTGCTGACGAACCTTTTGATTCTCCCGGTGCAATCCTACGTCATGATCTCTGGAGGAATCGCCCTGCTGCTGGGCCTGGTCGTCCGGCCGCTGGGGCAAGCCGTTGGGTGGATTGCCTGGGTCTTTCTCACCTATACGATCGAGATGGTGCGGCTGACGGCGCGGGTGCCCCTGGCCTCGGTGCCGGTGCGGATGGACGGCTGGATGGTGTTCGCGTACTATGCGCTCCTGGGCGGCCTCACCTGGTGGCTGGCGCAGTCGAGAGAGCGGCGGAGGGAATTGTGGGAGAAGCTGTTTCTCCGTGGTCTGGAGACGAAGGTTCTCGCTGGCGCGGCGGGCGTCCTGCTGATGTTGGGCTTCTTCGCCTGGCGGGGCTTGCCCGACGGCCGCCTTCACGTCGTGTTCCTCGACGTGGGAGAGGGGGACGCGATCTTTGTTCAGACCCCCTCCGGCCGGCAGGTGCTGGTGGACGGCGGACCCAGCGAGCGTGTGCTGCTCTCACAGTTGGGCCGCCACATGCCGTTCTGGGACCGCACGCTCGACGTGGTGCTGCTCACCCATCCGGATCTCGACCACATCACCGGGCTGGTGCCGGTGCTGGAGCGGTACCGGGTGGACACGGTGGTCTTTCGCCAATTGGAGGTCGAGTCCGCCACGTACGACTACTGGCAGCAGTTGCTGGAGGCGGAGGGGGCGACGGTCTACCGGGGCGAGGCGGGGCTGCGGCTGGCGCTCGACGAAGGGCTGGATATGGTCGTGCTGCACCCGGGGGCGGAACTGGTCAGCGGGGAGGGAGGAAACGCCAACAACAACTCGGTCGTGACCCGGCTCACCTACGGGCAGGTGTCGGTGCTGCTGACGGGAGACATTGAGGCGGAAGTGGAGCACCGGTTGGTGGCGGAGGGGGCGACGCTGGCGAGCACGGTGCTGAAGGCGGCGCACCACGGGAGCTGCACTTCGAGCACACAGGAGTTTCTGGAGGCGGTGGACCCGGAGGCGGTGGTCGTCAGCGTCGGGGAAGACAACGACTTTGGGCATCCCTGTGCCGGGGTGCTGGAGCGGCTGGAAGAGATGAAGGTCTATCGCACCGACGAGCACGGCGCGGTCGAGATCCTCACCGACGGGACCCAGGCGTGGGTGGAGACGGAGCGGTAGCCGCAAGGGGGGCGTCAGGCGTTCATCAGGTCCCCCAGCGTGATCTGCCGCAGTTGCGCATTGCCCAGTGCGATCTGAAGGTCCATCAGCGTCTCTTGCAGGCGTTGCCCACTCTTCAAGGTCACACCCGGCCTGACCAGATCCTCGGGGCTCTCTCCGAGGAATTGACTCACGCTCTGATCGGCAAACGGTTCGAGCGACGACGGGCTGACCCGCAGGCGTGTCACCAGCCGGGCCTTGGCTTGAAACTCCCGCAGCTTGATCGCTGGGATATTCCCGATGCGGCGCCTGGGGTCGATCCCAACCAGGTCACCCAGCGAGCGGATGCCGTTGTCACTCAGCCCGCTCGCGTACGCCTCCCCCACGCCGTCGATGCTGCTCACCGGGAGGGCAGCCCCGAACCCGCCACCTTTTCCTCCGGCTGAACGGCGCCGCTGGCAAACGTCAGGCGCAGCTTGCGCTCCAGTGTGTCGCCGGGCGACAGGTCAATCCGGGGGTGGATCACGTAATCAATCATGAAGCCGCTGTCCGGCGCTCCCGTCGCATCGCCGCCGAACAGGCCGAACTCGCGCAGCGACTGAAAGCCGTTCGACACCAGGTCTTCTCCCTTGAACTCGGCTGTGATCTCCAGGCAATTCGTGGGCACATCGCTCTCCTGGTCCGCGTCGTCGAGATAGACGATCTGTTCCGGGGTGAGCGCCTGGCGGGCAATCTCCGCCGCCAGATGGGTGTCGTCCGGGCGCGGGCTGGGGCACAGCGCGTCCCAGTCCTTCTCGCCCCGGCCAACGGCCCAGTAGAGGATGCCCTGCAGGGCAGGGTGTCCTTTCATCAGCGCAGCCAGGAGCACGCTACACGGCTGGACGATCAGGTTGGGACGCCAGCCGTCCTCCCACTGCACACGACCCTGGGAGTCGGTCAATACGTCATGATAACAGCCTTTTATCAATTGAGTCATCGTCGCACCCTGGTCCGTGGAGTTGTCATCTCTAAATCGAGGTGATGAGCCGCCGATAGAATAGTTCCTTATTGGGATCGAGCTGGCGATTCCAGAAGAGCCAGAGCCCCCCGTCTTTACGGGACAATATGAAAGGCATGTAATCCTCCGTTGCTTCTGTTGCTTCTGTGATCGGACGGGGTTCTTCCCAACTCTCGGTCAACGGGTGACGCCGGGCATACCGGATGCTCTCGTCCTGCCCCCAGAAGAGCCAGATGCCGCCCTCAGCATCAGCGACAGCGGCAGAATATCCCCCGCCCCCAATCGTGTCGGGGAGCTCTGGAAGCTCTTCCCACTGACCAGACGCGCCAGACGTTCGCAAGAATCGGCCGTACCACATCCTGCTAGCATCATAGCACCACCAGAAGACCCAAATATTGCGACCTGTGCAGTTAGCCCAGCCCTTCTGAGTTGTTGGCCGCTATGGTATCATATCCGGCAAACTCTATGCCGGAGAAGCAGAATGGCTAACAACTACAGAGTCAAGGTTCAGATTGACATTGAAGAGTGCGCCGACATCACAACCGATGGACCCAAGAAGGAAGACGTGGGGACGTTTGAGTGTGAACAAATCGTGCTCAAGACCAGCTATGGTGCCCTGCGGGATGCCTTTGCGTGCCACCTCAGCACTGTTTCTCAGCAATGCGCGCTGGAGGTTGTAGGGTCGTTGGAGGAGTGCGAGGTGAAGCCGTATCGTGTCGATGGCGAGGTAGGGAGAATCACGTTTGAGAGCTACTGGGTCGAACAGATGGGTGAGAACACGGCCAGATCATCGTTCCCGGCACTGCACGCGAAGGAATGGTATCGGACCACGGGGTTCAAAGAAGTGGCGATGGCCTACGGCACCACAGAGAAATCGTATCGCAAGGCCAGCAATCTGATCGATCGAGTCCGCCACCAGAAAGATGCCACACCGTCACGTACCTTGCGCGAGAACACAGAGAATGAAGGACGGCAGGTTATGGCACACATAGGTCGATTTTGTGGACCGCACGCGTGAACTGGCCCTGTTTCACCGGGCGCTGACCGGAGAGACCAATAAGCGCATCCTGCTCATCCTGGAGCCACCCGAGCAGGGAAAGACCTGCTTCCTTCAGCGGCTCGTGTACGAGTGCGAAGATCAGCGTCCGCCTGTGCCTCTCGTCCTCCTGGACTTTGACCGGCGGCGCAGCGGCCTGACCGACTTCCTCAGCGTCGCCCGCGGGTTTCGTCGCTGCCTGGGCGAGGAGTGCACCGGCGCCATCCGCGCCTGCGAGGACGCCATCTACTGCCGCAGCCCCCTGGTGAGCATGCACACCGGCGAGGGAGACGCCGGCGTGGACTGGGGGAAGCGCGGGCGTTTCGCCGAGGCCGGCATCTCCGACGTCACCGGCCGCGACCGCGTCCAGATTGGCTCCGTCTCCGAAGCCCCTCCCACGGCCGGCCAGATTGCCCGGTGGAGAGCCGAGATGGGCCGCGCGCTGTGCCGTGACCTGGCCGGGCTGGCCGACTCGCATCGCCGCGTCGTCTTGTTGGTGGATGCGTTTGAGCACATCTCGGATGAAACCTGCTCCTGGCTGGACCGCTGGCTCTTTGACCCGCTACGCCGTGAACTGCGGCACGTCCTCGTCGTCGTCGCCGGCCGCCCACAATGCCGGTCTTCCTTCGCCCGGCCCCGCCTGTGGGGCAGCCTCATGGCCACGATCGACCACTTTACCCCTCTCAGCGACGACGACATTGAGGCCCACTACTACCAGCGCGGCATCCCCGTCTCGGCATGGTTCAGAATCCTGAGAAGTTAGATTAACACTTTTGGTGCCAAGCCTAGCAGGATGAGCGGATCGTCTGGCACATCCAGTCCCACCAACTGAGCGGGACTGTGATCCGCACGTTTGCCGCGTTCAAAGGGACGCACATTATGCAGAAAGCGAAACAACTCCAGGCACCCCTGGTCGGTGTGCTTGCGTCCATCCAAGATGGGACGCAGCAGGCTATTCACACACTCGGCCAACATGCTGCCACGCCACGAACGTTCCAGTACGTCGCTCAAGGCATCCCAGGCTGTCCAGAGTTGCTCCTCCCCCAGCAGCGATACAGCCTCATCCAGGTTCTCTTCCCACAGAATCTGCCGAGCTTGCCGTTCAATCAAGGGCAATGGGTGACGTTTCTCATTGGCTTCGATCTGCCAAATTCGGGACAGGGCCTGGATAGCGTGCGCTCCCCAACGCTCGATCAACGGAGAAAGCGCCTGGGCCAACACCGGCTGATAATGGAACAGTCCCTCAGCAAAGGTGTTGAGATTGGTGCTCAGTTTCTTGTAGATGCGGCCTTCCCACCCTTGCAACTGCTCTCCCAGGTTGCGCAAGCACTCAGCGCCAGCCACCGGGTCACGCAACTGTCCGCTTTCCAGATCGATCAACGCAAACCAAGCGTCCACCTGTTGGGCAAGCTGAAAAAACGCATCGTAGCGCGCGATCTTTTGTTCAGCTTCGGTGCTCAATCGCTCCCACGCCGCCAGATGTTGCTCCAGCCGCTTGGAAGTGTTTGCCCGTTCGAACTTGGCAGCTCGTTCCTCGACTGCTTTCAGCGCAGCGTAAGCTTGCTTTTCCAGACGAGAAACTTGACCCCACCATGGACGCAACAGGTGATCCCAGTCCAACTGATGCCCTATCTCGGCCGCCTTGGCACCAGCCGCCAGCCCCGTACCTCCGTCACTGGCGAACTGGGAACAATCCGGGGTTTCCAACAAGATACATCCCCACGTATCCCCATCGCACGATGGCTGCCGAGTCAGTGCGTAGATGTACAGCGAGTCATTGCCGACCACCAACAAGTTCGGACAGTCGTTGGAGTAGATTTCGTCCCCGGACAGCGTTTCACTCGCTGTCGGTTGCAATCTCTCATTCACGGCCGCCGCCTTCCTCTCCACCTTCGCCAGTTCAACATTGACCCAACTGGGCGACACCCTGCTATCCAACAGCTCTTCCAGACAGAACGAAACGCCCCGTTGACTGATCCCCTTCTCGGTGAGCACCACAGTGCCCCGCACCAGACGATTGCGGTCCACCCAAATCGTTTTCTCTGCCGACTGCGGGCCGTGAGGCCCTGGCTCCAAACCCATCGTCAATACCCGCTCCCCAGCATTGCCGATGGCGTAGATCGTCTTGCGCGCGACCTCATACTTTCGCGCCAACCGGGTCACGGTGCCCCACGGTCGGTGGGGATGCAAGACTTCGATCGCAATTTGTGCACGTTGAATGCCTGTGATATCATCCCGGCGTGCGCCCATAGGTCACCTCCTTGTGCCTTGGTCTTTGCAAAACCTATCATGGCACGTAGATGGCCTGTGGGCAAATTCGTTAATCTAACTTAAACCATGCCCCCGTCTCCGCGCCAGAGATGGCTCTTCTGCTTGACCTGGCGCGCTCGAGCCCGGCCAGGATGGCGCAGGTCGGCGACTGGTTGCAGCAGACCCGGGGGGGTGCGCGATGAACGGAGATGCCCGGTCCGGTCTCCCTGATTTCCGCGATCTTTCCGACGAAGACGCCGCCCGCGCCCTGTTGGACCTCACCTTGCAGGCCGCCCCGCCCGACGTGGCCGGCGCGGTGCGCGCGTGTGCGCTCCCTGCCTGGTTCGACGCCGGATTGCTGGCGCTCCTCACCGAGAAGGATGAACGAGAGGCCGCCGCGCTGCTGGAGCAGGTGGCCGCCTTCTCCTTCGTCCTACCGCGCGACGGCGGGGGCTACGTCTATCACGAGGCGACGCGCGCCCGGTTGCGCGACTGGTGGCGGGAGCCGCAGCGCCGCGCGCATTTCGCGGCGCTCAGCGAGCGCCTGGCACGCCACTACCTGCCTCTGGCCTACGAACAAGACCACTGTCTGAGTGGCCCTGACCACCTGCATGCCCTCACCGTGCTGGACGGCGCCTACCCCAATATTCGCGCCGCCTGGGAGGGAGCGGTCGCGTCGGACAATACGGAACTGGTGCGAGATTTCGCCTGCACCCTGGCCGACTACTTCCAGCGTCGAGGTCTGTGGGCCGACTGGATCGCCTGGAGGCAGGCCGGATTGGATGCCTGTGACCGTGTAGGTGACGCCATCGCCTGCGCCGGCATGCAGAACAACCTGGGCAATGTCTACGCCCAGTTGCCGACGGGGGATCGGGCGGAGAACTTTAATAAAGCGATTGCCTGTTACCGCGAAGCGCTGCGCGTCTATACCCCGGAGGCCGCGCCCCTCGACTACACGATGAGCCAAAACAACCTGGGCAACGCCTACCTTCGCTTGCCGACGGGGGATCGGGCGGAGAATTTGAGGCAGGCCCTCGAACATGCTGAAGCAGCGCTACGATTCATAGGATCTGCCCCCTGGAATCGGGCGGCATACTTGTTCACCCGTGGTCTGATTCACCTGGCCCTGAGCCACCTCGACCAGGCTCTCGCTGACTACCAGGCCGCCATCCCGCTCGCGGACTCTGTCACCATCGCCGAGGCGCTCGAGCAACTCGACGAATTCGCCGTCGGTCACCGGGACGCCCCCGGACTGGACGCAGTCCGCGCCCTCTTGATATCGCCGCCGTAGCCGGCGGTTGCCCCCGGACGCTGCCAAAGGGTGATTCGACCAGCGACGAGACGATGCCCGCTTCTCCGTTCTGCCTTCGTCCTCGACAGCCGAGCCATCTGCATCACTCGCACAGGAGCCCAAGCCGCATGACAGACGACAGCGTTCTCATCGACGTAATCGGTTGGATCGGGGCGGTCGCGATCCTCGTCGCGTACGCGCTCGTCTCGACCAGGAAACTGGAGGGCACCTCGACCCTCTACCAACTCCTGAACCTGGCGGGCGGCGCCTGCCTGATCGCCAACACGATCTATTACAAAGCCTACCCCTCCACATTCGTGAACCTGGTGTGGGCGGGCATAGCGATCTATACGATTGTGAGGTACAGGGTAGCGATGCGCAGGAGCGGGGAGATGCGGTAATGCGTGATACGTGATGCGTGATGCGTGAAACGTGAAACGTGAAACGTGAAGCGTGATGCGTGAGGGGGAAAGCCGGACCTGACAGGTCTGCGTGCGGCCCTGCCTGGCCCTGAGACCTGGCACAGGCAAACGCCTGGGACAGCCAAGTGCCGTCGGAGACCTGTCAGGTCTTGTTGCAAACCGAGTGCTTCTGGGCGATCTCCAGGAGCAGCGGCAGACTTACGTTGCTTCCGCTGAGGACGACGACGACGTTGCGGCCTATCTCTTGCACCCTCCGGTGCAGCAGCGCCGCGACGCCCACCGCCCCGCCTCCCTCCACGACGAGGTGGTCCTTCTCCAGGAGGCCGGCCATGGCCCCGGCGATCTCCTCCTCCGACACCAGGACGGTCTCGTCCACGTACTCCTGGACCATGCGGAAAGTATATCGGTTGTCCAGGCCGATGCCGCCCGCCAGCGCGTCGGCGAGCGTCTCCTCCTCCTCCATCTCGATCGGCGCGCCGGCCCTCAGGCTGTGGACCATGACGGGCGCGCGGTCCATCGAGACGCCGACGACGCGGATCGCCGGGTCCGCGGATTTCAGCGCCAGCGCGATCCCCGAGATCAGCCCGCCGCCTGAGAGCGGCACGACGACCGTGTCGATCTCGGGCAGGTCCTCGAGCAGTTCCAGCCCGATCGTGCCCTGCCCGGCGATGACGAAGGGGTCGTCGAAAGGATGGACCCACGTCAACCCCCGCTCCTCCTGCAACCGGAATGCGTGGGCCTCGGCTTCGTCATAGCTCCTGCCGTGCACGACCGTCTCGGCACCGAACCGCCTGATCGCCTCCACCTTGTTGCCCGGCACCCGCTCCGAGACGCAGACGACGGCGTCCACGCCCAGTTGCCGGGCCACGTACGATACCGCCCGGCCATGGTTGCCGCTGGAGACCGTGATGACGCCGCGGGCCCGCTCGTCCGCGCTGAGGCTGAGCAGCTTGTTCGTGGCCCCCCGAATCTTGAAGGAGCCGGTCTCCTGCACACTCTCCAGCTTGAGATAGACGGACGTGCCGGCGCGGTCGGCCAGCCAGGTAGAGCGGACCAGGGGCGTCCTTCTGGCGACGGACGCGATCCGCCGCCTGGCCTGATAGATGTCGTGCAGCGTCACGCCGGAATGTGGCATCGACGATCCCTCCTACAACGTGTACAACTCCCCGTACTTTAGCCGGAGATACCGGATGTACGGTTCCACGCTCAGCGGCCCGCCGGTGACGCGCTCGATCAGCT
>DATKTN010000139.1:0-6622 GCA_035531135.1 Anaerolineae bacterium
CTGGCTCACGTCGGGCACGAGTAGCGGCTGGCCGCTCTGGGCCACCCAGCCTCCGATCCCTTCCTGGCCCACTTTGAGATGCAGGGATTGGTACGCATCCCACAAGGGACCGGCCCCGGCCTTGGAGACCACCTCATCCCCTTCGACCAGGCCGAAACCGACGTAGTAGTAATCAAAGGTCTCCTTGATCAACCTGGCCATCTGGTCCAGCAACTCGTCAACGGCCAGGATGGAGGTGATGCGACGCCCTACCTCGCTGATCACGCGGAACTGTTCCGCCCGCCGCCGCTCGGCGTCAAAGAGGTGCGCGTTCTCGATCGCCATCGCCGCCTGATTGGCCAGTGCCAGCGCCAGCTCCCCCTCGTCGGCGCTGAAACGCCGTCGCCTCGGCTGGCGGGTGCCCAACTGCATGGCTCCCAGCCTCCGCCCTCCCACCTCGATGGGCACCACCAGCGCCGATCGGAGGCCCAGGAGAGCCTGGGGGCTGAGGTGCGGATCCGACGGCACGCCCTCGACGATCAGCGGCTGAAGGGACTCAAAGACCGTCCGTCGCATCTTTTCGCTGGGCGTGAATTCCGCATCGGCGATCGTGGCGGCCACCTGGTCGTCGAACCCGATGTGGGCCGCTGGTCTCAGCGTGCCCCGTCCCTCGTCGTACAGGAAGACACAACAGCAATCGACGTCAAAGACGTCGACGGCGTACCCGGCCGTCAACTGGAGCACCTCGTCCAGCTCCAGCGTGCCGCTGGTGAGCTTGGCCATCTCGGCCAGGAGGGTGGCCTCCTGCTGTCGTTTGCTCTCCGCCTCAAAGAGGCACGCGTTCTCGATCGCCACCCCGATCTGGTGGCCGATGGAGGTGAGCAACTGGACGTCCTGGTCGGTGAACTCCCGGTAGCCCCGGGTCACGGCGAACAGGGTGCCCAGTACCTTTCCCTTTGAACTCAGGGGGACAATGGCCAGAGAGTGGAGCCCTTCATCCCTGACCACCCCACGGGTGAGCCGGGGGTCCGTCGAAACGTCCCTGACGACCAACGGCTCGCCGGACTGGGCCACGTGACCGGAGAAACCCTCGCCCACTTTCAAGCTGTCGATCTCGGCCACGAATTGGGGGCTGAACCCCCGGTGGGCGGCGACGCTCAGCACCCCGGCTTCTTCATCCAGGAGATAGATTCCCCCGCCCTCGATCTCCATGACCTGCAGCATCTTGTCCAATGCATCGTCCAAGATCTCTTCCAGGTCCAGGGAACGATTCACGATGGCGGCGATGGCGTTCAGTGTCGCCAGCTCCTGGGTCCGGGCGGCCATCCCCTGCTCCAGGTGAGCGTACGATTCCTGGAGTTGGGCTGCCATGAGGTTAAACTGCTCGGCCAGCTCCTCTATCTCGTCCCCCGTTCGGGCGGTGATCGTCTGGCCGAAATTGCCCGCGGCCACCTCCTGGGCGGCACCGATGAGTTCGGTGATGGGCTTTGTGATCCGCCTGACCCCGACGGCGACGACCAGGCCCGGCACCACCACGCCCAGCGCCAGCAGCAAGAGCAGGAAATGCCGATACGCTTGGCTGGGGCTGATCAACGTGGCCCAGACTTCCTCGGTGACCAGGCCCCAGGGCGTGCCGGGCACCGGGGCAAAGCTGGCGACGATGTCTCGGCCATCCAGGTCGCGGGTGCGCAGAGCGCCCACATTCCCCGTCAACACCTGCTGTACGATCGGTTGGATGGAAAAGTCGTCCCCAATGCGCTGCGGGTCAGAATGGTAGATGACGCGGCCATTGCCGTCCACCAGGTAGGCGCTGCCGTTTTGCCCGATACCGAGCCTCGCGATGTCGCCGTGGAAGGGGCTGAGCGTGGTTGCGCCCAGGCGAAACAGGCCGGCCATGATGCCCAGGAACTGGCCCTGGTCTCCCCTGATGGGCACGGCGACGACGATGACCTCTGTCCCTCCCGGTCCGTCGGCGACGACGTCCGAGAAGACTGGCCCCGGAGAGCGCAGCATCTGGCGAAAGTAGGAGCGGTTGGACCAGTTCTGCCCCAGGGTTTCCGGCCGCACCGGTTCGGCGGCCACGACCGTGCCGTGGTTATCGAGGATCAGCACGCCGCCGTCAAACACCTCGAAACGGGCTCTGGCCCGCCGGAGAGCATTGCGTTGGCCAACCGGGTTATTCTGAACCATGTACGCGGTGCGCGCCAGGTCAGCGAGAAGGCCGGTGTATTCTGTGAGGAGGCCGGTGTATTCTGACAGCCCCGCCGCGAACTCACCGGTCGACAGACGGGTCAGCTTCTGGTCCCGCTCGATCACCAGGTCCTCCGTCACCCGCTGGTAGGCGGTGAAGGT
This sequence comes from Anaerolineae bacterium, assembly GCA_035531135.1. Classification (GTDB taxonomy): domain Bacteria; phylum Chloroflexota; class Anaerolineae; order B4-G1; family B4-G1; genus DATKTN01. The sequence continues at coordinate 2,332 of DATKTN010000139.1, forward strand.
GACCCAGGCGACTGCGGCCAGGATGATCGCGGTGGGAACAAAGGCCCAGGCGATGATCTTGGCACGCAGGCTTCCCCATCGGATTCCCAACAGCATAACCCTCCTCCTGAGCTCGGGCCGGGCTGAGGCCAAGTGCCTTACTCGGACAGCCAAACGTCGTGCAGGTTGACACGGCTGTCGGGACTGGGTTCCCAGTTGTGCACCCTGGCAGAAGCAGCCTCGATCTCCTGGGGCACATACAAGAAGATGGCTGGCGCGTCTTTGTGAACAAGGCGTTGCATCTCGTAATAGATCTCTCGTCGCTTCTCCGGATCCGGCTCCGAGGCTCCCGCCGTGATCAGTTCGTCCACCCTGGGGTTGGAGTAGCAGGCATAGTTGCTCCGGCCAGCGGGGGTGTCCGCTGCATAGGTCTGCCATTTGGCCTCGACGTAGCCCACCGGGTCAAAGGCCGAATCGCCCCAATCGCGCAAGAAGGCCTGCCGCTCGCAATTGAGAAGGAGCGGCTTCAGCGCGTTGTACTCGGAGGTGCGCACCGTGACGTCCATACCCAGCGCCTGGAGCTGCCCGGCCACGGCCTCGGCGATCTCCACGTACGGTCCATACGCATCGATCACGAAGGCGATGTCCTTCGGCCCGTACCCGGCTTCGTCCAGAAGCGCTTTGGCCTTGTCCGGATCGTAGCCGTACGGCACCAGGTCGGGGTCGGCGTACAGGTTGGCAGGCGAGAGCGGGCCGGGCAGGGTCACGCCGTAGCCGCTGGCCACCTTGGCCAGGATTTCGTCCGCGTCCACAGCATAGTTCAGCGCCTGCCGCACGCGCACGTCGTCGAAGGGTGAGATGGTGACGTTGAGGTCCATGAACTTGGGCCGTGTGCCGACGGTGGTCTTGATCGTTACATCTGGATTATTGACCAACCGGAGCACCATGTGGGCGGGCACGTTCTGGATGATGTGCACCTCTCCGGCGGACAAAGCCTCGACCCGGGTGGAGACGTCCGGGATCATGCGAAAGATCACGCGATCCAGGTAGGGAGGCCCCACCGGCGGCAGCGCGTCGGCTCCACCGTAGTAATCGTCGAAACGTTCCAGGACGATCTGCTCGTTCAGGTTCCCCTCGACGAACTTGAAAGGTCCGGCACCGACTGGCTTCCTGGCGAACTCGGCGTCACCGGCCTGCGTCACATAGTCCTTGGGCACGACCTGGTTATGCACCAGCATCTGGAGAAAAACGGGCCAGGGGCTCTTGAGATTGAAGCGCACCGTGGTTTCGCCTACCTTCTCCACGCTCGCCACCTCTTGGACAAAGCCCCTGCGCTGCGCCCCAATTTCCTGGTTCAGGATGCGCTCAAAGGTAAAGACCACGTCGTCCGCTGTCAGATCCTCCCCGTTGTGGAATCTGACGCCCGGCTTGAGATCGAACTCGACGGTCTTGCCATCCACCCAGCGGTAGTCCCTGGCCAGCTCCAGGACAACTTCGTTGTCGGTGGTCCGGGTCACCAGGCCATCAAAGATATTGCGGATGACTGTCTCCGTGGCCCGGTCGCTGTAGGCAGCCGGGTCCAGGGTGACGATGGACGTGGCGGCCATGCCCACGATCAACGTGCCACCCCGGCGCCAGGCATTTGCCGGAGGGGGGGACTCTTCCACGACAATCGTCTCCTCGACGACGCCCGTCCTTGGGACGACGGCCGTCCTTTGGACGGCGGCTGGGGGCGCCGGCTGCCCGCAGCCGGCCAGGATCGCTGCGGCGGCTGCCATCCCCGCCAGGCGCAGGAACGCCCGCCGGGAGAGCGCTGGCTCTCCAGCGCGCACCGGTGCCTGCCCCTCATGCGTGCAACTCGGCGCGTGCTTCATCCTATCTCCTCCTCCGGTGGTGGATGGGGGTGATCAGGTTGTTATCTTATCATATCTTGTCTATCCTCGCAATGATACAGGTGCCAGGCACTTGGCTAGTTTGAGGCAGAGAAAACAGCTCAGGCAAACAGTCGTCTTGGGTCGTGAACTGGTTAGAGAAGTGCCTGGCACCTGACTAATCGGGCTTGACGGCGGCGACGATCGCCCCGCCGATGGCTGCCAGCCCAGAGCCGATGGCCATGCCACAGATCGCGCCTGGAATGGCGAGCATCATCGGATCCATGCCACTCTCGGCCAACTGCTGCATCTGCTGGGGGGTGACGCCCGGAAGGCCCATCCCCCGTGCCATTCGGATGGCCGTGATCACATAGCCGACCACTCCATTGACCACCCCGCTGATCAGTCCGGCGATGGCACCTGCCCCCGCCCCCGTGCCGGCGGCGCGCGGCGGGGCCAGGAAGAACCCGGCCAGTACCCCGATGCCAGCGTATATCAGCATGTTCACCCCGCAGAGTGCGTACACCAGGCCTCCTGATATGGGCAAGAGCTGATTGATCAGCGTCATTGCCAACAGGACGGCCAGGCCAATCAGTCCTGCTTTCAAGCCTGCTTTTCCTGCCATGATCGCCTCCTCAGTCCGTTTCGATCTCCACCACCGCCGTCATGCCCCAGCGCAGTCCCGGCGCTGCCTCGTCCAGCTCGACGATCACGGGATAGACCACGTCCCCCCGGTAGTCCTCCGACCGCAGCCCGATGCGCGCCACGTGCCCCCGCAACTCCACCCCGGGCAGCGCGTCCACCGTCACCATCACCGGCTGCCCCTCCATCACCTGCGCCACGTCCAACTCCGTCAGATCGATCGTGCGCGCCTGGAGCCGATCCAGCCCAGCCAGCACCACGACCACGTCGCCCGGCGCTGCCGTCTCGCCCGCTTCGACGTTCACCTTCGTGACGACGCCGGCGAAGGGGGCGCCGATCTCGGTGCGCGTCAGCGCCTCCTCTGTCGTCGCCACGGCCACCTCGGCCTGCCGGACCGCCGCCGCGCTCACCGCGACCTCCTCCAGCGTGACCCCGGCTTTCAGCAGGTCGAGCTCGGCCTGGGCGACGTCCCGCTGTGCCGACGCCGCCGACACGCCCGCCTGGGCGTCACGGAGCCGGGCCCCGGCCCCGCCCTGCGCGGCCGCCAGCTTGGCCTGCGCTGCGGCCACCGCTTCTCTGGCGGCGTGGAGCTGATAGTCCGCCTGCTTCCTCGTGTCCTCGTCCTTGTCCTTGTACGCCTTGCGGTGCATCTCCTCGACGGCGCGTTGCTCCGCCTGGGCCTGCGCTACCTCCGCCTGCGCGGCGGCGATCTCGGCGGCCGTCGTCCCGGCGGCGAGTTGATCCCGTTGGGCCGTCACCCGCGATAGCGCGGCGACGGCGTCCGCCAGTTGGTGCTCGGCGGCGGCGATCTCCTCCGGGCGCGGGCCGGCCTGCACCTGCGCCAGTTGGGCCTGGGCCGAGGCGACCGCCGCCTCCGCCTCCTGCACCGCCAGCGCCAGGTCGGTGCGATCCAGTTCCACCAGCAGGTCGCCGGCGGCGACCTGGTCCCCCGGCTCGACCGACACCTGGACGACCGTGCCGCCGATGGTGAAGCGCAGATCGCTCCACCGGGCCGGCTCGACCACCGCCTCGGCCAGGGTCACGCGGCCCTCAGGTTCCCGCGCGACCGCCTCCGCCTCCGCTGACGGCTCGGCCGTTCCACCCGCCCCACTGCACCCTGCGACCAGCAGCAACCCCACGACTAGGACCATCCACTTTCTCATCTTTGCCCTCCTACGGACAATGCCCCATCAAACCACAATGCTTCTGCCATTGGTCATTGGTCATTGGTCATTGGTCATTCTTGCTCAGCCTCAATCTCCACCATCGCCGTCATGCCCCAACGAAGAGCGGTTGTGTCCCCATCCAGCCCGACGGTGACGGGGTAGACCACGTCCCCCCGGTAGTCCTCGCTCTGCTCGTCGATACGCAATACGTGTCCGCTCAACGGCGCGTCGGGCAGCGCGTCCACCTTCACCACCACCGGCCGTCCCTCCGCCACCCGCGCCACGTCCAGCTCCGTCAGGTCGACCGTGCGCGCCTGGAGCCGGTCCAGCGTCGCCAGCACCACGATCACCTGGCCCGGCCGGGCCGTGTCCCCGGCGTCGACGCTGACCTCGACCACCGTCCCGGCGAAGGGGGCGCGGATCTCGGTGCGCTCGAGCGCCGCCTGCGCCGTCGCCAGCGCTGCCTCGACCTGGGTCACCTGCGCCTGGGCTGCGGCGACCTGCTCCGGCGTGCTCCCCGCCTGCGCCAGGTCGAGCTGCGCCTGGGCGGCGTCCCGCTGCGCGGTGGCCGAGTCCACCGCCGCCCGGGCGGCGCGGAGCTGCGCCCCGGCCCCGCCCTGCGCGGCCTCCAGT
>DATKTN010000140.1:0-10619 GCA_035531135.1 Anaerolineae bacterium
GTAACTACCCAGACGTCGGGCCAGGTGAGCCTGTGCGGTCCGAAAATCTAATGCAAGATTGATGTTTCTCTAACGCAAATCTTGTGCAAATCAAGTATACTCGATCTCAAATGCGGTGAGTATCGGTTGTTCAACTAATCCGAAGCGATGAACGTGACATTTACCCCCGGCTCAGGAGTCAAGGTGCTCTCTCACAGCGGCGGCGCGACGATTGATGAACTCGCTGGTAGTTCCCTGTCTGTGGCAGAGACATCGCCGCTGTCCATTCCTCCGACGTTGCCTCCTGATCTAGCTTCCCTGACCTACCTGGTACATTGGCTACTCCGGCGCTCGCGTGAACAAGCTGATGTGATTCGCCGTCAACAAGAGACGATTGAACAACAGCAAGCCAAGATTCAGGAGCAGGCTACCACGATCCAATCGCTACGGGATCAGTTGGCGAAAGACAGCCGCAACAGCAGCAAGCCGCCGTCCAGCGACGGGTACAAAAAGCCTCCTGTTCCGCGCACGAGAAGCCTGCGGCGTTCTGGTGAGAAGAAGACCGGCGGGCAGCCTGGTCACACCGGGCGGCGATTAGAGCCGCTGGCACAACCGGACCATTTCACGGTTCACCCTGTGACAGAATGTGCACGTTGCCACGCATCGCTGGCAGATGTGCCTGTCACCGACTTCGAGAAGCGACAGGTCTTCGATCTGCCGCCTGTGCGTGTGGAAGTCACCGAGCACCGGGCAGAGATCAAGGCCTGTCCCCAGTGTGGAGAACTCACCACGGCCGCGTTTCCCTCAGACGTGACCCAGCCAACCCAGTATGGACCGCGCATCAAAGCCCAGGCCACCTACTTCAACGTCTACCAGCACATTCCCTTGGCCCGTACCAGGGAAACGTTTGGTGACCTCTATGGACACCCCCTGGAAGAAGACACCATCCGCCACGCCAATGCCCGCATCGAGGAAGAGATTGCCCCGACCACAGAGGAAATCCAGCGGCAGTTGCGTGATTCAGACGTCGTCCACTGTGACGAAACCGGCCTGCGCGCTGCTGGCAAGCTCCACTGGGTGCACGTTGCCAGTACCCCCACACTGACACACTACACCTTCCACCCCAAGCGAGGGTCAGATGCAATGATAGACGGGGGCATTCTACCTCACTTGACCGGAACTGCCGTCCACGACTTCTGGGGTTCATATTTCAAGGTGCATCAGGGAGCACATGCCTTGTGCAACGCCCACCATCTACGCGATTTGATCTACATTCACGAGCAATACCAGCAACCCTGGGCTGTTGAGATGATCGATTTACTCTTGGAAATCAAGAAAAATGTCGACCAAGCTCGCCCAACCCAAGATCACCTACCTGCCGATCTCCTGGCCGACTTCGAACACCGCTACGCTGAAGTCCTGAAACGCGGCTTCGCGGCCAATCCTCCCCCAGATCCTCCGCCCAAGAAGAAACGGGGGAGACAAAAACAATCCCCGCCCAAGAACCTCTTGGATCGCTTCAGGGACTACCAACAGCAAGTCCTGGCCTTCATGTACGACTTCCGCATCCCCTTTGACAACAACCAAGGCGAGCGAGACCTCCGAATGATCAAGGTCAAGCAAAAGGTCTCAGGCGCATTCCGCACTATTGACGGGGCCAAGCAGTTCTGCACCATCCGCGGCTACATCTCCACGGCTCGGAAACAAGGGCAACCTGTGCTTGATGTCCTCGAAGCTGCCTATCGTGGAGAACCCTGGATGCCAACTCCGCCCTCCAATGCGCCCCCGTAGCCAGCACCCCGTCTGGGTAGTTACGTCTTCTTTTGCTTTTTCCCTGACCCTGTCGACCAAAGCAGCAGCCTCTGCCAGGCTGTTGTTCATCCTCTCAAGCCTGTCGGCCAGGAATGCCACATCAAGTTCATCGCGAGCATTGCTTTGGATTTGCTGAACCCATCCGCTCACTTTGCCGATGATCCCATTCAACCGGTGTGCCATATTCGAGGTCAACGAAGCCATGGCACTAATCCTGAGCGTATCCAGGTGCATCTCAGCGTTGCGAATCGCATTCGACGCCTGAAGGGCAAAGGTACGCAGGGCTTCTATTTCGTCGTCAGTGATCTCCTCGCGGTCCGTTCCGACATGAAGGTTGCCTATGAGTTCCTTCTCACCCGTTCTCGGATCCATCCGCCAGAATGGGACGGTAGCGAACGTCTTCACTCCAAGTGCTCGCTGAGCCCACTCACACTCACGCGGTGTAGCTGCAGGATACCACAGGTCGCGGAGCTCCGAGGTTAGCCCAAAGTCCCGTTTGTCAAGAATGACTCTGACCCCCAGGTTTTCCTTCTTTACTTCCTCGTTGACGTATACGTGTGATCCGACCAATTGCCTCCCGAACAACCTCTGCCCTTGCTCCAAAATCCTCCTACCAGGCAGACTGGGGTGTACGCTGAACACCCTGACTGGGAGGATCTGCTCTCCATTCTCGTCACGCTCAATAACAGCGAGCATGGCCGCTCGGAAGCCCAGTCCTTCGACCACTCCATCGACGATTCTTTGTAAAACCCTGTGCTCGCTCAGCGTAGATTCAAGGAGCGCGCTGACAGTGTCCTGAAGAGCTCGAAGCTGGCTGTTCTTGCGCGTTAGCTCGTCCAGCAGTGCCTCACTCTTTTCAAGCAGTTGAGTGTTCTGAATGGCAACGGTCGCCATCCTCGAAAATACCCGGAGAGACTCAATCTCCTGATCTGTGACGTCGAGCCTGTCGGTTCCAGCAAACAAATTGCCGATCAAGTTGCCCTCGCCGTCTCTGAACGGAACCGTCACAAATGCATGAAGATGGGCCAATGCTTGAAGCTTCTCGGCGGTGTCCCTGTCAACCTTCCTTGCGAACAGATCATACAACGAACTGGTGCATGCAAACGACCGATTCTCTCTGATAACTCTCACACCCAGGTTTTCCATCTCGTCAAGAGAGACATAGTTTCCGATCAACTGCTGACCGGCTATGCGCTGGCCGATTTCAAGGACGGTGCCCTCCAGTTTCTTGCCCGCGTCGAACCACCTGAGTCTGGAAAGAGCTGACCCATAGGCAAACGCACGCACGGAGAGGACATTCTGGCCATTTTGCGTCCCAACGACGGCGACCATTGAGGCCCTGAAACCCAGCCCCTCAACTACGCCAGCGACGATTTCCTGGAGCAATGCGTCCGTCGCCGCTGCCACCTCACTCCCTAGATTGAGTGGCAATCGTTCCTGAGATGGCATGCGAGAGTGGGCCACCCGATCCCAAAGCTGTCTCAATGCCCCGGTCATCAACCCCACTTCCTCCGATCAGAACACGCTGGCGCGTTTGGTGCAAGGAAGAGCGCTCGATTGTCTGGCTACGAGCATTGTACCAGCATTCGTACACAAAATCAAGCTACAGGGGCATTACAGTTTGGTTAAGAACCGTGGTTAGAATATCTCTAGAAACTCGCTCACCGAAGGCGGACAGCCCGGAATCCATTGCAGATCATGTTTCTCCGCCAATCTGCTTGCACAGTCACCGTAGCAGATCAACCGCCCGCGTGCCGCATGTGGGACTTGTTTCTCCTGACCGGTGATCACGTCTGTCCGGTTGAGAATGCAACTCCACGTTCCACGCAGGATGTGATAGGGCGAAAGCCAGAGTGCGGCCAATCCGTCGTGCATGCTTTGCAGGCAGCGCGAGCAGGTGCCCTGCACCACATGAACGTGTACGTTGGCTATCGTCATCTCGGTGGGCGCGTTAAAACGCAGGCGCATTTCCTCAACGGTGCCCCCAATCGCGCGATATGGAACGCGATCCAAATGGCATACCCGCTCTAGCGGCAGCGAGATCAGATCACAGCAAGCAACGTCCACGGCGCGCATATCCCGGCCAGCAACGACCAGATGGGAACGGCGCGACCGCCCCAGCGTAGGGCCAGGCCCATCCAGTCCAATGACACCGTCCACGATGGTGAGCGCAGGCTGTATCACATCTGCCAACGCGCGGATTCCATCGTGTAGACCAAATTCACGGTGAAAGCGGATTTTGTCGGCACTGGTGAGCAACCCTTTCTGGTTCTTGCATCCCAGGGTGACACCAGTCTGAACGTGCGTTTTAAGCTTGGGCACGTTGATGTACTCGTGCGTCTGAAGCAATGCTGGCAAACGCAACTTGCCGTAAGCCCAGGGGACTTCAAAGCGTTCGACCCGATCCAGGTTAACAACCTGGGCGCCATATGCGCGTGCCAGCGCGGCGGCGCCGCTCTTCTCCAGCACCTCGTCCGTGTCAGTCGTCGCAAGGGCGCCATCGGCGATGGTGATCTCGTACCCATCGAAAACACGCAACAAAGCCTCGATAAAGCGAACATCCGTGATCGCCGAACGCGGAATACCGCCCAGTGGCAGCCAGCGCGGAATCGTCACCAAGTTGGGTTTCAGGAGTATTTTGCTGCGTTGTGGGCGATATTCCAGCAACTGCAATGCTCGTCTGATCTGCTCTTCAGCCGTGCGATACGTAGCCGAGAGGACAGCTACACGAGATTCGGCCCGGTTCATCGATGCACCCATCTTTTGCACATTTTGCGACGAGAGCTGAGGCAGTCCTGAGACCCGATTCATGCCACCATGATACCACAGACCGAGGAAGCACCAACACTCAGGGGCACAGTGTCCACGCCGGGAGAGAGATCGAACTTGCACCATCTGGGCAAAAGCGTATAATCAACCCAGCATCTCACGGAGCAAGAGAGCAGGGCCCAACGTTAACGTAGTAAGGAGGATACAATGGCCACCATCGAGCGCAGCGTCGTCGTCAAGGCCCCACCGGAACAGGTCTTTGCATTCCTGGCAGACCACGCGAATGACCCCCAGTGGCTGCCCGGGCTGGTCGACTCACGGAACTTTTCCGGTGAGGGGACCGACTATCAGTGGGAGTTGACTTACAAGATGGCCGGGGTCTCCCTCGATATCGCCGGTCACGTGCTGGAGCACGATCCCCCCCGGCGGCACGTCATCGAGACACGAGGCGGCATCGTGACCACCTGGGCCTGGACGCTGGAGCCAGAAGGGGATGACACCCGGCTCTTTCTCCAGCTAGATTACACCGTCCCGGGAGCCGCGCTGGGCAAACTGGCAGAAAGACTGCTGCTTGGCCAGAACGAGAAACTGGCGGACGAGGGAGCCGCCAACCTGCAGCGCATCCTGGGCGGGTAGAGTCACATACCTCCAGCAGCGTGAGCCGAGGCAGAGCCGAAGCCGCAGCCAAAACCGCTCGAGACGTCGTCCTCAGCGCGGCGCGAGCGTCCCTCCCTCCGTGCCTCGCTGTATGATCACCACCCGTGGGTGATCGTAGACGACGAAACTCTCGTCCAACCGGCCCAGGCGCAGCACAGCCAGCGCTTTGGGCCGGCAGAGCTCCGGCAGCGAAAAGCCCAGACCGGCGATGGGGTCGTCCACCAGCGCCAGTGGCCCCAGGCGCGAATAGCGCCCGAAGCAGGCCACGGGCGTAAAGCCCAGTCCACCCTCGAACAGCAACTGATAGTAGCGCGCCGTGATGGGATAGCGCTCCGACCACCGTGCCAGCGTCGCGTACCCGCGCCGGCTGGCGATGACCACGTAATCGGCCTCCGCCAGCGTCGCCTCCATCCCGGCCCACTTCTCCGGCGTGTCCTCGTCAAAGACGGGCAGTTCGCGCACGTCGTAGCCCGTCGCGTCCAGGGGCAGCGGATGGTCCCATTGCTCGACGGCGACGACCGTCCCTCGGGGCACGTGATCGGTGAGCCACGCGGAGGCGACCAGCCAGGGGTGCGGGGAACGGTAGAGGTTAACGAACGCCAGGCAGTGGATGAGAGAGCAGATGAGGACGGCGTAGATGAGGAGTGAGCTCCTTCGGGCTAGCGCGACCAGCATCCGCGCCCCGTAGATCGCCAGCAGTGGCGTCAGCGGCAGCAGGTAACGGGGGAACTTGGCGTAGAGTGCGCCGACGAAGGCAAACGACGGCACGGCCCAGGCGAGCACCACCCACTCCCCCTGTTGTGGCGGCTCCCGCACCGCCCGCCACACACCGTACGCCAGCCCGCCAAAGGCGACCAGCCCCAGCGGCCACCCCATTCCCCAGCGCAACTGTTGCACCACTGGGTACAGGTATGGCCACGTGCCGTGGAACTGGCGGGTGTAGGGCACGTCCAGCACGCCCCGGGCGAGCGCCGCCTGCTCGGCCACGTTGCGCCAGAACGTGGGAAACGCAGCCAGCGCGAAGGGGTTGGTGAGTGCAAAGGCCACCAGCGCCGCTCCGCCGCTTTCCAGCCCGCGCTTCCAACGCGACGTCGGCCCGCCCGGGACGGCCGCACACGCCGCGCCCAGCGGCAGCACCAGCAGCGCCGCGCTGAACTTGGTGCCCAGCGCCAGCCCGGTCCACGCACCCGCCAGCAAGGCCTGGTGCCGCCGTCCGTCCTCAGCCAGGCAGACGGCGAAGAGCAGCGTCCCCACGACGAAGAATGCCAACGGCGCGTCGGCGGTGTAAAAGTGGGCCTGCTGCACGTGGGTGACCATCAGCGCGACGAAGGCCGCCGCCAGCAGGCCAACCCCCTCCCCATACATCCGCCTCCCCAGTGCAAAGGTCAAGGCCACCGTGCCCAGGTCGAACAGTGCCGCCAGCGCCCGCCCGACCAGCAGCGGGTCTGCACGATGGACCAGCCCAGCGGCCAGCGCGAGCAGGTAGGGCGACAGGTGGCCGTAAGCAAAGCCCGGGGCGATGTCCAGGGGGTTCAAACGGTCAGGCCAGCGCAGGCTCTCCGCCACCCCCACCACATGCCGCTCGTCCGGATGAGCGCCGAGCCCGCCATCCCAGTTTAGCCCGTAGAATCGCACGGTGATGGCAAGGAGGAATATGAGAACAGCACATAATAGGGTCGCACGTCGTCGCACGGGTGGATTGTATCACAGCCACACGTCCGCTGCAACGATGCGGCCGATCACCGACTTGACAAGAACGCCTCTCGGTGCTATGATCGCTGTTGAAAAAACTTTTCATTAAAGGATCACGATGACCGAGTGGGAACAACGTCTTGCCAGCGCGGGCTGTCGGATCACCGCGTCACGGCGGGCGGTGATGCACGCCTTGACGCAGGCGGACGCCCCGCTCTCGCCGCAGGAGGTCTTGGAGCAGGCGCAGGCGGTGCACCGGCAACTGGGGCTCGTGACCGTCTACCGGACGCTAAACCTGCTCTCGGAGCTGCATCTGGTGCGCCGCGCTCACCGCGAGGACGGCTGCCACGGCTACCTGCTCACCTCGCCGGGCCATCGGCACGCGCTGATCTGCCTGGTCTGCGGCCGGGCGGTAGAGTTCTCGGGCGAGGAAGATATAAACGCACTCATTGAGCGCGTCGAGGTGGGGACAGGCTACCGGGTGGACGATCACCTGCTTCAATTGTTCGGCATCTGCCCCCACTGCCAGGAAGACAAGGGCTGAAGTCATCGTTCAGCCCTCCCCCTGCGAGAGAGAGGGTTGGGTGGGGGCGAAACCTTCAGACATCCGGCAAGGGTAGTCACAAATGGCCAAAAGACCATACGTTGCTATTGGGACGCTGTTGCTCAGCGGGGCGTTGCTGGCCGGGTGCGGCCAGAGTGCGCCGCCCGGCGAGACCACAGCGCCCGAATCCAACGGCCCACTGAACGCCACCGTCAGCATCCTGCCACAAAAGTACTTTGTGGAGCGCATCGGCGGCGAGCACGTGAACGTGAACGTGATGGTCGAGCCGGGAGACAGCCCGGCGACCTACGAACCCAGGCCGGAGCAACTCACAGCGCTGAGCGAGGCAGACGCATACGTCAGCATCGGCGTGCCCTTTGAGGACGCGTGGTTGGACCGTATCGCATCGGCGAACAGCGAGATGCTGATGGTGGACACGACCACGGGCATCGCGCGGATGCCGATGGAGGCGCACCGTCACGGGGAGGCGGAAGAACACGAGGAGGCGGTGTACCACGCGGGCGAGCCGGAGAACCCTGACCCGCATATCTGGCTCTCGCCGGCCTTGGTCAAGACCCAGGCACAGACGATCTACGAGGCGCTGGCAGCACTCGACCCTGCGCACGAGGATGCGTACAAGGCGAATCTGGACAGCTTCATCGCTGACATCGACACCCTGGACGCCGACATCCGCGAGGCGCTGGAAGGAGTGGAGAGCAAAAAGTTCATGGTCTTCCATCCGGCGTGGGGCTACTTTGCCCGCGACTACGGGCTGGAGATGATCCCTGCCGAGGTCGGTGGACAGGAGCCCAGCGCGGCCGAGTTGGCGGCGTTCGTGGCCGAGGCCCGGGAAGAGGACATCAAGGTGATCTTTGCACAGCCAGAATTCAGCACGAAGGCTGCGGAGACCATCGCCAACGAGATCGGTGGCGAGGTGCTGCTCATCAGCCCGCTGGCGCCCGACTGGCTGGACAGTCTGCGCCACGTTGCGGATACCTTCGCCGAGGTATTGAGCCGGTAACACCGCCGCCAGGAACCTTGAGCTGGCCTTGAGCAACACCTCTTCTGCGGCCATCTATGAGTACTCCGGTATGCAGTCTGTGCCTTTCTTCTTGGAGGAGAACTTGTGAACCCATGTCCATCTTGCGGACGTAAAAACCGTCCTGGCACGTTGTTTTGCAGCGAGTGCGGTGCGTATCTGCCTACCGGCGGTCCTCTGGGGACCGAGATGCTTCCCGAGGAGCAACTGCCCATCTCGCGGGCAGATCCCTGGACCAGCGAGTCTGTGGTGGGGGGCGTCGAGGAGACTGTTGTCCCGTTACATATCAAGATCCTGCCCACTGGCCGCCAGATTCAATTGCCGCCCAAGGCCGAGGTGGACATCGGGCGTCTGGATGCGGCTCACGACATCTTGCCAGACGTGGATCTCACCCCCGATGGAGGGCTGGAGGGCGGCATCTCCCGCCGCCACTGCAAGATCCATCAGCGGGACTCGAACTATCTGGTCGAAGACGTCGGCAGCGCCAACGGCACTTTCCTGAACGGAAGCCGCCTGACCCCCTACCTGCCGCACGTGCTCAAGGATGGGGATAGACTCCAGGTGGGTCGCATCAAGTTGCGGGTCACCTTTCAGTCGGGAGACTGACTGCCACAATGCGCACTCCGCTGACATCTTTCGCGATGAAGGACAAGCGAGGATAGAATGAGCACGGAAGCGACGGACACGCAGCGCGAGGTGATCTCGGTGCAGCACCTCTGGGCCACTTACGACAGTGAGCCCGTGCTGGAGGACATCAACCTCTCGGTCGGAGATTTTGACTTTATCGGGCTGATCGGCCCGAATGGGGGTGGCAAGACCACGCTGCTCAAGGTGTTGCTCGGTCTGCTCCCACCCACGCGGGGCCAGGTGTGCGTCATGGGCAAGCCCGTCAAGGAAGCACGGCGGTACATCGGCTACGTGCCGCAGTCGGTGCAGTTCGACCGTGACTTCCCCATCAGCGTGTGGGACGTGGTCCGCATGGGGCGACTGGGCCGCCGCCGCCTGCTGCAGCGTTACACCGCCGCGGACGACCAGGTTGTGGCGGAGGCACTGCGCAGCGCAGACATGCTCGACCTGCGCGACCGCCCCATCGGCGCGCTCTCGGGCGGTCAGCGGCAGCGGGTCTACATCGCCCGCGCGCTGGCAACAGAGCCGAAAATCCTGCTTCTGGACGAGCCCATGGCAGGCGTTGACCCCCAGGTGAGCGCCAGCATCTACGAGCTTTTGAGCAAGTTGAACGAACACATCACGATCTTGTTGGTGTCGCACGACATGAGCGCGATTTCGTCTCACGTGAAAACGGTGGGGTGTCTCAACCGGCGACTGTTTTACCACGGGGGGAAGCAGATCACGCCGGATATGCTGGAGGCCGCATACCGGTGCCCCATCGACCTGATCGCCCACGGCGTGCCGCACCGGGTCTTCCCCGAGCACACATCCACAAATTCATAGCTCGCCGTCCGTACATTCGTAGATTCGTAGATTCGTAGATTTGCCGACTTGCAGATTTGCCGACTGCTACCAGGAGATGCAACCATGATCGAACCGCTGATCGAGGCCCTTCGATTCACGTTTATGCGCAACGCGTTAATGGCGGGCGTGCTGGTCAGCATCGCCTGCGGCATCATCGGCACGTTCGTCGTCATCAAGCGGATCGTCTTCATCAGCGGCGGCATCGCACACGCGGCGTACGGCGGCATCGGCCTGGGCTACTTTCTCAAGCTCAACCCGGTGCTGGGCGCGATCGTCTTCAGCGTGGCGGCGGCGTTGGGGATGGGCGCGGTGCAGCGCAAGACCCGCCAGCGGGCGGATACGGTCATCGGCGTGATGTGGGCCATCGGGATGGCGACCGGCATCATCTTTGTGGATCTGACGGAGGGTTACAAGGCAGACCTGATGAGCTATCTCTTCGGCAGCATCCTGGCCGTCCCATCAAGCGACTTGCTGATCATGCTGCTGCTCGACCTCGTCATCGTCGCGCTCGTGATGCTGTTCTACAAGGAACTGCTGGCGGTTTCCTTCGACGAGACCTTTGCCACCGTGGAGAACGTGCCGGTAGACGCGATCTACCTGATCCTGATGTGCCTGATCGGACTCACCGTGGTGATGATGATGCGCGTGGTGGGG
>DATKTN010000141.1:0-2508 GCA_035531135.1 Anaerolineae bacterium
CCGCCAGACTCGCGGATCTCCTCGGTGTAAAAGCCGCCGGCCCGCTCGCCCAGCGATGCCGCCGCCGCCTTGATCACCGTCGTCTTGCCGATGCCCGGCCTGCCGGTCAACAACAACGTGCGTCCCATCGTCACCTCCTGCTCCTGTCGCTTCCCTCTTGTCTCCTGCATCCTGCATCTTGCCTCCCGCCTCATTGTAACACCGGCTGGGCCGTTGCCCAAACCCACGAGCGGGTGTAAAATCCCCCCCTATGAACCGCGATACCCGCCTGATCACGCTGGCGCTCTTGCTGTGGGGCTTTGGCGAGGGGCTCTTTTTCCACATTCAACCGCTGTACATCGAGCAACTGGGCGCCAGCCCTGTGCAGATCGGCGGGCTGCTTGCGGCCATGTCGGTCGTGAGCGCGGTGAGTTTCTTGCCCGCGGGCCTGCTGGCCGACCGGCTGCCGCGCAAGTGGGTGATGTGGGGGGGATTTCTGCTGGGGCTGGTGGCGGCGCTCCTGGTCGGGTCGGCCCACACCTGGCAAGGGCTCATCCCCGGCCTGCTGCTCTATTCCCTGTCAGCCTACTGCGTCCCGGCGATCAACGCCTACCTGGCCTGCGCGGTGGGTGGGCGCAACCTGGAGCGGATCTTCACGACCGTCTTCGCTGGCTACGCCGCCGGCGGAGTGTTCTCGCCTGCGGTAGGCGGCTGGCTGGCCGGGGTGTCTACGATGCGCACGGTCTACTTCGCGGCCGCTGGCCTGTTCGGCCTTTCGGCGCTCGTTGTGCTGTGCGTCTCCCCGCAGCCGGTGCCCCCGCGAAGCGAGCAGGGCGGGCACTGGCGTTCGCTGCTGAACAGGCGCTTTCTGCGCTTTGCGGCGCTGGTGTGGCTGGCGTTCGTGGCCATGTACCTCGGGTTCCCGCTGGCTCCCAACTTCCTGGCCGACGTGCGGGGGTGGGACGTGGCCCGGATCGGAATGCTGGGCTCGTTCCAGGCGCTGGGGACGATGCTGTTGAACCCGCTGCTGGGGCGCTTGGGCGACGGCCGCCGCGCGAGAGGGCCGGCCGTTGGCCAGGCGCTGGTGTGGGGCGCGGTGTTGCTCTTGCTGCTGACCGGCGCCTTTCCCGCGCTGGCGCTGGCCTACCTGCTGCGCGGTGCGTACCAGGGCTGCCGGTCGCTGATCCAGGCTCGATCGCCTGCGCTGGGAGGCGAGTCCGATCGCGGGCTACTGCTTGGAGCCACCGAGATGACCATCGCCGTCGCCCAGGTCGTCGCCCCTTACGTCGCGGGCTGGCTGTACGCTGGCTCGCCGGCGTACCCCTTGTGGGCATCGCTGGCGCTGATCCCCGTCGCGCTGCTCCTGGTCGTGATCGGTCTTCCGCGGTCTTGAACGCTGGCCTAGACGGTTACTCTCGAGTACAATAGGCGTGGGAGCACGAGGATGATCACGTACGCAGGGCTTTTCCTCCTTTCGGCGGCCACGCTGGCCTTTGAGGTCAACCTCACGCGCATCTTTTCCGTCGCGCAGTTCTACCACTTTGCCTTCATGATCGTCAGCCTGGCCCTCCTGGGCTTTGGTGCCAGCGGCACGTTCCTTGCGCTGTTCCCTCGCCTCCGAGAGCGTGACCCCGCCCGCACGTTGCCCGGGTTGAGCTGGGGGTTTGCTTTTATGGCCATCGGCTCCTACGCGCTCACGCTCACCGTGCCCTTTGATTCCTTCCGCATCGCGCACGACTGGCGGCAGGCGGTCGTGCTGGCGCTGCACTATGTCGCGCTGGCGACCCCTTTCTTTTGCAGCGGTACCGCCGTCGCGCTGCTCCTGGCAGCGCGACCCGCGCGGGCCAACCGCACCTATGCCGCCAACCTGGCCGGTTCCGCCGCCGGTTGTGTCCTGGCCGTCGCCGCTCCATCGCTGGCAGGAGCCGAGGGCACCGTCCTCCTCTCCTCCGCCCTTGCCATCTTATCCGCCCTCACCTTCCAGCATCACGCATCACGCATCACGCATCACGCACCACGCACCACGCACCACGCACCACGCATTACGCATCACGCATCGCGCATCACGTTTCACGTTTCACGTTTCACGCATCACGTTTCACGTTTCACGTTTCACGTTTCACGCATCACGCAGGCACTTCTCGCCCTCATCCTCGTCTGGGCTGCACTGCATCTTCCCACCTTCCTTGAAATCCGCCTCTCCCCCTACAAGAGCCTCAGCTACGCCCTCCTGTATCCCGATGCGGAGTTGATCTTCCGGCGCTGGAACGGCTTTTCGCGTGTCGACGTCGTGAGGTCCGGAGGTATCCGCAGCCTGCCCGGACGCGGGTTCCGCTGCCCCGGCCAGCCGCCGCCCCAACTGGGCCTGACGGTGGACGGGGACGACCTGAGCCCCATCAGCCACGTCACACCAGGCCTCACGAGGTTAGGGTTCACCGACTGCCTGCTGACCGCGCTCCCCTACCGGCTGCGGCCCGGCGCCCGGGGCCTCGTGCTCGAGCCCCGCGGCGGATTTGACGTGCTCGTCGC
>DATKTN010000142.1:0-10956 GCA_035531135.1 Anaerolineae bacterium
GACGTGTGCACCTCGATGAGCCCCCCTGGCGTGTCGAGGGCCTCCATCGCCAGGCGCAGGATGGTGACCAGGACGCCGAACAGCTCGTTGGGCTCGATGAACAGGGGAGGGATATCTGCGTAGGCGACGTGCATCTCCACCCCCCGCCGCTGCCGTTCCGCCGCCAGCCAGATGATGACCTCCCGCACCACGTCGTTCCAGTGCACGGCCGCGCGGGCAAAGCCGATGCGCTGCGAGCATTTGAGCAGGTCCAGCAGTTTGCCGCTCACCTTGTCCAGGCTGGTGTCGATGACGGCCAGCCGCCTGGTGACCCGCGCGCCCTGCTCGTCAGTGAGCGGCCCTGTCACGTCCACTTCCACTTCCTGATGGGCCCCGGCCGGAAGAGGGCACGACGCGTCCTGCAGGTCGCTGTGCAGGTTGGTCGCCGCCAGGCGGGCCACGGCCAGAGGGTTCGCCGTCTCGTGGAGGATCCGCTGTGCCAGCGCACCGAAGGAGGCCACCCGCTGCATCCGCATCGTCGTCACGCTCACGTCGTTCAACGCCTTGAGATAGCGAGCGCCCTCCAGCACGCCGCCGATGGCCGTCGAGAGCAGGCGCAGATACCCCTCGTCGTCGTCGGTGAACCAGTCCCGGTGGCCGGGCGCACTGGGAATCTTGTTGATCAACTCGAGCGTGCCAAGAACCACGTCGCCCAACCGCAGCGGCACGCCAAGAAAGGAACGGTAGACACCGGAGGGGAGATGTGAGGCAATCTCTGCGACGTGGGGATCGTGCCAATCCTCCAGCGAGGCGGTCTCGCGAATCTGGACGGCCATGCCAGCGCGCGCAATGTGGCCGGTGAGCCCTTCCCCGACCATGTACGCCAGCCGGCCGACCAGCCCACCGGGCAGGCCGCTGGTGGCCCGCAGTGCCAACCGGTGGACGTCTTCCTCGGTTCGCAGGTAGATCTGGCAGCCTTCGGTGCGGAACCCATCCCTGACCCTGTCCGCCACGACCTGCAGCATCTCGGCGATGGGGCGTCGCGGGTCCAACTCGGAACTGATGTCCAACAGGAGCCGGAAATAGCGAGCGCGGCGTTTCTCCCGCTCGTAACGCTGCGAGTTCTCGATGGCGACGTTCACCATCGCGGCCACCTGGCTCAGCAGCGCCTCGTCCGGCTCGGCGAACTGCTCTCCCTCCGCTTTTCCGGACACCCGGAGCACGCCGAGCACCGTGGCACCATCCCGGGAGAGAACCGGCACCCCCAGGTAGGCCAGGCCCGGTTTGGCGCTGATCTCGGAGTATTTCCTGCTCCAGGCCAGATCCTCGGCCACGCTCCGCAGTGCCCGGTCGTCCCTGGGATTGGCGATGCGCAGCGGCCGGCCGTGCTTGGCGATCCATCCGGTCAGCCCCTCCCCCGGCCCGTACTCGATGCGCTCAGGGGGCATCTCGGCGCCATTCAGGATGCCGGTGGTGCCGCGCAGGACGTAGCGGCCGGTGATGTCGTCGCGCAAAAAGATCGAGGAACCGCCAGCGCCGAGCCGGTCGCGGGCGTACCGCACGACCAGCTCCATCAAGCGGTCGCGATCCAGCTCGCTATAGATTTCCAATAGTCTCGGATCGAATCCAGCCGTGTGACTCATCATGATTCTCAGTCTAGCGCCATGGCAGGTGGTAGGCGTAAAAGAGCGGAAGGAGCGTGATGCCCAGGATATTCTGCAGCTTGATGAGAATGTGCAGCGACGGCCCGGCGGTATCCTTGAGCGGGTCGCCAAACGTATCGCCGATGACGGCGGCCTTGTGGGGCTCGGACCCCGTGCCGCCCAGGTGGCCTTCCTCGACGTACTTTTTCGCATTGTCCCACGCGCCCCCGGCGTTGAACATAAAGATCGCCAGCGTCGCGCCGATGACCTTGACCCCGATCAGGTAGAAAGCCAGCGCCCACGGCCCCATCAGGAAGCCGACGGCGATCGGGGAGAGCACGCCGACCAGCGTCGGCGCGACCATCTCCTTCAAGGCGTGGCGCGTCCCGATGTCCACGCAGCGGGAGTACTCCGGGGCGGCCCGGCCGGCCAGGAGCCCGGGGATCTCGCGGAATTGCCGCCGCACCTCGTCGACCATGCGAAAGGCGGTCCGGCCCACCGCCTTCATGGCCTGCGAGGTGAACAGGAAGGGGATCGTCGAGCCGATCATCAGCGCGGCCAGGTTCAGCGGGTGGGCCAGGTTGAGGCCGCGCACGATCTGGAGCGCGACCCCTTCCGGGTCGGCGCCACCGAAGGTGACGAAACTGGCCAGGCTCTCACTGCCAGCCCCGGCCAACTGAGCCGCGCTGAGAAGATAGGCAAACAGGATGACGACGCTCGTCATCAGGGCAGTGCACATGCTGTAGCCCTTGGTGACCGCCTTGGTGATATTGCCGGCTGCGTCCAGCACGTCCCCGGCGCGGCGGACCTGTGGCCCCAGCCCGGCCATCTCGGCGATGCCGCTGGAATTATCGGCGATGGGGCCAAAGGCATCGGCGGCCATGATGATGCCCTTCATCACAGAGATGCCCAGCGTGGCCGCCGTGATGCCAAAGATGCCGGGCAGGCCACCGCCCATCAGGTAGAAGGCGATCACGTTCACCACGGCCACCAGGATTTTCAGAATCACCGCACTCTCCATCCCCCACGCGAAGCCATAGATCAGGTTGGTGGCCACGCCACTCACGCCCCCCCGGGCGATCTCTTTGACCGGCCTCTGGGTGATGCCGGTGTAATACTGCACCAGGAGCGCGACCGCAATCGCGGTGGCCAGGCCCAGCGTGAGGCAGTAGAAGAGGCGAATGTCGTCCAACACGCAGGTGGCCAAAAAGTAGTACGAGATCAAGGAAAAGATCCCGCTCACCAGGAACCCCAGGTTCATGCTGAAAAGCGGGTTGCGCTTCTCTGTGCCCCGCACGACGAACACGCCCAGCACGGCGCTGATGGCCCCGATCGCCTCACTGATCAGCGGGAAAAGCACCGCTGCCCAACCGTAGGTGGGGATAAAGGTCAAGCCGACGATCATCGTGCCGATCAGGTTGTCGGAGCCGGACTCGAAGAGGTCCGCCCCACGTCCCGCCACGTCCCCCACGTTGTCGCCGACCTGGTCGGCGATGACGGCGGCGTTGCGCGGGTCGTCCTCCGGGATGCCCTGTTCCACCTTGCCCACCAGATCGGCGGCGATGTCCGCTCCCTTGGTAAAGATGCCGCCACCCAACTGGGCGAACAGGGCGGAGAAGCTGGCGCCGAAGCCAAAGCCGACGAGCAGATGCACGTGGTCGGGACTGGACGGGGTCACGCCGAAGAGGGACGCCAGCCCAAAGATGCCCAGCAGCGTGAGCCCCGTGATCGAGAGGCCCATCGTCCCCCCGCCACGGAAGGCGACCATCAGCGCCCGTGCGGCGGAGGACCGGGCTGCCGCGGTCGTGCGCACGCCGGCCCGCACCGCTGCGTTCATCCCGACAAAGACGGCCAGCATGGATAAGGCGGCACCGACGACAAAGCCCAGCGCGATCTGCCACTCTCCCTCCGGCATGGCCACGAGCAGCAGCAGCGCCAGGACGACGACGAAGGGGGTGATCGTGAGGAACTCGCGGCGCAGAAACGTGTTCGCCCCAACCTGGATAAAGTGTGCAATTTCCTGCATGCGCTCCGTGCCGGCGTCCTGCCTGCGCAGCCACAGGTAGAGGGTCACGACGATGGCCAGCGCAAAGACGGCGGTCAGAGGAATGGCGATGGCAGCAAGTTGCGTCAGGTCCATGGTATCTCCTGAGCGATCCCCCGATGATCACCCCCTTCCGGGGGAGACGGGCGGGGGACCAGACGATGCAACACAGGTAGGAATTGTATCTAGATGGGAGGAAAAGTCAAATTTGATTCTTGGCCCCAATCGGGTATACTATAGCAAAGCTGAACCTTGCGAAGGTTTGACTGGAGTTTCAAAGCCAGAAGCGCCTTTTCCAGCCGCGAATACCGCAATGGCTGAGGCTCCGCGTAACCTTGCGAAGGTTTGACGGGAGTTTCAAAGCCAGAAGCGCCTTCTCCAGCCGAGGATACGGCGATGGCTGAGGCTCTGCGTAACCTTCGCAAGGTTTGCGCGAATGGAGAATAACGACATGGAAGACACGATCACACAATCCATCTACTACGACCAACCCGGCCCACATAACACCGCCCGCACGCTCGAGGTCGCCCGGCGGCGGGCCGACGAGCTGGGCATCCGCACCGTGCTGGTCGCCAGCACGCGCGGAGCGACCGGCGTTCAGGCCGCGCAACAGCTCCAGGGATACGACGTCGTCGTCGTGACCCACGCCAGCGGCTTCCACGAGCCGAACACCCAGGAACTCACGCCGGAGAATCGCGCCGCCATCGAGGCTGCAGGGGCCAGGATCCTGACCTGCCAGCACGCGCTGGGCGGCATCGGCCGCGCCGTGCGCAAAAAGTGGGGGACCTACACGATCGACGAGATCGTGGCGCAGACGCTGCGCATCTTTGGCCAGGGGATGAAAGTGTGCGTCGAGATCGCACTGATGGCCGCCGACGCCGGGCTGGTGAAGGTGGGCGAGCCCTGCGTCGCGATCGCCGGCACCGGCCGGGGGGCCGACACCGCCGTCGTCCTCGTCCCGGCCAACGTGCAGCAGTTCTTTGACGTGCGCGTGATGGAGGTGCTGGCCAAGCCACGGCTGGGGTGACCCAGACGAGAAGGGTTTCGAGATGAATGAGATTGAGAACCTGACCTTTGAGCAGGCATTTGCCGATCTGGAGGAGACCGTGCGCAAGCTGGAGGCGGGAGGGCTGGCGCTGGAGGAGAGCCTGGCGCTCTTTGAGCGCGGGCAGGCACTGGCCGCCCGCTGCAACGCGCAACTGGATCAGGCCGAACTGAAAGTCAAAAAGCTGTCACCGGAAGGCGCTGTTCCCTTCGAGCCGGAGGGGGTGACCGGCTGATCGAGCCGCCTGCCTTTGGGCGCTGCATCGTCGTCAACCCAGCGTCACTCGTCACGTGGCTCCTGGTCCAGATCGCCAGGCGTCTGGTGATTCCGGCGCATGATGCCCGCCAGATCCCCCTTATCCGCGCGGGCAAAGGCAGCCAGCAGGCTCTTGTTGAGCTCGACCAGCGTCCACGTCACGAGCAGCAGGCCGACGACGATCATGACCCAGTCCCTGACCTGGGTGTCCACGAACCGGAGTGTGAGCACCCAGGCGAGCGTGGACAACTGGGGGGGAATCGGAATGTGTAACGTCAGCCAGTGTGCCATACCCATGGTCGCCATGATCAAACCCAGCGCAAAAGCGACCATCAGGAGCTTGACCCTCGAACTGGGTTCGAGCCACTTCCAGAAGCTGGCCCAGTAAAACACGCGCAGCGTGTCCACGAACATGTGGCCTATCGTCAGTGCGCCGATCCGGCCCCCGTGCGCGCGCTGAAACGAGACCACGACGGGCGCTTCGACGATCCTGTAGCCGAAGCGACTGACGGCGACCATTAGCTCCAGGTCGAAGGCAAACCGCCGCACCTGGAGCCGCCGGGCCACGCGGTGCAGCACGTCGGCCCGGAAGAGCTTGATCCCGGTCTGCGTGTCGCTCAAGTCCAGCCCGAACAAGAATCGGATCAGGCGGGAGTAGACGACGCTCGTGACGCGCCTGAACCACGGCACCTTTAGCCTGGAGTCGGGATGCCTCTTGGACCCGATCACCACGTCCGCCCCTGTCTCGTGCATCGTCTGGATGAACGAGACCAACAGGTTGGGATGAAGTTCGAGATCTGCGTCGAGGAAAGCGATGACCTCACCCGTGGCGTGCTGGAGGCCGAGCAACACCGCTGCCCCCTTGCCCCGGTTGGACGACTGGCGAACTGGACGGATGCGTGCGTTCCCGGCGGCAGCGGCTACCATCTCCTGATACGTACTGTCTTGACTGCCGTCGTCTACGACGATGATCTCGTAATCCAGGTCCTTCAGCGCCAGCACAATCTCGCGCAGACATAGCCGGATGCGGTCTGCCTCATTGTAGGTTGGAACCACCACGGAGATGTGAGCCATTATCGGGTCCTCGTCGTGCGATCCGTCCCGTTCACACCCGTCGACGCCGGATCAATCTTCCCACTGCCCGCAGTTCCTCTACCCGGAGCAACAGCGCAGCGAACAGGTAGACCGCCACGCCCAGCACGACGCCCCCGCCACCGAGCGCCAGCGCTCCCGCGCCCGGCAGCAGCGCCCGCCATCCCAACAGCACCGCCCCCATCGCCAGCGCTGCCAGCCCGCTCCTGGCGAAGGCGGCCAGCGTCCGCCGGCCTTCCAGCCCGTCCATCCGCCACCGGATCAGGAGCAGCAACGCGGACAGCTCCAGCAACGTGGCGACCGAGTTGGCCAGCGCCAGCCCCGCGTGTGGAGGCCAGCCCGCCCGCCCGAACACGCGCGGCAGCGCCAGGCTCAGCGCCACGTTCAACGCCATCGCCAGCCCGCCCACCCACACCGGCGTCAGCGTGTCGTGTAGCGCGTAAAAGGCGCGAGCGACGATCTCCAGGCCGGCGTGCCCGACCAGGCCCAGCGCGTAAAAGGCCAGCGCCCAGGCCACTGCCTCCGTCGAGGTTGCCTCGAACGCCCCCCGCTCGAAGAGCAGCCCCACGAGGGGCCGGCCGAGCACGAGCAGGCCGACCGTGGCCGGGAGGCTGAGGAAAAAGACCGCCCGCAGCGTCGCAGCCAGCGTGGTCCGCATCTCGTCCCGCTCCCCGCGGGCCACCTGGCCGGCAAAGGTGGGGAAGGCGGCCGTCCCCACCGCCTGGGCGAACACCCCCTGCGGCAGCAGCATCAGCAGCCAGGCGTAGTTGATCGCCGAGACCGCCCCCTCCCCCAGCCCTGAGGCCAGGCTGTTGTTGACGACAAAGTTGAGCTGGGCAACCGCGGTGCCCAATATCCGGGGGGCCATCAGCCGTCCCACCTCGCGCACGCTGGGGTCGTCCAGCCCCAACGTGGGGACGTAACGCGCGCCGTAGTGCACCAACCCCGGCACCTGCACCAGCAGGTGCAGCGCGGCCCCGACGACGACGCCGACCGCCATCCCCCACACGCCCAGGCGGGGCCCCAGCAAGAGTGCCCCGCCGATGATCGAGAGATTGTAGGCCGAGGGGGCCAGCGCCGGGAGGAGGAAATGCTGGTGGGCGTTCAACGCGCCCATCACGACGCCGCTCACACCAAAGATGACCGGGGAGATGAGCATCAGGCGCAGAACGGAGGCGGTGAGCGCCCGCTGGGGTGGGTCAAAGCCGGGGGCGATGACCGTTCGGACGAGCGCCGGCGCAAAGATCGCCGTCAGCCCCGCGATGGCAGTCAGCACGATCAGCGCCAGGTTGGCGACGGCCGAGGCCAACCGCCAGGCCCCACCGTCGTCTCCGCGGGCCAGGTGATCGGCGAACGTGGGGATGAAGGCGGAACCCAGCGCACCGCCCGCGACGACGAGAAAGACCGTCTCCGAGATGCGGGCCGCGGCCAGGTAGGCGTCGAGATCGCCGCTGGTGCCGAACAGCGCGCCGATGGCCACCTGGCGCACCAGCCCCAGCGCGCGGCTCACGACAAAGAGCCCCATCACCAGCGTCGCTGCCTTTGCGATCTGCCGCCCGCCTGCGCTCATCCGACCTCCTGGGCGAGGATTATAGCACCGTGGTCCGCCCGTGCCAACTGCGGCGCGCGCCCTCAATCTTACTCTGGCACCAGCTCACCATCCCTGTACCAGAACACGGCGGCATCCGGCGCTCGCCGGCGTTGGTCGATATAGTCCTCCTGCTCCCGTGGAGACAACGGTCGTAGCGCGGTGTCGAGCACGGACTCGACGGCACGATCGTACCCGAGGACCCTGGCCGCCGAGGGAAAGGTGTTCCTGAACGTAAACGTATACTCGAGGTGGTCGGGCAGGTTGACGAGCAGGACCGGTCTGCCAGCGGGCAACCGTTCGATCTCTCCCTCCAGTTGCGCCAGGACCGCTCGACTTGTCTGCGCTGACCTGCCAAACCACGCGCTCCGATACGCCAGGACGGAAGCGTTGAGCCCAACGTAGAGGACGACCGAGACGGCGACCGCTCGTTTCATCCATTTGCCCCGCTCTTTGGCGACGTCCCACGCGCCGACGAGCGCGACGCAAAACGCCAGCACGATACCCACAGACGACATGAAAACCGAGCGCTCTGCGACGATAAAGATGATGGGTGCGACCGCGACGACCACCCAGACGCAGGAAAACAGCAGCGCTCTTTTGTACGGCCTCCGGGTCGCGCAGATCCGCTCTCGAACCCACAACCAACTCGTGATCGCGATCACGGTGGTGGAAGAGACGAGCGCCACGATCGGCAGCGCCGGGCGCGCCTGCCACGCGGGCCAGGCGGCCAGAAAAGCATAGTTGTTCGGGAGCGCAAACGCGCCAATCAACACGTAATACGCCAGGTTCATGGCGAGACGGGGCACACCATAGTCGACGGCGGACGTGTACGCACTGCCGAGCGGGATTCTGAACGACAGGAAGGCCAGCCACAGCACGACCACGCCGAGCGCGGGCCAGATAAACCGCCCATCGAGCTTCTTTCCTCCGGTTGGCTCGAACCACAGCGCGTCGTAGACCAGCAACGTCAGCGGCCACAACAAGGCAGTCTCTTTCGAGGTGAACCCCAGCAGGCCATTGAGCCCCGCGGCCACGAGCCACCAGCGATTGCCCGTTCTGCGAAACGAGACGTAGCTCGTCGTGCTGAGCAGGACGAACAGCCCTGCCAGCAACTCGTTCGTGGCGGCAAACCACAGGACCGGCTCCGCGTGGGTGGCGAACACGGAAAACAGGAGGGTCGACAAAGCGCCGGCGCGCCCGTCGCCCGTGAGCAGGTGGGCCAGCACCCCGACGTTGGCGGACACCAGCGCGTACAAGACGATGCTCACGAGACGATAGCCGAGCGGATTCAGCCCGAACAACCGCCAGCACAGCGCGACAAACACGTCGTGCAGAGGCCGGTACGAACCACCGCGCAGGGTCGTGAACCAGCCGGGTATCTCGGGCCACG
This sequence comes from Anaerolineae bacterium, assembly GCA_035531135.1. GTDB lineage: Bacteria > Chloroflexota > Anaerolineae > B4-G1 > B4-G1 > DATKTN01. Next base: position 9,040 of record DATKTN010000142.1, read on the forward strand.
AAAGCCGCACGCTTCGCAAGATGGCGGGCCAGTCGTCGGAGCAGAAATAGTTGTTCAGCCAGGGCCAGAAGAGGAGCAGGGCCAGGACGAGCGCCAGGCCGTAGTATCTCAGTCGCATACCGGGTGACACGTGAGACCTGACAGGTTTCATGCTTCGTCAAAACCTGTCAGGTCTGAGTCCAGCGCGGCCAGCAACCGTTGGGCTGTGCGGGTCCAGGTGAGCTCGCCGGCGCGCTCGATGCCCGCCCGCCGCAGGCGCTGCCTCAGCGACGCGTCGTCCAGCAACCGTGCCATCGCAGTTGCCAGCTCCCCGCTGTTGGCCGGGTCCACCGTCAGCGCCGCTTCGCCGACCGCCTCGGGCAGGCCGGTCGTGTTGCTGACGACGACGGGTGTGCCGCAGGCCATCGCCTCGACCGGGGGCAGGCCGAACCCCTCGTACAGCGAGGGGTAGACGAGCATCCCGGCCTGCCGGTAGAAGGCGGGCAGATCCTCCGGGGCGATAAAGCCGGGCAGAACCACGCCGGCGGAGCGGGCCCGCCGGGCGAGCTCCCCGCTCTCCCAGCGCCGCAGCCCTGCCCACACCATGGGCGGCACCGATTTCCTCGTGGCCTTCAGGCTCAAATAGGCGTCGAGCAGGCGCGCCAGGTTCTTGCGGGGGTGGATGTTCCCGACGGCCAGGACGTAGCCCGGCGCCACCCCGTACGCGCGCAGCGTCTCCTCATCCCCAGGCCCGGCCTGGGGACGAAACACCCGGTCCACACCGGGGTACACGACGACGGCTTTCTCGACCGCCGGCGGGTGAAAGCGCGCCAGCTCCCGGAGCGTGAACCCGGAGAGCACGACGACGCGGTCCGCCCGGCGGACGGCCAGCCCGGTCAGGAACCGCATGTAAAGGGCGACGACGGGGGGAAAGTACTCCGGGTGGGCCCGAAACGACAGGTCGTGCACCAGCACGGCCCCCCGGCAGGGGGTCACCGGCGGCAGGAAGAAGGTGGAGACGTACCAATCCGCCTCCAACTGGCGCAGCGCGACGGCCTGCTGCCACAGGAAAAAGGGAAGGCGGCGGTACCGCCCCAGGTTCACCTGCCGAAAGGGGGGCGGCAGAGGGGGGGGACCGTTCCAATCGCAGGTCAGCAGTGTGACCTGCGCCGGCGGGCCGAGCTCGTCCAGCCCCTCGACCAGCCCGGCGACGTAGCTCTCGTTCCCGCCGCGTTGCCGCCCGACCTCGGTGGCGTTGATGACGAGATGCATCGAAGGCACCTGACCTCCCATCACTGGATTCCTTTGACTGCACCCGTATACTATGCTAAAATCCGGCTCTAGTCAAGGAGCCAGCCGGAAGATGAACATCCTTTATCACGTGGCTACGCTGCCCCCCAAGATGCCCCAGGCCGAGGCCATCTCGCAAGAGATCGCCGCGCTGCGAGCGCGGTTGGGCGGCGACGTCGTCTACGTCAACCCGAACCCGCAATCCCCCCTGTACATCCCCCGCCTGCTGTTTGGCTTCCACCAGCTTAGAGAGTTGAGGAGCCGCGAGGGCGACCTGCACCTGCACCATTTCTACAACCCCGACCCCTTCCCGTTCCCCTACCTGCGCTGGCTCCGGCGGCCGGTGGTCTATTCCGTCACCTGCGGAGCCGGGGAGAGGCGACCGAACACACGCTTTTTCTCCTCGCTGGCGGCCGTCGCCGTGCCGGACGAACGCAGCCTGAAGCGGCTCACAGCGTGGGGGCTGGAGAACGCGGTGCTCGTCCGCCCGGGGATTGACACCGCCCGCTTCACGTGCTCCCCCCTGCCGCTGCGGTCCGAGATCCAGTTGATGGTCGGGTCGGCCCCCTGGACGAAGGGACAGTTCCGCACCAAGGGGGTGGACGCGCTGCTGGGCGCGGCCCGGCAAGCGCCCCACCTGCGGCTGGT
>DATKTN010000143.1:0-19135 GCA_035531135.1 Anaerolineae bacterium
TCTCTGCGGTGAATAATAATTAGCATTGAAGGCAGAATTAGGAATGAAAGATGGAATACGACATTATTATTTGTTTTGAAACACATGTGGAGCTAAAAACAGAGACAAAGCTCTTCTGCGATTGTCTGGTAAAATATGAAGCCCCCCCAAACAGCCAGATCTGTCCCGTCTGCACCGGTCAACCCGGGGCACTACCTGTGTTGAATAAAAAGGCCGTGGAATATGCCGTCCGTGCCGGTCTTGCACTCAATTGCACCATAAACAGAGAGTCCCGATTTGCAAGAACTATTTTTATCCCGACCTGCCAAAGGGGTATCAAATCTCCCAGTACACGCCCGTCTTTCCGCCGCTGACGGTGGACGGCTACCTGGACATCGAGACCGAGGCGGGAACCAAGCGCATCCGCATCAACCGCGCGCACCTGGAGGAGGACGCCGGCAAACTGTACCACCGGGGTGACGTCAGCCTGGTCGATTTGAACCGCGCCGGCGTGCCGCTGCTAGAGATCGTCAGCGAGCCTGACCTGCGCTCCGTCGAGGAGGTGCAGGCCTACGTGACCAAATTGCGCGCGATCATCGTCTACGTGGGGGTCAACTCGGGGGACATGGAAAAGGGCGTGATGCGCTTTGAGGCCAACGTCAGCGTGCGTCCCGTGGGCTCCGACGCGCTGAACCCGCGCCACGAGATCAAGAACCTGAACTCGTTCCGCGCGCTGGCCCGCTCGGTGGAATACGAGATCGAGAACCAGATTGCGACGCTGGAGGCTGGCGGTACAGTCACCCAGCAGACGATGGGCTGGGACGAGGAGAGGGGGATCACCGTCCCCCAGCGGGGCAAGGAGTACGCCGACGACTATCGCTACTTCCCTGAACCTGACCTCCCGATCCTGGAGATCAGCCGCGAGTGGGTGGAGGAATTGCGCGCCCGACTGCCAGAACTGCCCGACGCCAAACGCGACCGATTCCTCGCCGGCTACGAGCTGAGCGACTATGACGCCGGCGTGCTGGTCGCCGACAAGGCGGTGGCCGACTACTACGAGGCCGCCGTTGCCGCCGCAGCCAGCGCGGCCGACCCCAAGACGGTCGCCAACTGGGTCACCGGCCCGTTGTTCCGGCTGATGAAGGAGAGCGGACAGGCGGTCGGGGCGATAGCAGTGCCGCCTGAATCGTTGGCGGAGCTGATCGGGCTGGTCCAGGACGAGACGATCAACGTCAACACGGGCAAGGAGGTGCTGGAGGAGATGTTCGCCACTGGCCGCAGCGCCCGGCAGATCGTGGAGCAGCGCGGGCTGGCACAGATCTCGGACGCGGCGGCGCTGGAGCGGATCGTCGCACAGGTATTGGATGAGAATCCCGAACAGGTGGGCCGGTATCTGGATGGCAAGGTGCAGATCCTCGGTTGGCTGATGGGACGGGTGATGAAAGCCACCCGGGGCAAAGCGAACCCCCAGGCGGTGCGGGAGTTGCTCCAGGCCCAACTGGAGGATCGACGGGGCTGACAGACGGGGCTAGCCACCGAGACGCTCGGGGCTAGCCCCGAAGATTGTCACGGCAAAAACGTGGTGTGTGTCACTGGTACGGCTCCGGTAGTGGTTGTATACTGCTAGATAGAGGCCAAGCACGCCGATGGCAGGAAAGACCAGACACGGCTGTACCCGGGGAAGCTCCCGGTCTTTGGAGAAGCTATTCACAATCACCTGAACGGAGGCACAGATATGTCGGAAGATCTCAACCCCTTTGCCATCGCACAGAAACAGTTGGACCAGGCCGCCGAGATCATGAGCCTGGACCCGGCGACGCACGAACTGCTGCGCTGGCCGATGCGCGAGCTGCACGTCAGGCTCCCGGTGCGCATGGACGACGGCAATGTCAAGGTTTTCCAAGGTTTCCGCGTCCAGTACAACGGTGCCCGCGGGCCGATGAAGGGGGGCATTCGCTATCATCCCAGCGAAACGATTGACACGGTCCGTGCACTGGCCGCCTGGATGACCTGGAAGACCGCCGTCGCGGACATACCGCTGGGCGGTGGGAAGGGGGGTATCGTCTGTAACCCCAACGAGATGTCGGAGTGGGAGAGGGAGCGGCTGAGCCGCGCCTATATCCGCCAGGTCGGCCGCGTCCTGGGCGCAGATATGGACGTCCCCGCGCCGGACGTCGCCACCAACCCCCAGGTCATGTCCTGGATGTTGGATGAGTACGAAATGCTCGTGGGGCATCACGCCCCCGGCGTGATCACCGGGAAGCCGCTTCCCTTGGGTGGGTCGGCGGGAAGAGGCCCTGCCACGGGCATCGGGGTCGTCGTGCACATCCGCGAGGCGCTCAAGCGCCTGGGCATCGATTCCAAGACGACGACCGCCTCGATCCAGGGTTTTGGCAACGTGGCGCAGTCCGCTGCCGTCAACTACGTGGACATGCTGGGCGGTACCGTCCTGTGTGTCTCCTGCTGGGATCACAAGGACCGCACCTCGTACACCTACACCAAGGCCGGAGGCGTAGATCCGCGCTTTCTCCAGACCATCGCCGACCCTTACGGCACCATCGATAGGGAGGCTGCGATCGACGCCGGGTACGAGGTGAAAGATAGCAACTCGTGGCTGTGCCTGGAAGTGGACGTCCTCATCCCGGCCGCCATCGAGGGTGTCATTACCGGGGAGACGGTCAAACAGATCTGCCCCCAGGTCAAGATTCTGGCGGAGGCGGCGAACGGTCCCACCACGCCGGAGGCGGACAAGACCCTCAAAGAGTGCGGCATATACGTGATCCCCGACTTCCTGTGCAATGCCGGCGGGGTCACCGTCTCCTACTTTGAACAGGTCCAGAACGCCTACGGCTACTATTGGGACGAGGAGACCGTCCACGAGGCGCTGGACAAGAAGATGACGTCCGCTTTCCACGCCGTGCACGAAACGGCCCAGAAGCACGGGGTAAACAACCGCATGGCTGCCTACATCGTCGCTGTGAGCCGCGTCGCGGAGGCCTGCAAGTTGAGGGGCTGGGTCTAGTCCCACCCTCGTGTACGGACCCGAGCCCCTGGCCGATAGATGGCCAGGGGCTCGCCTTTTTGACTTTGTCGGGCTTTGGGTGTAAGATAGTAACATGCTCTATCGGTAGCTATCTGCAAAGGAGGTCATCATGTACCAAAAACTCATCATCGTCGGCAACCTGGGCCGGGACCCGGAGATGCGCTACACCTCCGACGGTACCCCGGTCACCAACTTCTCGGTCGCCACCAACCGGCGCTGGACCAACCCCGACGGCAGCCCGGGGGAGGAGACGGTCTGGTTCCGGGTCAGCGCCTGGAAACGCCTGGCCGAGACCTGCAACCAGTATCTCAAGAAGGGGCGGCAGGTTCTGATTGAGGGTCAACTCAAGCCTGACCCGGCCACCGGTGGGCCGCGCATGTGGACCGGAAACGACGGCGTCGCTCGGGCCTCCTACGAGGTGACAGCGCTGACCGTGCAGTTCCTGGGCGGGCGCGGCGAGGCGCCTCCATCGGAGGTGGCTGGTGCACCCACTGAGGAGCCCCCTGAGGAAGGCGAGGAGATCCCCTTCTAGGCCGGCCCCTGGCACCACCGCTGCAACCCGTAGCCAGGCCACGTCAGTGGTCTGCCCTCGACCGCCGCTCCTGGAGCGGCGGTCTGTCCTTCCCTGTCCAGCCCGACATTGACAGTCGGACCATTTTGGGGTAGGATGGGGGACGTCGCCGTCTGGTCGAACGCGGATTCCAGGACGGGGACGGATGACCCATGTAACGTCCTGGAGTCCATGCCACCATGAGGAGGCACCCTGGATGAAAACCTCGCACCGTCGCCAGATGCAGCTCAACATAGAAGTTCCGCCCGACCTGGAGGCCACCTACGCCAACTTTGCGCTGATCACGCACACGGCGTCCGAGATCATCATTGACTTTGCCCGCGTGCTGCCCAACACGCCCAAAGCCAAGGTCTACGCCCGCATCATCAACACGCCGATGCACGCCAAGCTCCTGCTGCGGGCGCTGGGTGAGAACCTGGAAAAGTACGAGGCGCAGTTTGGCGAGATCAAACTGCCCGCTGAGGGCGATGCACTGGCGCAGCAGTTCTTCGGGACGATCAAGCCCTCGCACGAGCCACCAACGTGAACGTGCCACAGGAGCACACGATGAACCAACTGGAGACGATCGCCAAACGCATCCAGGCCGACTTTGAGGCCCGCAACGACGCCCGCAACGAGGCGCTGCGCCGCTCCCGCGAGTTGGTCCGCCTGTGTGCGACCGCCATCCGCGCCAGCCACCGCGACGAGTGGAACACGGCCCGCGAACTGCTGACCCAGGCGGAAGCGGTCGCGTATGGCATCCGGGACACGATCGCGCCCTACCCGGATCTCTTGTACGCTGGTTACACGCAGGACGCGCTGAAGGAACTGGTCGAAGCACACGTCACACTGGCGCTGGCCAGCGGCGCTCCCATCCCAGAGCCGGAACCGCTGGGGGTGGCCAATGCGGCCTATCTCAACGGGCTGTGCGAGGCGGCCAGCGAGATGCGCCGCCGCTGCCTGGACGAACTGCGACGTGGCAACACGGTCGAGGCAGAGCGGTTGCTGGAAGCGATGGACGAGATCTATGACGTGCTGGTCACCTTTGACTTTCCCGACGCTATCACCGGTGGGCTGCGCCGCCGCGTGGACCAACTGCGCGGCGTGCTGGAGCGCACGCGCGGCGACCTGACCAACAGCCTGCGCCAGGACCGGCTGATCCGCGCGCTGGGCGACTTTGAGGAACGGATTGGGAGTGGGTGAACGTCGGCTTCGACAGGCTCAGCCTGGCGCCGATCGCGTGATCCGCGCCAGCGAGATCGGGCGGTACGTCTACTGCGCCCATGCCTGGTGGCTGGGAAGCGTCCTGGGCCTGCCCTCGGACCACCAACGGGAGATGGCGGCGGGAGAGGCCGTTCACTCACACCACGGGCAGCGGGTCAGGACCTCGATCCAGTTGAGCCGTCTGGCGTATGTACTGCTGCTGTTGGCGGCGGTGGCTGGGATTGTGTGGTTGGTTGGTCGGGTGGTCGGATAGTCAGTTGGCTGGTTGATGGGTTGGTGATGGCAGTCCTGTTCTTCGTCCTACTGGCGTTGGGTCTGTGGCTGCTCTGGCTGGCGCGGCGTGGACGGGCGCGCAGCGGGTTGCCCCAGGGCCGCGTGATCTACACCGACACGGGTGGGTGGGGCCGCCTGGAGCGCCCACTGTTCTCGCGCCGTTTTCTCCTCACCGGCAAGCCTGACTACCTGGTGACGTACGAAGACGGCGTCATCCCCGTCGAGGTCAAATCGAGCCACGCCCCGGCCCGACCCTACCCCTCGCATGCCCTTCAATTGGCCGCTTATTGCCTGCTGGTCGAAGAGTGCTACGGACAGCGGCCCCCATACGGCATCATCAAATACGCCGACCGCACCTTCGAGGTGGACTATACGCCCGAACTGGAGGACGAGTTGCTGGCAACGTTGGACTGCATGCGGGCAGACCTGGCGGATGGGAACGTGCCCCGCAGTCACGGTGCGCCCCGTCGTTGCCGGGCGTGCGGCTACCGATCGCGGTGCGACGAGCGGCTGTCGTGAAACCATTCACAAATATCATTTGATGGAAGTCATCCTGACCCACGAGAACGCAGATTTCGACGCGGTCGCGAGCCTGCTGGGGGCGAGCAAGCTGTTCCCCGGCGCCATCCCCGTGCTGCCCCGGCGCGTCAACCGCAACGGGCGGGCCTTCCTGGCGCTCTACGGCGCTGAACTCCCTCTCGTCGAGCCCGACGACCTGCCCCGCGGCAAGATCACGCACGCCGTCCTGGTCGACACGCAGGGGTTGACGACGCTGCGGGGCATGGGGGACGACGTGCGCGTGGACATTATCGACCACCACGAACGCGACCGCGACCTCCCATCCGATTGGACGTACTTTGGCGATCTCCTGGGGGCGGCGACGACGCTCCTGGTCGAGGAGATCTCGGCCCGGTTCCTCAAACTGACGAGCATCGAGGCCACGCTCCTCTTGCTGGGCATCTACGAGGACACCGGGGCACTCTCGTACGAGGGGACGACGAGCCGGGATGTCCGGGCCGCGGCCTGGCTGATGGAACAGGGAGCCAGCCTCGCCGTCGTCAACAAGTTCATCCACCACCCGCTGGCGCCCGAGCAGCGCGACCTCTACGACCAGTTGCTGGAACAGAGCGAAACGCACGAGATCGAGGGGCACACGGTCATCCTCGCCTGGGCAGAAGCGCCCGAGTTCTCGGGGGAGATCTCGACGCTGGCGCACAAACTGCGCGAACTCCTCGAGCCGGCGGCGTTGTTCGTGCTCGTCGCGCTCGACAACCGCATCCAACTCGTCGCCCGCAGCACGACCGACGACATCGACGTCTCCGCCGTGGCCGGACACTTTGGTGGCGGGGGGCACCAGCGCGCGGCAGCGGCGCTCATCCGCGCCCGCTCGCTGGGGGACGTACGCGACGAGTTGCTGCGCCTGCTCCCAGAAATCACGCGCCCCAGCGTCACCGTCGAGCAGGTGATGTCCCGGGGCGTGCAGGTGCTCTCCCCCCAGGACACGGTTGCGGATGCCGCCGAGCGGATGCGGCGCACCGGCCACGAGGGATACCCGGTCGTCGCCGAGGGCCGCGTGATCGGGCTGCTGACCCGCCGCGCTGTCGACCGGGCGCTGCAGTTCCGGATGGCCGACGTCCCGGTCACGCAGGTGATGGAGGCCGGCAGCGTCACCGTCAGCGGCCGCGATTCGGTCGCGCATCTCCAGCAGACGATGATCGAGAGCGGCTGGGGCCAGATTCCCGTCGTCGAGGACGAGCGCATCGTCGGGGTGGTCACCCGCAGCGATCTGATCACGCTGTGGGGCACACCCCCCACCCCACCCCGCCACGGCGAGGTGGCCACGCTGCTGGAAGAGTCGCTCTCGGCCCCGGTGCTCGCGCTCGTGCGCCGGATCTCGCAGCAGGCCCACGAGATGGGATTCGTGCCCTACTTTGTGGGCGGGCTGGTGCGCGACCTGCTGCTGGGCCACCCCATCGTGGACGTGGACCTGGTGATCGAAGGAGACGGCATCGCGCTGGCCCGCCGCCTGGCCACCGACCTGGGCGGCCGGGTGATCCCCCACAGGCGCTTCGGCACCGCCAAGTGGCTCCTCCGGCCCAGCGTCTGGCAGCAGGTCGCCGGTTCCGTTCCCCACGACGCGCTGCCGCCCAGCGTCGACTTTGCGACGGCGCGCACCGAATTCTACACGCACCCCACCGCGCTGCCGCAGGTGGAGCGCAGCTCGATCAAGCAGGACCTCCACCGGCGCGACTTTACGATCAACACGCTGGCCATCCGCCTCGACCCGGATCACTGGGGGGAACTCGTGGACTTTTACGGCGGCGAGGCCGATTTGCACAACGGCGTCATCGGCGTGCTGCACAGCCTCAGTTTCGTCGACGATCCCACCCGGATGCTGCGGGCCGCCCGGCTGGAGAGCCGGATGGGATTTCGGCTCGACCCTCGCACGGAGGAACTGATCGCCGACGCGCTGCCACTGTTGAAGCGGGTCAGCGGCGACCGCATCCGCCACGAGGTGGAACAGATCTTTGCCGAGCCTGAGCCGGAACGGGCGTTACGCCGCCTGGACGAACTGCACGTGCTGGCCCAGATCCATCCCGGCCTGCACTGCGACCGGTGGCTGCAGGTCAAGTACCACACCCTCCGCAAAGACCTGGACCTCGAAACCTGGAACTTGAAACCAGAGGACACCCCTTTCCTCCACCTGGCCTTGCTGGCGCATCGGCTGGGCGACGAGGATCTGGAGGGATTGATCGTCCGTCTCAAGATGAAACGCGACGACGCGGACGACCTGCGCCTCCTGCATGGCCTCCAGGACACGCTCGCCCAACTGGGGAAAGCCCGCCGGCCCAGCACCGCCTACCGCCTGTTGGAGCCGTATCCGACCCGGGTCCTGGCCGTGGCCTGGGTCGCCGCCGACCGCAAGCGGCTGCGGGATCGGCTGCTGCGCTACCAGACAGAGTGGCGGTTGGTGGAGACGGAGATCACGGGCAACGTCCTGAAAGCGATGGGGCTGAGGCCCGGCCCGCTCTTCGGACGACTACTGCGGACACTGCGTAATGCCCGGTTGGATGGCCAGGTGCGCACGCGGGAGGAGGAGGCGGCGCTGTTAGAGAGGTTGCTGGAGGAGGAGGGTGACAAGGAGACAAGGTGACAGGGGGACAAGGAGACAAGGAGACAAGGGGACAGGGGGACAAGGAGACAAGGAGACAAGGGGACAAGGGGACAGGGGGACAAGGAGAGGGAGAGAAGGGAAGCAAGGGAGAGAAGGGATAGAGTAGGCGGCGGTCGGCTGGGGAAATGGAGGGCAGTATGGACAGACAGGCAGACAGGGAGCGAGGTCCAGTTGTGAGCGAGGTCGTCCAGGGGGAACCGATCCGGGTCGGAGATCGTGAGTTGGTGCCACTGGTGCGGGTGACGACCCACCTGCGGCGGCGAGCGTTCGTCGGCACCGACCGCACGTCCGGGGACGGCTGGGGGCTCGTGCGGTTGCGGCCGGTCGCGATCCTGGAACGGAGTGAGGCGGGCGAGCGCCGGCTCTCCATCCCGGACAGGACAGCGCAGGCACTCAGCGGGTTTCTGCTGGCAGCGTTCATCATCCCGCTGCTGCTGGCGGTCGCGGTGCGCCTGGCAAAAGCAGAATAGAGAAAAGAGAAAAGAGAATGGAGAATAGAGAATGGAGAATGAAGATCGGAGAGTGGAAAGGAGGGAATGGATGGACAGGGAGGTCCAGACACTGTTGGACGCTCTCGCAGATCTGCCGGAGAAGGCCAACGTCAACGCCGTCTTCGGCGATCCCGTGACCGTCGAGGGGCGCACGGTCATCCCCCTCGCCAAGGTAGGCTACGCCTTTGGGATGGGGGTCGGAGGGACGACGGGGGCCGAGGAAGCGGCTGCGGCAGAGGAAGCGGCTGCGGGGGAGGCTGCGGAGAGCGTCCCGGAGAAAGCTGCTGATGGCGGTGGCGGCGTTGGCGGTTGTGGCGGCGTGCTGGCCCATCCGCTCGCCGTCGTCGAGGTGACGCCGGAAGGCACCTGGGTGAAGCCAGTCGTCGACGAGCAAAAACTGGCGCTGGCCGCGGGGCTGCTCGGCGCGTGGGTCGTCTTCTGGCTGGCCCGGGCGTTGGTCAAGATCTTTGGCCATAACGTGTGATCGTCTATCGAGAGGAGGCACAATGAAAACACTGATTCGATTGGCGTGGGAGGCGCTCTTCCTGAGCGAGGAACCTTACGCCGAGATGCGCGACAGCCCGAATGCGGTGCCGCGCGGGCTGGGGCTCGTCGTCCTCGTCGCGCTGGCCGTGGCGCTGGTCGGGCTGGTGGGGGGCACGCTGGAGTGGGCGACCACGCCAGACATGCGCGACGTCCAGAAGGTCGTGCTGGAGGGCATCAAGCAGATGGACTGGTACAAGGAGCTGCAGGACAACCCCGAGTTCCGCGAACAGTTCACGCAGCAGTTCGAGATGGGGTGGCGCATCTTCCCGCAGTTGTTCGGCGCGCCGAACCTCGCCACCGCCGGGCTGCAGATCGCCCTCCTGCCACTGCGCCTGGTGCTGACGTGGTTCCTGTACGGGTTGGTGGCCCACCTCTTCGCCCGGTTGCTGGGCGGGCAGGGAGGGCTGGGCCAGACGCTGGGCTGCACCGCGCTGGCCGTGGCTCCCCAGATCCTGAACCTGGCAACCTTCTTCCCCTACCTCGTCGTCGGCGGGGTGGTAGGGACGTGGACGATACTCTGCCGCTACGTGGCGCTGAAAACGTGCCATCGCTTCCGCTGGGGCCGCGCGCTGGCGGCGACACTGCTACCTTACGTCGCACTCGCCGTGGTGGTCTCGCTCTTCGCCTGCCTGGGTGGTGTGGTCGGCGCGTTGATCTTTGGAGGAGGTACGACGCAATGAAAGAGCTATTTCAACTCGGCCGGGACACGCTGTTGTTCAAACACGAGGCCTACGTCCAACACGTCGCCCGCGCCGACGCGCTGAAACGCGGGCTAGCGCTGCTCGTGCTCGTGACGTTGATCGCCGGCATCGCCTCCCTCGTCGTCAACTTCGCCGGCGGCCTGCGCCCGACGAACGTCCAGGCCGAGCTGCGGGAAGTAGAAGAGGGTCTGCAGGCCTTTTTCGATGACGCAGGTCCATTCCTCAACCTGCCCCCCGACTTTAAGAAGGGGGTTTACCAGGGTTTCAGGGTGGCGCGGCCCGGAATAGAAATGGGCATGCGCATCGCAGACCTGCCCACGCCGCTGCCCAAGCCCGTCGGAATCGCGCTCAGCAGCCTGGGCAAGTTCCTGTCGCTGCCCTTCAACCGGCTAGCGGGCTGGATCGGCTACGGCGTCTGGGTCCTGCTCGCCGCCAAGCTGCTCGGCGGCCGGGCGACGATTGCCCAGACACTGGGAGCGACGGCCATCTACGCCGTGCCGCACGTCCTGGACATCCTGGGCCCTGTGCCATGCCTGGGCGGCCTGCTCGGGCTGGTCGCGACGGTGTGGGGCATCGCTATCTACGTCAAAGCGCTGGCCGTCGCCAACGAGTTCGGCGTCGGCCGGGCCACCGCCGCGACCGTCCTCCCGGCGCTGCTCTTCACGGCGCTCGCCCTGCTGGGCATGCTGGTGCTGTTCATCCTGTCGCTGGCACTCGGATAGGGACCACTCGTTGTCCCAGCACACAATCGAAGCCAGGATACATGGATGGTCGCACCTGGCAGGGGAGGCTGCCTTGTGGTATAATCCGTTGCACACTTGCGGCAGGAGGGAACTATGAAGCCACCGTTTGACCCCATTCTCATCCACATCACCGCGGACTTTGGCATCCACTGGTATGGCATCCTGATCGTCACCGGCGTCATGCTGGGTGCCCTGTACGCCTCATGGCGGGCCAACCGGGATGGCGAGAACCCCGACCACGTCTGGAACGGGCTCATCGCCGCCATCATCCTGGGCATCATCGGCGCTCGGCTCTATCACGTCTTCTCCGAGCCCGCGGGAGGGGCGGTCGGCTGGAACTACTATCGCCAGCACCCCACCGAGATCCTGTACATCTGGCACGGAGGCCTGGGCATCTACGGAGCTATCGCCGGGGGCACATTGGGGGTTATGCTGTACGCCTGGCGAGCGAGACTGCGCCCGTTGCAGTGGCTGGACTATGGCGCGCCGGGGCTGGCGCTGGGCCAGGCGATCGGCCGCTGGGGGAACTTTATCAACCAGGAATTGTACGGGCCACCGACCAACCTCTCCTGGGGGCTGATCATCGACCCGCAATTCCGAATCGCTCCCTACAACGACCTCACGACCTATCCGCCTGAGACCCTCTTCCACCCCACGTTCCTGTACGAATCACTGTGGTGCCTGGTGGTGTTCATCGTCCTGGCACTGATCGCGTACAAATGGAAGGACCGGCTGCTGGATGGGGACATCCTGCTGGGATACATCATCGGTTACCCGCTGGGCCGCTTCTTCATCGAATACCTGCGCCCTGACGCCTGGATGCTTGGCCCCATCGCGGCCGCGCAACTGTTCGCCATCATCTGCGTGATCGGCGGGGTGGCGCTGCTCGTCGTGCGACACACGATACTGAGGCAGGCCCGGCCGCCTGTCGAGACGCCCATCGAGCCCATATCGGAGCAGGAGGTCGAAGCGTCGGAGGAACCTCCCGTCGAAGCTGCCGAGGAAGACGGTAGCGTCTGAATGCTCATGACGCGCTGTAACACCTCGCCCCGTCACAACATCGAACGTACTGCGGAGGTCGTAGCACGTTTCGAACAACGCTTGAGCTGCGCGCTCGGGAAAGTACGTGAGGACGGGTGTGTGTTGCCCGGAGAGCCCGATGCCCCTGGCATTGGGCTTTTTTTCGTATCGTGACCAGGAGGACGGCCAATGACGAAGGGGGCAGATCTCTATCGCCTGCAATGTCTGGATCACGAGGGAGACGCGAAGCGCCGTCGCCTGGCGGAGGTAGAGGCTGCGTTGGGGGAGAGCGAACCGCTGAAGCAAGCACGCCGGGCATTGGAGAGCGCACGGGCGTTGGTGAAAAGGTGGTCGCTGCGCCAGCGCGACCTGGAGCTGGAGACTCTGGGAATCTCGGACAAGATCTCGCGCTCCGAGCAGCGGCTCTATGGCGGCACGGTCGGGAACCCCAAGGAACTGGCCGACCTGCAGGCGGAGGCGGCCGCGCTCCGGCGGCGGCGGCAAAGACTGGAGGACGATCTACTGACGGCGATGATCGAGGTGGAGGAGGCAGAGGCCGCACATGCGGACGCCCACCAGCATCTCGACGAGACACAGGCGCACTGGTCGGCCCAGCAGGCAGACCTGGCGACCGAGCGGGAGGGGCTGCAGGCGAAACTGGCAGAAATCGAGCAGGCGCGAGCGGACGTGCTGCCCACCATCGAGGCCGGTGATCTGGCCGCCTACCAGACCTTGCGGCGCAGGAAAGGTGGGGTGGCTGTCGTCCAGGTGCGCAACGAGGCATGCGGCGGATGCTGGATCGCCGTATCGCCCGCCCTGGAATGGCAATTGCGACATGATGGACTGGGTACCTGCGGTAACTGTGGACGCATCATCGTGCGCACGTGATGGCTGACGGGGAAATAGCCACGGCCTCCTCGTGGTGAGGAGGCCGTGGCTCGCGAAAGGAGGGTAACCACAAACAGCCTTTGATGTGGTCTGGGGGGCGGGCTCCCGTTCCAACATCGCCCTTATTTTAGCGCATAAACATCGCTGCGTCAATAGTACTCGTGTACCAACGGTACCAAGGTACTAGCCGCACAGTTCTCGGCATGGTTGACATTCATGACAAATCTGATTATCATAGGCGAATGCTCGAACTCGCATTAGACCCGTCTGGTCCACAGACATGGAGGTGCAGTTTTGGGGGAGAGAATCCTAATCATTGAAGATGACGCAGCTCTGTCACGCATGATGCGTCTCCAACTGGAACAGGCGGGGTATCGGGTCACAGTCTGCGGAGACGGGATGAGTGGCATACAGTCGGCCCGCGACTCTGATCCAGATCTGATCTTGCTGGATATTCTGTTGCCCGATATCGATGGCTGGGTCGTCTGCGAGCGGCTGCAGGAGATTACCGATACCCCGATCATCTTTGCCACCGCGCTGGGCTCCGAGCGCGACGTGATCCGCGGCCTGGAGTTGGGTGCTGACGACTATATGATCAAGCCTTTCAGCTACAAGGAACTCCTCGCCCGCGTCAAGTCCGCGCTGCACCGGGCGCGGCGCGCAGCCGCTCAGAAAAAGTCGACAGGAACGGATGATCCTCCGTAGGCCTGGAGAGGCGGACTTGTGCCCTGCACCGCCTATTCCCCCATGCTCCATTCGCCGGGGCCTGCCCCACTTCCCCAACACTGGCAATTCGACGTCGGGTCTGCGCTGATCGGCGCGGCAGTGGCCCTCCTTTTAGCCGGACTGGCCTATCGCTATCGCGACGCGCTACGCCAGGGCTGGAAGGCCGCATTGGCCCCGCTGGGCCAGTGGCAGGCCCGCCTGCAGGCCAGCGCTGAGGATCGCTACCGCGAACTGGTCGCCATCCGGGCGCGCTCTCTCGTCATACCGGCAGGCGCGGTCTCACTGGACAGCATCTTTATCGAGCCCAGGCTATTTCCCCCCGCACCGGTCCCTGAGTCACTCTCAGAAATCGAACCTGTACCTATCGGCCCGAGGGCATTGCCGCTGCACCAGACGCTGGGCGGGCACCCCCGGCTGGTGATCCTGGGAACTCCCGGGGCGGGCAGAACCACGTCGCTGGCCTACGTGGCACTCGCGTGCGCCCGCGTAGCGCGTGATGGAGACAGCGCTGCCAGAGTCCCAGCGCTGGGACCGGTCCAGGAGCGACTTCCGCTCTGCGTGCCGCTCCCGGCGATGGACTGGAGTGAAGCAGACGGCGCAGACGAACACGAGCGCGACGGGACAGAGAGACTGCTTCACGCAGCGGTCGCCGCCGTCGGTGGCAGCAGCGGGATGGCGCGCGCGCTGCGTCAGCGGCTGGAGGCTGGACAGGCCGTCGTGCTCGCCGACGGGTGGGACGAGCTGTCGCCGCAGCAGCGCGGGCAGGCAGCGGCGTGGCTGACCGGACGGGTGGACGCGCTGCCAGGGAACCTGTGGCTGGTCGGAGCAGGGACGAGGGGCTACGCGCGATTGATTGATGCCGGCTTTGTTCCTCTCACGCTGGCAGCGTGGGACGCCGGGCAGGTGGAGGCGTTCGCGCGGCGGTGGGTGGAGATCTGCACCCCGGCCGGCGAGTCCACCCCCGTCGTCGTCCGCCGGTTGGTCGCCGCACTGCAGGGGGCGGCGCGAGCGGGGGCTCCACCGTTGGAGTTGGCGTTGCGGGCGTTGGTGGTTCACACGGACGGAGAGGCGCCAACCAGACGAGCAGCGCTGTTCGACCGCGCGCTGGATTGTCTCCTGTGGCAGGAGAAGGAGCCCTGGCTTTCGGGCGTCTGCCGGGCGATACTGGGACAGGTGACGTTGAGCCTACAGCAGGAAGGACGTGCGACCGTGACTCGCGCGGAGATCGACGCCGCCATTGAGACCGCGCTCCCCCCGTCCGAGGAACGCCCGGCACGCGCGGTTGCCCACGTCTTCCACGCACTGACCGGCGCGCGAGGGTTGCTTCGCCCGGAGGGCCCCGGCCACTATGCACCGGCCCACCCACTCTGGCAGGCGTACCTGGCAGCACGCCAACTGGCCGCCGTCGATCCCGCCGAGCTCGTCGAGCAGTTGGACGACCCCTGTTGGGCCGAGGTACTGCGCTTCTACGCCGAACTCGGCGACATGGGGCCGTTGGTGGCAGCCTGGCTGCACCGCCCAGCCGACATGTTCCACACGCACCTGCACAGGCTGAGTTCCTGGATCGGCGTGGCTCCAGAGGATGCGGGCTGGCGCGACGGGGCGATGGCGACACTGGCGCGCGCTTTCCTCCAGCCCGGGCTTCCCGGGCCAGTCCGGCAGGCGCTGGCAGAGTCGCTGGCAGCGACCGGCGCACCTGGGTTAACCTACTTTTTCAAGCAGGCAACGCAGCATCCAGATGCTGGCGTGCGCGTCGCTGCTGCGCTGGGATTGACCCGGACGGTGAGCGAGGCGGATTTAGCCGCGCTTGAGGCCGTGATAGCGGACGAGAGCGCCGCCGTGCGTGCAGCAGTTGTGCGTAGGCTGGCGCACCTCGGCATCGACGCCGCAACGCGATGGCTGGCGCGGATCGTGATGGCAGGAGACGAAACGCTCAGTCCCATCGCTGGCGAGGCCTTGGCCCGCTGTGGGGAGGAGGGCGTGACTTTCCTGCGCGAGGCGGTCGAATCAGAGGACGCGATGGTCCGGCGGGCAGCGGTCCTCGGGTTGGCGCAGGTGAAAGCGCGGGAACTGCTGGAGAAACTGGCGCGCGAGGACGGGCAGTGGATCGTGCGGTCGGCAGCATTGGCGGCGCTGGATGAATTGGATGAACGGGAGAGCATCTCTGGCGTTGCACCTCCACCGGAGGTCGAGCAGTTGCCCTGGCTCATCTCGTGGGCAGCGTCCCAACGCGAAGGGGTTGAGGTAGGCGACGCGGCACGGCGGATGCTCCGGCGCGCGATGAGCGCAGGGGACGCCCCAGTCCGCCTGGCAGCCGCGCAGACACTCGCTCAGGTTGGCCGCCCTGACGACGTGGAGCTGCTAAAAACCGCGCTGAGCGACGACGATCCGTCTGTCGCGAATGCGGCGTTGGAGGCGCTGGCCGGGATCAGCAGGCGATACGATCTGAGGATCGAGTAGATCGAACAGGTGCTAGAACAAGGCCACGATCAGCGCCCTCAGCAGTCGTTCCACAAGCCCAAGCAGGAGCAGCGCCACCATGGGGGTAAAGTCCAGCCCTCCTATGGGAGGAATGTAACGCCGCAATGCGGCCAGTACCGGCTCGGTGATCCGAATCAGGAAGCGCATCACCGGGTGGTAGGTGTCGATTCTGAGCCACGGCAGCAACGACCGGGCGATGATGGCCAGAGAGTAAACGGTGAACAGCACGTTGATCACTCGCAGCGGAAAAGCGACAGTCACGTGAACCTCCGCTAACCTGGTCGCGGGCCGAAAATGGCACGCCCAACGCGCACCATCGTCGCCCCCTCCTCGATCGCGACCTCAAAATCGTCGGTCATCCCCATCGAGAGATGGCGCCAGTCGTGGCCCGAGACCTGCCCCCCGGGTGGGAAGCGTTCCCGCAGGACATCCAGCAACGCGCGCAGGCTGGCAAAGACCGGCCGCACCGTCTCCGGATCGGCGACGAGCGGGGCCATCGTCATCAGGCCCTGCACCGAGAGACCTGGCAGTGCCAGGATCTCTTCGACGGCGGCGAAGAACGCCCCTCGTCGCGCCTCATCCCGCTCCCAACCCTGCAAGTCAAAGCCGAACTTGGCTTCCTCGCCGGATACGTTGCACTCCAGCAGCACCGGCAGCACCCGCCCGGCCTCACCCGCGAAGCGGCCGAGCCGCTGCGCGATCTTGAGCCGGTCCACGGCGTGAACGTGATCAAAGTGCGCCACGACGTCCCGCGCCTTCCGGCTCTGCACGTGGCCGACCATGTGCCAGGTCGGTTGGGGGCCAGCGATGGCGGCCCGGACGGCAGGGAGCTTGGGGGCCGCTTCCTCGACGCGATTCTCGCCGACGTGGAGCACACCCGCATGATAGGCAGCGACGACCTCCTCGGCGGAACGGGTCTTTGTCACAGCGACCAACGTGACCCCGGCGGGGTCCCGCCCGGCCCGAAGGGCCGCCTCGGCCATGCGCTCCTGGACGCGTTTCAGATGATGCGCGATGTCCATCACTCGACTAACCCCATCACCACGCCAAAACGGCCGGTGCGCCCGTGCTCCGCCCGGTGGGAGAAGAACTCGTCCACGTGGCAGGCGGTGCAGAGACCCGCGTCCTCAACCTGCCCCACGCCGGCGGCGCGGAGTTGGGCCTGCACCGCAGCGGGCAGATCGAGATGGACCCGCCCGTCGACGACGCGCACGACGGCGGCCCCAGGCGGACACGCGACCTCGACCGCCGTGACGACCTCCGGCCCCACCGCGTAGCAACAGGGGCCGATCATCGGGCCGATGCCGGCCCACAGATCGGCCGGGGCGCAGCCCAACTGTTCCGTCATCGCCCGCACGGTCGCCGTGACGGCACCGGCGACGACGCCGCGCCACCCGGCGTGCGCCATCCCGATCGCGCGCCGCACCGGGTCGAAGAGCAGGACCGGCGCGCAGTCGCCAAAGCACATCAAGAGCGGCACGGCCGGCGCGGCGGTCACGAGCGCATCGGTGTCCGGGTAGACGGTGCCCAGGTCGGCTCGCCCGACCACTCCCACGCGCGCCCCGTGCACCTGGTACGGCCTGACGAACTGGCCGGGCTCCAACCCCAGCGCGCGCGCCGCGCGACGGAGATTCTCCTCCACCGCCGCCGGATCCTCACCGTCGCTGTGGCACAGGTTGAGCGTGGCATACGGCGGCCGGCTGACGCCACCGATGCGGGTCAGCACGGCGTGGACGACCCCCTCGGCCTCGCCCAACCCCTCGAAGCGATACAGCACGATGCCGTCGACGTGTTCGCGGATCATGGCTTACTCAGATGCAGGCAGTGAAGACAGCGTCTGGAACGTAACACGTAGTGCGTGAAACGTGAAACGTGATGCGTGATGCGTGAAGCGTGAAACGTGATATGTGAAACGTGAAACGTGAAACGTGAAACGTGATACGTGATGCGTGATGCGTGATGCGTGATGCGTGACCTCGAAGCCGACCTGTCCGTTGTTTCATTGGACATTGGACATTGGACATTGGACATTGGTCATTGGACATTGGTCATTGGTCATTGGTCATTGGTCATTGGTCATTGGTCATTGGTCATTGGTCATTGGTCATTGGTCATTGGTCATTGGTCATTGGTCATTGGTCATTGGTCATTGGACATTGATTACTGCCAGCCGAAGCGTTGTTGCAGCGTCTCGCGGAACTCGTCCATCGTCTCCTGGACGAGGGGATAGGCCAGCCAGACGGTCGCCAGGCCGAAAAGCCCGCCGGTGATCGTGCGCATCGCCGGCGTGGTCTCATAGGGGGCGACTGGACCTGCAGGCCAGAACATGGCCAGCGCGTAGGAGAGGAACTGGGCTCCCCCATCGAGCATCATCGGCAGGATGCCAAAGCCGATGTAGGCCCACCAGCGCAGCGAACGCACGCGCCGCCGCACCAGCACGTAGAGCAGCCCAAACAGGAGAATCGCGCCATAGATCGCCGTGCATCGCTCGCACAGGGCCACCTTGTATCCCAGGGCTCCATTCCCGATAAAGTCCTGCGCCCACGCGCCCGCCAGCAGATCGCTGCCAATCCATTCCGCCAGCTCCGGCAGCGTATAGGCAAACTGCGGACCGAACAGGAACCAGGAACGCTGCGGCAACTGGTTGCACAGCGGCCGGTAGACGGCATAGATCACCTTCGCTGGCACCTCGGCGCCCAGCGCCATCAGCACCGGGGCCAGGACAGGCAGGCCGACGTAGAGGAAGGCGAGCACGTTAAAGACGGCCAACCAGCGCCTGGAAAGCCAGAAGACGAAGCGGTCGGCCAGGATGACGACCCGGCGCTGGCCCTCACCCATCGAGGGCCGGCCCTCCGCCCGCCGCCTTTCTACCTCGGCCAGCACCTCGGCCGTACTCGGTTGTACAGGGTTGTTTGTTGCATTCATCGACGCTTGATTATAGCACAAACAGCCCAGCCTACAACAAAAGAGCCGCTGATACGGGAAACGTGATGCGTGAAACGTGAAACGTGAAACGTGAGACGTGAAACGTGAAACGTGAAACGTGATGCGTGATGCGTGATGCTGATGCCACATACGCCCGAGGACCCCGCCCTCTGCCGGCAGAGGGCGGGGTCCTCGAATTACGCCCCGGATAACACCCAGCCTTGAGCGGCTGCGGGGGCACCACCCTGCTCGGGCGCTTTGGACGCCCGAACTTGTTCGGGTCTTCTCCGGAGGGCCGCTACCCCAACAAGTTGGGGCGTCCACCCTCACCCGCGAGGAACCCACGCCTATCCGAGCTTTTCCTTGAGCG
>DATKTN010000144.1:0-11925 GCA_035531135.1 Anaerolineae bacterium
CCCAATGCAAATAAAGGAGATCAAGATGAGAATCCGAAACGTTGGACTCACCTGTGCTCTCGTGGCCGGCCTGCTGGCCTGCAGTTCCCCATCGTCTGAGCCTCCGGCAGTCTCCGACGATCGGGCCACCGCTTCAGCGGCCATTCGGCCCACGATCGCACCGGCGTCGCCTGCGGCCACCACCATCGCCGGGCAACCGCCCGTGTCCTCCCCCCTGACCCCGCTGGCTGCCAGCGACGTCGCCCAGGTATGGGCCAACGAGGGCGGCGACAAGGTCACGCGCGATGAACTGCGCGCCACGAATGACCCGGCTGCGGTGCTTAACTCGGTGTGGGACGGCACAACTGTCTCCCTGTTCGGCGCGCGCAACGAAGTCGTGGCCTTCAACCTGGTGCTCGAAGCGCCCACCGCGGAGGCCACGGACGTGAACGTCACCCTCGCCGGGTTGGCCGGCCCCGACGGCGCCGCCATCACCACCCGGCCGGCGAGCGGCGACGATCTGTTCAACTACGTGGGACGCGACATCGAACTGTTCTACGTGCGCTACCTGGAGATCAAAGGCATCAGCACTGACCTGTTCTACGCCGGCTACGACTACGACGAGCGGCACATCCCCGAGCGCTGCCGCCGCCCGTACGATGAAGAGGATGGCAGCGGCAGTGGCAGTTGGGAGGACCGGCCGTGCCACAACAAGCTCTACCCTGACGTCGCCGTACCGATCGAGCTCTATTCGCCCTTTGCCATTCCAGCTGGCACCAACCAATCCATCTGGGGCGACGTCTATATTCCCAAGACGGCGCCCGCCGGCGACTATACCGGCACGATCGAGGTGACGGAAAATGGCGCACTCACCTGGCAGACTCCCATCCGCCTGCGCGTGCGGGATTTCGCGCTCCCCGACCTGCCCAATGCCAGGACGATGCTGTTCTACAGTCCCGAAAACATCAACGACCGCTACCTCGGCGAGGACAACCTCTATCCCGATCCCGGCACCACTGTCTACACCCAATCCCTCGAGCTGGCCGACCGGCACTTTCAAATCGTCCACCGCCACAAGATCTCGCTCATTGACGGGTACACCGAGATCGAACGGCTGGGTGATGCGTGGACATCTCGCCTGAGCGGCGAACTCTTTACCGCTGCCCAGGGGTACGATGGCGTTGGCGTCGGGGTGGGCAACAACGTCTACTCGATCGGCACGTACGGTAGCTGGCCCTGGCAGGGCGGTACGCAGGCGGAGATGCGGGCCAACACCGATGCCTGGACCAACTGGTCCGAGAGCCAGGCCTTTGCCGCCTCCACCGACTATTTCCTCTATCTCATCGACGAGTCCGACGACTATGCCCAGATCGAACAATGGGCCGGCTGGATCAACGACAACCCCGGCCCTGGCCAGCGCCTGATGTCTATGGCGACGACCCCTCTGCCCACGGCGGCGGCGAACACGCCAGCCCTCGACATACCCACTTCCTGGTACTCGGTGGGCCTCACCGACGAGTGGCAGAATGCGGTCGACAGTTGCGTGACCAACGCCGACAAAAGGTTCTACATGTACAACAGTAACCGGCCCGGTTCCGGTTCGTTTGCCATCGAAGACGAGGGAGTCGCTCTGCGGGAATTGGCCTGGGGGCAGTACAAGATGCGGGTTGACCGCTGGTTCTACTGGGAGTCCACGTACTATAACAACGACCAGGGCAACACCGGCCAGACCAACGTCTTTCAACAGGCACAGACGTACGGCGACTTTGACGAGGTGGACGACGTGCTGGGTGAGACGGGCTGGAACTATCTCAATGGCGATGGGGTGTTGTTGTACCCCGGCACCGACACACGTTTTCCCCAAGACAGTTACGGCGTGCAAGGGCCGTTTGCCTCGCTGCGCCTGAAGCACTGGCGGCGCGGCATCCAGGACGTGGACTATCTCACGCTGGCGGCGGTCATCAGCCCGACGCGCACCGCCGAAATCGTCGCCGGAATCGTCCCCACGGTGCTGTGGGAGTACGGCGTGAGCGACCCTGAAGACCCGACCTGGTTGCTCGCGGACATCAGTTGGTCCATCGATCCTGACGACTGGGAGGCGGCGCGGGCCGAGTTGGCGGACATCATCGAGGGCTTTTACGCAGACGTCTCACCTCAGGCCTACCTGCTTTCGATCCGATGACTTTGCTAAAAAGACGGACTCTCACGCCAAGGCGCAAGGACGCAAAGGAAGCAAGGCACCAGTAAGTACGCATCACGCATCACGTTTCACGTTTCACGCATCACGTTTCAGGTTGCCTGGCCGTCCTGAACCTGGCTCATCATCGGCCTCCTGCTCTTTAACCTGCCATTCAGGCGTCCAGAAATACCGCTGCTCGACCGCGGTCAGGAGCGCTTCCGCCACAATGCGCTGTATCATCGCGCCATCTCCGGCCTCGGTCAGGGCATCCAACGCGGCCTGAATGGCGCCTCGCTGTTCAGCGGGTACCTCGACCACCAACCGTGGACGGTCTGGAGTGCTCTCGTCGAGCTTGACAACTGGCTGAGACATCACACATCCTCCTGGATTCAGGTCTCAGGTTTCAGGTTGATCACTCAACCCTCTTCCGGCTCACGTCTCACGCTTCACGTCTCACGTCTCACGTTTCACGTTTCACGTTTCACGCATCACGTTTCACTTGGACGAGCACCGAGTGGGTGCGGGAGCATTCGCTTGGCTGCGTCGGCACGGTGGAGGTGAGGACGTTGGGCGAGCCAGCGGTGTCGGTGCCGTCGGGGTCGAACGCGGGCCAGACGCCTTCGAGCAGGGATACGACGCCCGGCGTGATGTCCCCGGTCACGCGGGCCGCGATGCGGACCCGGCCCTGGGGGCTGCTGACGCAGACCGCCTGGCCATCCGCGATCTGCCGCCCCGCCGCGTCGCGCGGGTGGATCCAGAGTGCCTGCCGCTCACGCTCCTTGAACCACGGGATGTTGCCGCACTGGGAGTGCGTCCGGGTGCGCGGGTGGGGCGTGATCAGCCGGAGCGGGTGCCTGTCGTCCGGCTGCAGCCCACGGTACTCGGGTATGGGGGAGTAGCCGGTCCCGGCGTAGGCGGCCGAGGAGATCTCTACCCGCCCGGATGGCGTGTCGAGCGGGTGGGCCTGTGGATCGGCGACGAAATCGGAGAGCCCCACCCGCAACTGGTTCTCACCCCAATATATGCCGGTGCGCTTGAACGCTTCATAGTCGGGGACCTCGGACGCGGCGACGAAACTCCTCAGCCATTCCTCGTCGCTCCTGCCCTCGGAGAACTCGGCCAGGAAGCCCAGCCGGTCCGCCAGCTCGCAAAAGATGTCATAGTCGTTCCGGGCCTCGGGCAGGGGGGGCACGGCCTGGTTGGAGAACAGCAGGTAGTTGCCGCCGTCGGGGAAGACGACGTCGTCTCTTTCCAGGAAGGTCGTCGCCGGCAGGACGACGTCGCAGTGGAGCGCGGTCGGCGTCAGGAAATAGTCGTGGCAGACGGCGAACTCGAGCGCGTTGAAGGCGCGCACGTTCTTGTGGACGTCGCTGCCCTGCACCAGGTAGTTGCCGCCGACGTTGTAGACCGCCTTGACGTCGCTGGAGTAGCCGCCCCGCCTCCCCTCCAGGATGACGTCCGGCCAGCGGTACTGGGGTACGCGGGCCTGGACCGGGTTGGCGGGCACGCCGATCCCGCCCATCCAGGGGCGCGGCAGTTGGCGCCACTTCAGCGCGCCCGAGGAGCCGCCCGGGACGCCCAGGTTGCCCGTCGCCACCTGCAGCGCAATCGTCAACCGCGCCGCCTCTTCCCCGCCGATGGTGCGCTGGATGGAGAGGCCGGGGATGAGCGCGGTTGGGTGGGTGTGCCCGTACTGGCGCGCGAACTGGACGATGGTGCCGGCGGGCGTTCCGCAGATTTTCTCTGCCCACTGGGGGGTCTTGGGGACACACCGGCCTGAAGAGCCGGTGCTGGGCTGGCCGAGGACGTACTGCTTGAGTTCGTCGAAGCCGACGCTGTACGTTTCCACGCACGTTTTGTCGACCAGGCCCTCGGTGATCAAGACGTACAGGACGGCCAGCATCAGCGCCGCGTCCGTACCAGGCCGGACCGGGATCCACCGGGTCCCCAGCCTGGCGACCGTCCGCGAGCGGCGGGGATCGATCACGATCACCTCGACGCCCCGGTCCCGGGCCTCGCGGATGCGGGCCTCGGTCTCGCACCCCATGCGGGTGTCGGCGACGTTCGCGCCCCACAGGACGATCAACTCCGAGAACTGGAGCGTGCCCGGGTCGATCCCCGGCGGCGACGTGCCCAGGACGAACGGGGTGGCGAAATCAGCCGCGCCGGAGCTATAGCTGCCATAGGTCTCGGTGTATCCGCCGAACAGGCCCAGGAAGCGCGCAGTGAGGCGGTGCGTGTTGTGCAGCGCGCCCCGGCAGGAGCCGCTGCCCCCCAGGAAGAGGATGGCCTCGTTTCCGTGCCGGGCTTTGACGCCGGCCAGCTTTCCGGCCACCAGGTCCAGCGCGTGCGGCCATTCGACCTCGCTGAACTCGCCCGAGCCTCGGGGGCCGGTCCGGAGCAGGGGCTTTTTCAGCCGATCGGGCGCGTACAGCACGCGCGGCATCTGGAACCCCCGCACGCAGCCGGACATAGTGGGGCCGCCCAGCGGGTTGTTCGTGATCCGCGTGACGCGGCCGCGCTCGACGGTCGCCAGCAGCGGGCATCCGCCGCCGCAGTCTTTGTTGCAGGAGATGGGGATGGAGGCGACTGATTTGTTGGGCATGGGTACGTTAGTGCGTGTTGCGTGTTACGTGTTGCGTGTTTTCAGGTGCCTGGCACTTCCCCGGGCAATTCTAGACCTGAGACAGTGGTTTGTCACGGCTGTATCCTGCCTCAGAGGGTCTCTGTAAGTGCCTGGCACCTGATCGCCTCTACTAGAGGGCGTATTTCACTTTTGGGGCGAGCCACCTTCCCGAAAGCTTGCACGAGCGACCTGGCAGACATTTCGGCGCTTCTCGGCAGCATCTACGACATGGCTGATCCTTGCCCTAGCTTTCGGGAAGGTTTACCGCATCACCCCGCCTCCGGTGACGGAAATCGTCGCCCAGGCCCCCGAGGGCGAGCCGCTTTCGCTGGACGAGATCAGCGACATCGTCCACGAGGTACGGCATCCAAGGGAGTGATCCCCCTCCCTCGGGAGTTCCCCGATTTAGCGATCGATTCGTTCCCCTACATTGTGCAAGAATTTTTACGCAGAGCCGCCAAGTCGCAGAGGGTTTTCGTTCTTTGCGCCTCAGCGTCTTTGCGTTGAATCCTGTTCGGTTCCGGCCTGGTCGGGTTAGGGCATCTTCCACTCACGGGATCCGAGGCTTGGCCAGCACCTCGCGGATCTCTAGCTCGTGGAAGGTGCGCGGGTGGGCGGGCTTGCAGACGATAGCTGTGTCGGCGCCGCTGCCCGTCCCGCCGATGGCGATGACCTCCTGGCCCGTGTCCAGGAGTCCCGCGTCGGCGACCATGAGCAGGCACTCGACCGCGACCTTCATCCCCTGCGAGAAGCGGTAGAGCGTGTCGCGCACGATTTCCTCCAGCATCCGCCCGCCGTACTTGTCCGAGAAGGCCGAGCCCACGCCGTCGCCGAGCGCGTGGATGCCGGTGTGGACGGTGACGCCCAGTTCTTGCAACGCGGCTCTCTCCTGCACCGACATGGCCCAGCCCTCGCTCTCGTATCCGTGGCAGATGGTGACGGCGATGACCTGGATCCCCTCGGGCGCAAAGAGCGCCTGGGCCTTGCGGGCGGTGTAGCCGTGGGTCGAGGCCACGACGACCTGCCTGATCCCCAGCGCCAGCGCCCGCTCCTTCGCGATCTGGAGCGTGGCGTCGGTGTTCTGCTTGCCGCCTTTCTCGAAAACCAATGTTTTCAGTTCCATGATCCTCTCCTTATGTCGCCTGTGTATCGACTGCTGTCTATCGTGTGCACTTTAACGCTTGTGGACCGCCTATGCACCACCGGCCGACCTGCCGTCCCCGAGTCCCGGCCAGGCTCTGCCATTGCTCGTTGGTCATTGGTCATTGGTCATTGGTAATGGTCATTGCTTTCAGTGCTTCAGTGATTCCAGCGCCTCCCCTTCTTCCGCGCCCGGCAACCACACCTGGCGCGTCTGCTCATCCAGCGACCAGCCTGTGGGTGTCACGAACAGATCGGGCACCAGGTTGAAGGGGAGCACGCGTTCTACCCAGGTGCGCTCGCTCTTTTCGTGGATGAGCCCAAAGGTGGCAAGGATGCCTTGGGCCAGGCGACCGGCGGTCGTGCGGACGAGCGTGCGCTCTTCCGATGGCGTGATCCGGCGCTGTGTCAACGGATACGTGGAGGGCTGGCCGGCGTGAATGTTCTCGATCGGCCCGTTGCGCCAGCAGGCGTTGACGATCGCGTTCGCCAGCACCCGCGTCGGGTGGGCCTCAGCGCTCGCCCGGGCGCGCCTGCCCCACTCCTCCTGTGCCCGGGGCGTCAACGTGGCTGCAAAATCGGGTATGCTCAGCCCAAGCAGGCTGATGGCACTCCGGTCTCTCTCGGCACGCTTTCGCGTCATCGGCAGGCGCCGTGCTGCCCACGTGAGCGAGAGATAGCGCTCCCAATCGGTGCGCATGACGTCGATCCACCGTGCCAGCGCTGTGGACGCCTCGACGTTGATCCGCGCCATCTCGCTGTCCGCGATGCGGCTCAGGCCCCCCTGTCGAGCCTGCGGCCAAAGGGGCTTGTCGCGATCCGCCAGCACCGCCAGGTACGAGCCCCATCTCAGGCACACGGCGGTGGCCGCCACCGCCTCCTGGCCCAGGTGGAGGCCCGGATAGCCCGTCTCCGGCGGCAACGACGCCAGGTAATCCAGCACCTGCTCGAACATGGGCCTCTCGGGTGGGTGGACGCACCGCCGGATCACCCCGTCGTCATCCAGAACTTCCTCCCACCACCCGGCATCGAGCACCAAGCCCTCGTTCACCCGTACCTTCAGCACCCTCTGCCCCAACCCAGCCCTCCGATCACGTCCTGTATGCCACGTAACACGCAACACGCAACACGCATCACGTATTACGCATCACGCATTACGCATCACGTTTCACGTTTCACGTTTCACGTTTCACGCCTCACGCCTCACGCCCCAACCGCCTCTTTTTCCCCCAGCCTCCTCCTCACCTCCGCGTGGCTCGCCCGCGTGATCGGGTACCAGATCAGGAGCGGCAGCGCCAGCGCGAAAAAGACCAGTGGCACCGGCCCGAAGAACAGCCGGATGCCCAGCAGCGCGTGCGCACTCTGCTCCACGTTGGGCACGTAGCCAAAGAGCTGCAGCACCCAGCCCGAGGCCGTGATGCCCAGCGCTTCGGACACCTTGACCGCCAACCCCCACACGCCATAGTACATCCCCCCGCGATGCTCGCCCGTCTCCATCCGGTCGTACTCCACCACGTCCGGCACCATCGCCCAGGGAAAGACCCAGTTGACGGAGAAGCCGATGCCCGCCAGGATCGCGATTGGGTACACCCACCCGGTTGGCTCGTGTGGCAGGAGGAAGGTGGACGCGACGGCCAGCCCGCCGATCGCCAGCCCCAGCGCGTAGGCCGGTCCCTTGTTCCACCGGTCGGAGAGCATCTTCCAGGGGAAGAGAGACAGCCCGACGAACACGAGCAACAGGAACATCACCACCGGCACCTGGTCCTCCATCCCCAGTTGGTAGGTGAGGAAGTAGGCCAGCAGTGTCTTGAGCAGCGCAAAGGCCGAGTTGGCCATCAGGTAGGCACCGATCAACCGGACGAAGGGGCGGTTCTTGAACGTGGCCAGGAAGGTCCGCAGCGGTGGCGTCTGGCATTGGCTCTCGCTGATCCGCTTCCGCTCCCTCAGCCCGGCGGCGGCGACCCACAGCACGACGGCGGCGAGGACGCCGTAGGCGACGCCGATGGCGCTGTATCCGGCGCGCTTGGTCGCGAACAACCCGACGATGGCCGGCGTCAGTGCCGCCCCGACGATGTAGGCCGGCACGCCCAGCACCATGCGGAACGCGGTCAGGCTGGCGCGCTCGTCATAGTCGTCGGTCAGCTCGGCCGTCAGCGCATAGTAGGGGACGTTGGTCAGCGTCCACATCGTGTCAAAGAGCATGAACGTGAACGCGATCCAGATAAAGGTCCAGGTGTCTGGAAGGCCGCGCGGCACGCGCCACAGCAGGAGAACCGCGATCGCCAGTGGCAGCGCGCCAAAGATCATGTACACGCGCCGCTTGCCGAAGCGGGAGGTCGTGCGGTCGGAGACCCAGCCGAACAGCGGATCGTTGACCGCGTCCCAGACCTTGCCGACGAGCAGCGCGCTACCGACCAGCGCCGGCGCGACGAGCGCCGCGTCGGTGTAAAAGATCATCAGGAAGAACTGGATGGCAGAGTTGACGACCGCGTTGCCGACGTCGCCCACGCCGTAGATGAGCTTGGTGGTCCACCGGAGCTTCTCGTTCCTGTCTGCCATGTCGGTGCCTCCTCGTGTGACGTGTGGCGTGCGAGGATGATGCCCGATTGGGCGCTTTTCACGCGCACCCCCTCCGGTTGCCTTCCAGCAGCCCGGCAGCGGGATCTGGCGATCCCTTTGGAGCGGCCCTTTCGAGCGGAATCAGGTGGCGCCACGGCGGCCGGCGGTCGCCATCCCGAGACCCGCCAGGCCTGGCGCTCCGCTCAGAATCCGAATTGGGTCCAGTCGGTGCCGGTGACGACGGAGCAGGCGAGCACCAGGAAGATGACGAGCAGGATGACCCCGCACCCGCACCCGGTGCACGATACCCCTCTTCCGAAGCCGAACTTTTCCTGCAGCCAATCAAAGACCACGTTCAGGAACGCCAGCTTGAGCAGGCCGGACAAACAACCAGGTTTCTCGTTCATGTTCATCTCCTTGTGCATACTACAGGGTGGTGAGTGCAAAGTACTCTTCGAAATACCACCTGCTCCGTATTGCGTATTTCGTGTTCCGTAATCCTCACGCCTCACGTTTCACGCACCACGCAACACGCCTCACGTTTCACGCATCACGCATCACGCATCACGCATCACGTTTCACGTTTCACGCCTCACGCACCACTTCCCCAAAACTCTCCACGTACTCCAGCGACTGGTGCCGAAAGTACGTGTTGTACAGCTCGGCGTAGTGGCCGCCCCGGGCCAGGAGGCCCTCGTGTGTGCCCTCCTCGATAATCCGCCCGTGGTCTATGACGACGATCCGGTCGGCGTGCCTGACGGTCGATAGCCGGTGGGCGATGACGATCGCCGTCCGGTCGCGCATGATCATCTCCAACCCTTCCTGGATCTGCATCTCGGTGAAGGGGTCGACGCTGGCGGTCGCCTCGTCCAGGATAAAGACGGCCGGATCCTTGAGCAGCACGCGCGCCAGCGCGACTAGTTGCCGCTGCCCCATCGAGAGGTTCGCCCCCCGCTCGCCCACGTCGGTGTCCAGCCCATCGGGCAAGTCGGCCAGCCAGTCTCCGCCGCTGATCTGCGTCGCCGCCCGGCGGACCTGCGCGTCGGTCGCCCCCGGCCGGCCGTAGCGGACGTTGTCCCGCACCGTGCCGGAGAAGAGGAACGGCTCCTGCGGCACCAGCCCGATGTGATGGCGGTACTGGCCCAGGTCCAGCCGGCGGACGTCCCGGCCGTCGATCAGCAGCTCCCCGTCCTGGAACTCGTAGAAGCGGGCGATCAGCCGCGCCACGCTGGTCTTGCCCGCGCCGGTGTGGCCGACCAGCGCCACCGTCTCCCCGGCGTGAATCTCGAGCGTAAAGTCGGGCAGCACGATATCTTTTACGTTGTAGGCGAACGTCAGGTTG
Organism: Anaerolineae bacterium; assembly: GCA_035531135.1. GTDB lineage: Bacteria > Chloroflexota > Anaerolineae > B4-G1 > B4-G1 > DATKTN01. Next base: position 9,826 of record DATKTN010000144.1, read on the forward strand.
CGAAACGTGACGCGGCCTTTGATCGTCTCGACCGGCTCGGCTGCCACCTGGAACACCCTCGGCTCGGCGTCGATCAGCGCGAACACCCGCTCGGCGGCCGAGAGCCCGTCCTGGAACTGGCTCCAGAAGGAGGCGATGTTCATCAGCGGCCACCAGTAGAAGCCAACCGCCTGCATGAACAGGTACCAGTTGCCAGGGCTCACCGTCCCGCCACGGGTCGCCAGCCCGCCGGCGTAGATGAGCGCCGCCACGCCCAGCCCGGAGGCGAGTCCCATGATCGGGAAGATCGTGTTCAGCGTCAGCCCGCGCCGCAGCCCGACCTGGTATGCCTGCTGGTTGTTGGCGTCAAACGTGGCATAGATCGCGCGTTCCTGGCGAAAGCTCTTGGCGACCATGATGCCGCTGATCGATTCCTGGATCTGGGCGTTGATCTTGGCCGTCACCCGGCGGGCGCGCTGCGTCACGCGCCGCGCGACGCGCCGGAAGCTGAGCGCGATCGCGACCGCGAGCGGGGTAAAGCCCACCAACAACACCGTCAGCCAGACGTCGATGCGGAACAGCCAGATGGACAGGAGGACGATCAGCAGCACCTGGCTGAGCAGGTTGATGATCAGGTTGACGACCTCGGAAAAGTCCTGCGTGTCGGACGTGACCCGGCTGACGATCTTGCCGGACGGATGCTCGTCGTAAAAGGACAGATCGTGTCCGATGGTGGCGTTAAAGACGTCCTCCCGCAGTTTGAGCACCACGTTCCCGATCACCCGGGCGGAGGTCCGTTGCTGCACATAGTTGAACGTCCACCCTGCGGCACCCAGCAGGAGCACACCCCCTGCCAGCAGCAGCATTTTCTCGACGGCCGGGTCCTGGACCAGGACGTCGATCGCCTTGGAGATCAGGATCGGCGCAGCGGTCCCTGCCGCCGAGTTCAGCGTCATCATCACGGCCACGAGCAGCATCTGCCGGGCGTACGGTTGGAAATAGCCGATCGTCCGGATCAGCAGCTCCCGGTCGCGATATTGGCGGTCGTACGCCTCGGTGTCGAGGCCGTCGAGAATGAAGCCCATACCATCTCCTGGAGGTCGTGGCTCGTGTTTCGTGTTACGTGTTGCGTGTTTCGTGGTGCGTGACAGGGACGGAACACGCAATACGCAATACGTAATACGTAATGCGTGACGATTACGCATCACGCATCACGCATCACGCATCACGTTTCACGTTTCACGTTTCACGTTTCACGCCTCACGTTTCACGTCAGTCGTACCTTGCAAAGATCCGCCGGTAATCCGCACTCCGCTCCATCAGCTCCTCGTGCGTCCCCTGGGCGACCAGCTCGCCCCGCCGCAGGACCAGGATGCGATCGGCCCAGCGGATCTGGCTCAGCCGGTGGGTGATGATGAACGTCGTCCGCTCCCGGCTGATGCGCCGCATCGCGCGCTGGATCTGGTCCTCGGTCGCGCTGTCGATCGCGCTCGTCGAGTCGTCCAGGATCAGGATGCGCGGGTCGGTGAGGAAGGCGCGGGCGATGGCGACCCGCTGCCGCTGCCCGCCCGAGAGCGTCACGCCGCGCTCGCCGACCTCGGTGTCGTAGCCGTCGCCGAACCCGGTGATGAACTCGTGCGCCTGCGCCTCGCGCGCCGCCCGCTCGATCGCTTCCTGGTCGGCACCGGCATGGCCAAAGGCGATGTTTTCGGCCAGCGTGTGGGAGAAGAGGAACACGTCCTGCTCGATCGTCGAGATCTGCGAGCGGAGCGATTCCAGGCTCCAGTCGCGCACGTCCACCCCGTCGACCAGCACCCGCCCGCCGTCGGCGTCAAAGATGCGGTTGATCAGCCACGTGAGCGTCGTCTTGCCCGAGCCGGTCTGGCCGACGATGGCGATCGTCTCCCCTGGCCGGGCGGCGAAGCTGACGTCCCTGAGCACCGGCTTGCCGTCGTAGCTAAAGCTGACGTCCTCAAACACCACCTCCCCCCGGATCGGCCGGGCGACGCCGGCCTCGTTCTCGTCCAGCTCGGTCTCGGTGTTGATCAGTTCCAGGATCCGCCCGGCGCTGGCGACGCCCAACTGGACCAGGTTGAAGGAAAAGATAGAGATGAACGTGGG
>DATKTN010000145.1:0-3579 GCA_035531135.1 Anaerolineae bacterium
AAGCACCGAGTGGCCCGCGACCCACGCCTCTCCCGCCGTCGGGCGCAGGACCGTCGCCAGGATGCGCATCGTCGTCGTCTTGCCTGCCCCGTTGGGCCCGACGAAGCCAAAGACCGCCCCCTCTTCGACGGTCAGATCCAGTTCCTCCACCGCCGCCAGTGGGCCATATCGCTTCGTCAGTCCCCGCGTCTCGATAATCGTCGCTTTATGCAGTTTCTGCGCCATCATCGCTGCCCCTTGATCGTGATCGCCAGGGTTTCCACATCGGCAGGCCACTCGGCATCCGTGTCCAGCCGCAGGAGCACGTCGCCCGACCTGGTGACGTAGACGCCGGCGTCGGGAATCGTGTGACGACCCCAGCCCACGTCCAGCCTCTCCCAACCGCCACTCGCCTCGTTCCACAGGGAGACCGCCGGTGGATGTGACGTGTCGCCCCGGCTGCTGCCCTCCAATTGCAGCACCAGCTCGTCCACCTGCCGCAGGGCCACCCCATCCCAGGTCGTGAAACGGAACACCACCGCCGATTCAGGCTCCATGTGCAATCCCCCCGGCCACACATCCACGCCGCCTGCGGTCTCCTCGACCGCACGCGTGATCAGGCCGGGCGGGATCACGACCGTCGCGCCCGGCTGCAGCCCTGCCACCGGCAGCGCGTAGACGTAGAGCGCCGTCTCGACCGCTGAAAAAGGCCGCCCCACCACCTCCGCCGGCAGCGGGGCCTCCTCGGCCCACCCCACCAGGTAGATACCCCTTCCCAGGTCCAGCCCACCATCCTGAGAAAAAAACGCCTGGAGAAACTGGTGACGTCGATACAATTCCGGATCCTGCCAGTAGATCGCTATCCCCAGGATTTGCTCTGCGATGTCAGTCCGGCCGGAGGCAACGTCGTACACGAAACCCACGCCTATCCCCTCACCGGCCCCCAGATCCCCCAACTGCTGCGCCTGATCCCCCGAGATGAGCACAGCATCCTTCAGAGGAACCCCGCCGTTGCGCAGCCTCCCTTCCACTCGTAGGCCGCCAGAGGCACCGCTGACCATTTGCAGATCGGCATCCACAGGCGAGACGTCCACGTATCCCTCGACGACGAACGGCCGCACGTCACCCACGTCCACCCGCAGGCCGGTCACCGTCAGGCCCTCCGCCTGCTGGATAAAGCGCGGTGGCCGCGTCACCTCGCCCAGCGCCCGTCCGCCGGGAGGCGGCAGCCGCCCGCCAGGAGGATCGCCAGGCATTTCGCGCGCGCCCGCGCCCGCCACCCACACGTCGTACGTCGTGCGCCGCGGGGAAAAGATCCCCACCACTTGGCTCGCGCGCCCCACGCTTGCACCCGGCGGCACGTACACGGCCGCCAACTGGTGCACGATCGGCGTGCCTCCCCGGATCTGGAAACCGGTCACGTAGGCACACGCCGTGAACCCCACGATCAGCGCCGGGACGGTCAGCCAGGCCAGTTCCCGCCGGTCCAGTTTGCGCAAGACGAGGTAATTGACCGGGCCGATGAGCAGCGTATACGCGAGCATAAAGGCCAGAATCTGCAACATGGAGGGCGGCTCCAGGCCGGGAACGGCGTTGGCCGCCTCGCGCGCACTGGTCCCGTTGCGCAACGTAATCCGTGGGACAGTTGCGCCCCCCATCTCGACGATGAACTCCCACAGGCGACCGTTGTCATCCCAACGGGCGAACGGGCTCAGGCCGGCGTCGAACGCCAGGAAGTCGACCTTGCCCGCTCCGGTGGTGCGGCGCGCCAACAGGATGAGGTCTCCTCGCTCATCTTCCTGCCGGATGAGCGCCTCCCCGTCCCGCAGCACCGTCTCGGCGACGGCGTAGGGTCCCGGCGCGATGGGAGCCCCCCACCATTCGCCCAACACTCCCAGGTCCTCAACGGCACGCGTGCCCCCGACCACGCCGGGTAAAACATAGACCGGCAGCAGATCGGCGACGCCGGCGACGGTGCGGGCGGCTCCAGCGCCCCCCCCAACGACGAGATGCCCACCGTGGGTCACCCACGTCTCCAGCGCCTGCCGCTGCTCGCTGCTGAGCGCGGTCGTGTCGACGTCGGTCAGGACCAGGACGTCCAGCCCGTCCCAACCCAGCGGGTCGGGTGGCAGCGCACCCAGGTCCAGGTGAGCCACGGCGGCCCTTCCGCCGGCCGGCGCGATGTCGCTCAGGAAATTCAGCGCCGAGGGACTGCTGCTGGCGACGCCATAGAGCCGGTCCTCCTCGCGCAACCAGGTCACCACAGCCTCCTTCGCAGAGAGCACCGCACCTCCGGCAATGAACTGCACGGTGGGACGATCGCGAGACGAGGCCTCGGCAGGCGGGAGAACGAAAACGTACGCCTTCCGCGAACGAGCGGGGAGCACGACCCGGCGGGCGTACACGTCGGGCACGGTGCCCACGCGCGTGCCGCCGGCGGTGAGGCACAGCTCACCCTCGACGTCCGCGCCCTCGTTCGAGACGACGACGTATACCGGGCACCAGTCGCTGCTATGACAGTAGCCGTCGAAACCGGCCGTGACCTGCAGCGCCAGGCCGCCCGCCTGGGCCATGGCGGGTCCACGCGTCCAGGCCAATGCAACCACGACGAACCATAGAATCCACGCTGTCCGCTTCACCCAGCAGCTCCCATTGTGAGTCTCACATCCTCTGGACGACCGGCGACGTCCCGAGGTTCCACGCCCCTGACTAGAACGCCATATCCCATGCTGCGACCATTATAGCACATCCCCTATCAGACTCAACTCCACTTGCCGGGAGTGTATCGCATTTGGGACAGCCCCGCCGACGATTGAAATCATCGGCTGATACCAAATTCGGGAAGGTTGCACCTTGCACTCTCCATTCCCTGTGATACACTATGGCCTCATGAAGAACCTGCGCTCAGCCACCCATCCCGCCGCTGCCTCAGCCATCGTCGCGTTGGCGCTCACCGCGCTCCTGTACGGGGACGCGCTCGCGCTCCCGCTGTTCTCCGACGACCTGGTCCAGATTCCCTGGTTGGAATCCATCTCGTGGCGGGAGTTGTGGTCCAGCGCCAGCCCCTACGGCTACTACCGGCCCCTGTGGTACACGCTCTGGCGCCTATGGGGCGGGCTCGTCGGCGGCCTGCACCCATGGGGCCTGCACTTGCTCAACGTGGCCGCCCACGTCCTCGCCGCCTGGCTCACCGGCCTGCTGGCCGCGACGTGGACACAGCCGGCCGTCCCTTTCAGAAAACGCACGATACCTGCGTGCGTGGCGACCGCGATGTTCGCCGCCTTCCCGTTCTCACGCCAGGCCGTCGCCTGGCCCGGCGCGCTGTACAACCCGCTGGTCAGCGCCATGGCGGCCGGAGCGCTGCTGGCCTACGACCGGGGTCGGAGAGGGCACGGGACACGGTGGATCGGCCTGGCGCTCCTTCTCGCGGCGCTGGCGCCCTTCAACTACGAGGCCGGCCTGCTCGTCGGGCCACTGGTCGTGTTGACCGAGGGGGTGCGCTGGCTGCAGCGCCGGGTGCGCTGGCTACAGCGCCGCTGGCTCCAGCGCCGCTGGTCGCGCGGCTCCCGGTGGCCGGTCGCCTTCGCCGGCCTCTTCCTG
>DATKTN010000146.1:0-3347 GCA_035531135.1 Anaerolineae bacterium
GGCAGCGTGTGCTCGAAGCACTGCAGATGGCTTTGGATGGTACACCTTTCTACCCATCTTTTCTTCAACCTCGCGCTGTCCCATCAAGCTGAGCAGTTACCTTTGCTGATCAGAAACCGCTCCAGAAGATGTCATGGCTGAGTGACTGGCCTGCACCGCGCACGGGCTGGCGCTCCCCATCAGCCCCAGCGTCAGGGCGAGCAGCACCAGCGACAGGCTAGCAGCCAACGCTATGGGTCCTGACCTGGTCATTGGCGGTCTCCTTGCGGATCACCACTGCGACGCGGCTTTTTCCCGCCCGCGCAGGCACTTATTCCGCCAATATCCCGTAATACACCCTCGGCGTCTGCCGCTCCACCACCTGCTCGGCGACCAGCGCCAGCCGCAGCAGCGTCGGTTCCTCCCATGCCCGGCCCATGGCCTGCATGCCGATGGGAAGCCCGGCCTCGTTGTATCCCGCCGGGAAGGAGATGGCCGGCAGCCCGGTGAGGTTGGCGGGCGTCACGAACCGCATGATCTCGGTCAGCGTCGTCAGGTCGGAATCGCCGTGCGGCAGCGCGGCCCTGGGGATGGCGGGGGCGGGCAGCGCGGTCGTCGGCGTGACGATCACGTCCACCCCTTCCAGTACCCGGTCGAAATCGGCCATCATCCGCGTGCGCACCCGCTGGGCCTGGATGTAATCGCGGGCGGTGAACTGGCGCGCCAGCGCCAGGTTGATGCGCACGTCCAGCCCGTGCTCGCGGCAATGCTCGTCATAGTGGCAGCCCAGTGCCTGCGTCATCTCGGCGGCGATCGTGATCACGTGCGCCACACGCCCGTTCTCGAGGCCGGGGATCGCGATCTCCTGCACGCTGGCCCCTCGCTTCTCAAACTCATCGAGCATCCCCTCGCAAACCGACACCACGTCGGCGGTCGCGTGCCGGAACCACGGCCAGTACACGCCCAGCGTCAGGTCGCTCAGGTCCGGGTCGTCCCAGCCCCTCAGCGTGGGCGCTGGCTGGTGCAGCGAGAGGGGATCCCTGGGGTCGGGGCCGGCGATCACGCCGTAGGCCAACGTGGCGTCGGTAGCGGTGGCCGCCAGCGGCCCCAGGTGGGCCACGCTCCACGCCAGCGGCGCGGCCCCAAACTCGCTCACCCGCCCGAACGTCGATTTCAACCCCACCAGCCCGCAGAAAGACGACGGGATGCGGATCGAGCCGCCGCCGTCCGCGCCGATCGCCACCGGGCACAGCCCCGCCGCGACGGCCGCAGCCGGGCCGCTCGAACTGCCCCCGGTGTAGTGGCCGGGGTCGCAGGGGTTGCGGGCCGTCCCGTGGTGGGGGTTCAGCCCGGTCACCCCAATGCCGATCTCGTGCATGTTGGCCTTGCCGATCAGCAAAGCGCCCGCCGCCCGCATGCGGGCCACCACCGTCGCGTCCTCCTCCGCCGGCGAGCTCCCCAGGAAGGCGGTGCCCACCGTCGTGGGGTACGGCACCACGTCCAGCTCGTCCTTCACCGCCACCGGCACGCCATCAAAGACGCTCAAGGCGCGCCCGCTCTCGATGCGCTCCGCGGCCGCCCGGGCCTGCCTCAGCACGTCCTCGCGGTCCATAGCGATGATCGCGCGGAGCGGCGGGTTGGCCCCGTTGCTGGCCTCGACCGCCTCCAGCACCCGGTGCGCCACCTCCTCCGGGCTGGTTTTCCCCTCCCGGTATGCGCTGGCGTAGTCGTGCACGCTGGCGAAGCGGAAGCCCGGCCCGGGTGCGGCCGGCGGGCCGGGCAGCTCGTCCGAAGGTACGCTCCCCGCCCCGCAGGCCAGCCCGCCCCCCAGGTGCATCGGATGCAGCGTGGGCGGCTCGTCGATCCTTTGGTCCCGCAGCCGGGTGATCCCGGCGTCACGGAACAGCCTGGGGACCAGCAACCCGCGCAGCGGGCTTTCCATCAGCGCCACGAACACCCGCAGCGGCAGCCCCGCCAGGTACGGCAGCTTGACGGATTTGAGGTCGTATGTCACCTGTTGGGTCGTTCGGTTGGCCAACTCACAACCCCTTCTCGCACTCGCACGCCACCGCCACCGCCTCGATCTCGACCCGCCCTCCCAGCGGCAGCGCGGCCACCTGCACCGCCGAGCGGGCGGGCGGGTTCTCCGGGAAGAACTCGGCGTAGACCGCGTTCATCCGCGAAAACTCCCCAATGTCCTGCAGGAACACCGTCGTCTTGACGACGTGATTCATGCAGGCGCCGCCCGCCTTCAACGCCGCCTTGACGTTCTCCAGCGCCTGGCGCGTCTGGCTCTCGACGTCCGGGCCGGCGAAGTCTTTCGTCCCCGGCACGATCCCCAACTGCCCGGCGGTGTAGATCAGATCCCCCACCCGCACCGCCTGCGAATACGGTCCCACCGCAGCGGGAGCCTCCTTTGTAGAAACGATCGTCTTCTCCATCTCTCCAATCTCCAATCTCCAATCTCTATTCTCTATTCCGCCTTCGGCCTCAACACCAGCACCCCCTCCGCGTCCGCCTCCACGTCCGCCCGCTCCCACAGCATGGGGTGGTACTCGATGTTCCGCCAGGGGTCGATCATGTCGTCGTAGTGGGGGTGGAAGGGGTGGCCGGATTGGCCTGTCGTGTGCATCGAGACCGACCGGGTCAGGTTCCCCAGGTCCACGATCTGGCGCTGGGAAGAGACAGTCTCGACGCCGTAGGGGCTATCCAGGGTGTAGCCGGTGTTGTTGACCGTCGCGATCGTGCCGTCCACCGCCACCGGCCCCCGGTTAAAGATCCTCTCGACGAGGCGGACGCCGCAGTGCCCCAGGCTCTGGTTCTCGAACGTGGCGGTGTGCAGGTCCCCCCACCGCCAGCGGCCCATGTCCCGCCCCAGCGTATCGGTCAGTTCCTCCACTGCCTCGTCCAGCGCCCGCAGCAGGATCTCGTCCCGCGTCTCCACCCCAGGCGTCGTCACGTCGTCGAACCAGGGGGAGAACTCGTCGGGCAGGATTTCGACCAGCGCGTCGGTCGCGCTGCCTCGGGCCCGGCGCAGGAGCTGCTCCCCCAGCTCGTCGCCAAAGGTCAGGTCCAGGAGGTGCAGGCGGAACGGTTCGAAGAGCGCCGCCCCGGCGCTGTCGCGCGTCGCCCGTTTGTCCCACGCGCGCAACGTCTCCAGCGCCTCCGCCTGGCGCCCGTCGTCCGAGGGGAGCACCAGCAGGTAGGACAGGACGTCCTCCGCCCAGACGGGGCTAACGTCCCCCTGCATGGCCTGGATGTCGGCCAGCGAGATCGAGTCGTCGGCCTCGATCAGCGCCACGATCCGCCGCGCCCGGTAGCCGGGATCCCAGTCCAGCGTGATCAGGTGGGGGTAATCCGGCCCCACG
>DATKTN010000147.1:0-2718 GCA_035531135.1 Anaerolineae bacterium
ACACTCGTTCTCTACGTACTGTCGCACGTCAAACCAATGTATGAGGGCGTTCGCCATCTGCTAATCATTAGCCCTGCTTACTATGTGCTCCTGGCGGCGGGCCTGGACGTCCTGGCCCGTCGCTTCCGGTACGTCGCCAGCGTGGTCATACTGTTCGTGACTGGAGGCTTGGCTTTCTCTACGTACAATCATTTCTTCCATCCTGGGTTCGCGAAGGATGACTTGCGCTCCGCCGTGAACTATGTCAGGGCTGACATTCAACCCGGAGAAGTCGTGGTCCTCAGCGAGCCCATCCTGTGGCCCCTCTGGGAATACTACTATGGACCCGACCTTGTATGGACCGCGCTACCCCCTTATCCTTTCAAGGCAGGGGAGGAGACCAAGGCTCAGGCCGCCGCCCTGGCGGCAGAATACCCGGGCATCTGGTTCGCCTACGCCCCGCCCGGCGCACCCAGGGATAACAAGGGCATCGTTAGAACCTGGTTCGACGAGAATCTCTTCCAAGTGGACGATGCTTCATTTCACTCCGTCAACAACTTCGTGGCTGTCGCCCACTATCTCACCAGCCCGCCTTTGGTCGCCGAGCCTCCACCCGCCGCCCGCGACGCCAATGTCAACTTCGCGGACCAGCTGTTGCTGCTCGGCTACACCGGCATGCCCCCCTCCGTCCGTCCCGGTCAGCGCCTGCAGGTTACTCTTTACTGGCAGGTCCTGACTAGCCCCACGGATGACTACTCCTTGTCCTTCGTGCTCGTCGGCCCTGACGGTGCAACCTGGAGCCAGACCGATATCGTGCCCTTCAACGGCTTCTATCCAATGTCTCAATGGGAGCCCGCCACCATAGTAGCTCAAGCAGTCTCCATCTCACTGCCCTACGCTTGCCCTCCAGGGCAGTACGAGTGGCAACTCCAGGTGTATTCCCCTCTGACCTGGAGGCCGATACAGGTAGTTGAAGCCCCTAACGCCCCCTCCGACACGGCTGCGACCATCGCCGTCGTGGAACTCCCGGCGACCGAGGCGAACACTGTACCACCCCTGCCAATTCAGCACCCCATCCACCGACTCTTCGGTGGTCGGATTGCTCTCCTGGGCTACGACTTGCCACAGGCAGAGTACCGTGCGGGGCAGACCATCCACCTTGACCTCTACTGGCAAGCATTCGTAGAATCCACTGCGAAGTACCAGGTCATCCTGCGTCTGACAGATCAGGCCGGGCGTGTCCTAGCCGAATCCGACTCCGTGCTGCCCGACGCCCCGCCCGCAAGCCTCGTCCGCGCCCAGTACGCCCTAACCGTACCCGGTCGTGCTTCGGGCCACCGCTGCTCACTGACCATCGAGGTGCGCGCCACGACGACAGACCGCACACTGGCACCCAACTATGGTCTCGGCCACTCCCAGAGGACGCCCCTCACCCTCGGGCACGTTCTGATCCGCGACGAGCAGCGGCTCCTCACTCCACCACACATCCAATATCCGCGCTCTGAGCTTCTCGGGCGCGAAATCGAGTTGCTCGGCTACTCGCTGGCTAACGCCTCACTCACCCCTGGCGACAAGCTGAGCTTCACGCTCTACTGGCGCGCGATGCAGGACATACAGCGCAGCTATACGGTTTTCGTCCACCTCGTCGACGAGGGGGGACACATTTGGGCTCAGGCTGACGCTCCCCCCTGCGGCGGAGAGCGGCTTACCTCCAGCTGGATTCAAGGCGAAATCATTGTCGACGAACGCCACATAGCCGTTGACCAAGATACGCCTCCTGGCCTGTACACACTCGTATTCGGCATGTACGACGCAGCCACCGGTGCCCGCCTGCCTCTGTCCAGCGATACAGGGGAACGACTCCCTGAAGATGCCGTAGTGCTCGAGCGCATAACCGTAACTGACTGACGCGGTTTGAGACGTGCGATCTATCGTCGCTTGGGTGTGCCTCCCCCGACGGGCGGAGTGCCAGAGCACAACGACCTGCCATCCGTTGACGCTCCCCCGCAGGTGTTACCTGCCATCCGTCCATAGCTTCGCTGTCGTTCCGTGCCACCGTGCAGTGAGCGCTGGGTGGCCATGAAGGGCATCGGGCACCCGACTGTCGACAACACTTCTTCTCCGGCAATCGTGCGAGAGTCCACTATGAGCCGCAAGAATCGTACCAGCTAGCCTTTCCGAGCTGCCCGAGCCTCCAAGTGAGAGCAATTGGGCCTCCCCAGCTATGTCTCAGTCTCTTGACACCGTCCTCCAGATGCCCTATTATGTACAGCGTACTCCAGGCCCAGTCTTCGGTAGCGGACAGCGTAATCGCTCTCCTTTCACAGATCCAGTGCGGATTGTCAACGGCGTGCCAGAGAAAGAAGCGACGGGTTCACCGAAAGCTCACACCTACCAACCGCAGCGCGCGGCCGCCCACAACCCCACACCGCCGAGCGTCTCCGTCGTCATCCCCGTCTACAACAGCGAGGCGACGCTACCGGAGCTGGTCGCAGGTCTGGGCACCACACTCAGCGAAACGGTAGACGACTTCGAGGTTGTTCTCGTCAACGATGGGAGCCAGGATGGCAGCTGGGAGACGATCTGTCGGCTGGCCAGCGAGCACTCTTTCGTCCGAGGCCTGGATCTCATGCGGAATTACGGCCAGCACAACGCTCTGCTCGCTGGCATCAGGTCGGCGCAGTATCCAGTGGTCGTGACCATGGACGACGACCTCCAGCATCCACCAACAGAGATACC
>DATKTN010000148.1:0-6011 GCA_035531135.1 Anaerolineae bacterium
GCTTGCGCATTCGGTGAATGTGGCGTTATGATCCGCGAAAACGACGCCACCACCGCCCTCGTTGCCGCAATTGCCGTTTGCCACCACATTCCACCCCTCGCCCTCGACCCAGACCACATATACGCAGATTCTCGCCTCAATCAGACAGGGGGGTATACAGCTCTCAGGATAGGACTCGAATGCCTCCCAAAAGCACGGATTGCCGGGGTTCTGCGACAGGATGAACGATTGCCCGTTCACGCGGTCCACAATGTCCTGTTGGCATTCGGTGATGCCCTCGCAAGCCTCGATGTCCGCAAAAGTCACGGTGATGTTGGCTGGGGTATGCTCTTCCGGGCACTCCTCGCAATCCTCGCCGTATTCGACACAGCAGCAGGCCAGGAACTCCGCCTCTGTTATCAGCACCGGCGCGCCGCCCTGTGTCGGGGCCGTCGTTCCGTTCCAGTAGTAGGGGCCCTCTAGCGTCACGCTGGACACTCAAACGCGGCAAGCTGGACCCACTTAACCGTGACCGCCGCCGCATCCCACACCAGCCCGTAGTTGTTCGCCACGTTGGGGATGGTGGGTAAGTGGGAAATTCCCACCAGCACGCCCCTGGCCCCGTCCTCGTCCGTGAACTTCGCGTAGGCCACAACGTCGTTAGTCGTCGCGTGGATGTACGCCGGCGTGGCGTTCTTCGGCAGAGAGCAGTAGACCGTGACCGTTCTTTCGGTATCGACGTTCTCCCCGTTGGAGTCGCACGGGTTCAGGGTGATGGTGTTCTCGCCGTGCGCCCACGAAATGATAACCTTGCCCCATCGCAACTCGCCCGCGTCGTCAAGCAGTTCCGGCGTGAAGTCGGGGCTCTGAAATAGAAGCCGATGCTCAAGGTCGTCCAGCCGGGAGCCGGTATCGTCGTCGCCCAGGTCGAGCGCGTCCGCCATCGGGTCGTCAAGTGGCGGGTATTCATCACGCTCGACGAACTCCCGTAGGGCATCGGACGGGCCGAACTCTATATCGCGCACTTCCTCGGCCGGGTCCCACTCGTCCTCAAAGCCCTCAAGTTCTGCGAATTCGTCTACCATTCCACCATCGCATCCAGCACGGAGAAGTCGCCGGGCTTGAACAGGGGGACGACAACGGGATCGTCAGCCCGCTGGAGGTTGCCCCCGGCGTCCAGTTTGGTCTGCGGGAGAAACTGCCTCATCTTCACCACTTCGCCGGAAGCCGCCCACTGGTCGCTCGGCAGGGCGGGATCGGGCGTGTAGACTTGCCGCTCAATCGCCGCCCACAGACCCTTGGTTTTCTCGGCGTACTGGTTCCAACTCAGGACCGTGCCGCTGTCGTCGCTTTCCGGGCAGACCAGGAAGTGGTAGTCCTCGTACCACAGGGCAGACCCGAATTCGTAGTTGTACGCCATCGTCCAGAAAAGCAGGCTTTCCGGCGGTGCGTTGCCGAAATTGGGCAGGGCGAATGAGTTGATCCGGCCCCTCAATGCGCGTGTGGATGGGAAGTCCGGCGGTCCCTCGGTTGCCGTCTTGAGGATGATCTTCTCCACCCCATCGGCAATGATGTTCGATCCCTTGGTGATCTGCCACCAGTGCGTGCCGTCCGGGTCCGGCCCCTCGACTATTCCCCCGCCCAGGTCGCGCACGGCCCGCTTGGGCCGAGATGAAATCCCACCGATCAATCGGGCCTTGCCCGGCTGGCGCGAGTTTTTGTAGTACGCTGTGATCCACGCCCGGCCCGGCTCGGCGTTGTGGTGTATTCGCGTACGCGTGCATTTGGGGGGATACGCCCCGCCGGAACCGGGCATGATGGTTCCCTGGATCGCGTACGCCTGCCCCACCGCTTCCGCCTCGGGGCACTGCCAGATGACCTTGCCAGCCCACGAATCCGGGCCGGCCAGTTCACCAATGATGTCGCTGAAAAGGGCGGTCAGGGCCATCAGTCAACCCCTCGGCTGCTCTCGTAGACGGCGAGCACGCGGGCCGTGTTCTTGCGGAACTGTGGAGTAACCAATACGCCCGTGCAGACGGGCTCCTCATTCGGCCGCCACGTCATGCCCGCCACGCCAAGCAGTTCGCCCCGAACCGGCATCCCGCTACAGGTCCAGCCACCCTCGGCCTTGGCGAGCGTCGAATAGGCCACATGGAACAGCCGATAAACCTTGTACTTCCGGCTTGCGCCGATCACCCTCCGACTGCCCTGCAACTCCGAGAGAGCACCCTTTGTGCCGATGGAGGCCCACTTCTCGGCCGTGACGGCAACCTTGTTCGACGGCATCGGGTGCTTCGTGCCGCTGTCGTCGATCTTCGTCAGCGTCATTACGAAGCCGGACTCGACGATTTCGGCGTCGCCGTCGTCGGGCAACGCATCGCCTTCGGCCAGGACCAGCGTTGCGAGGGTAGTGTTGGGCACTACCTCGTACAGCCGCTTGAGTACGGTGCGCCCGCCGGAGACCGACTCCGAACGTGCGGCTTCAACTTCTCTCACTAGCCTGCCCATGTTATGCCGGTCCCGTCAGAGGTGAGGCGTTCACCCACGAACGCCGGTCGGGCGGTACGGAAGGATCATTCGAGCCGTTGCGGTCGCTTGATTCCTGGTCATAATACTCGTCCGGGTTCTGTGCGGCCATGCGCGTCATCGTGTTGACGAAGGCGTCGCAGTTCTCCAACTCGAACGGGTCCGTCTTTTCGTGCCGCAACAGCCAGACCGCCCCGTCGATATACACGCCCCACTGGAACTCCGGGGGAACGATCAAGGCTGCGTCCGTGGACCCCGCGCTGGTGATCTTGGAATGCCGCACCATGTACGAAACGTAGATCGTGTACGCATCGTCTGGCGTAGGCCAAAGGTGCGCCGTTAGAGTCTGGCCGTCCAGTGCGTAGTGGTACGGAGCCCCCGTGGTGGACAAGGTGTTGTTCCACTCGTCGTACTGGAGCTTCGGTATCTTGACGAGCCGGGTTTCGTCCTCGCGCCACATGGCCAGAGGCACGTAGATGTCCGCCATGTCCGCCGTGTTCACCGTGGATAGGACATAGCTTTTCGTGGTATCCACGGTGGGGAAGGTCCCCGTTGAGCGAGCCCACCACCACACCCGGCCCTGCCATTGGGTAGCGGCCTGGCCGGCGAGGGTGATCATCTGGTCTATCAGGGCCAGATCAGCGGCGGTGGCCACGCTCATGCCCAGCACCGCGGCGATTCTTGCCTCGACATCCGCGATCAGTAGGCCGGGGGCCGTGTACGCTACTTTCGCCATGTGAATGCCTCATAGTAGGTGGGGACAAACCGCGTCGCCCCAGCGACAACACGCGTCAGAAATGCCGGGACGGGGCTTGCATCGAGGAGACACAAGGCCCCGCCCGGCACAGATCATCTCTTCCTGGCCGGGCAGCCGACGTAGACGCCCGGCTCCTCAATGTCAGCCACAACCGCTGACCCTGCGCCAATCGTCGCCCAGGGAGAGATACGTATGTTTTCCCTTACCACCGAACCCGCACCGACAAACGCGCCCTCGCCCACCTCTACAGTCCCGCACAGGACAGCGCCGGGTGCAAGGTGCGCCCACTCCCCCACCGTGCAATCGTGCTCGACGATGGACCCGGTATTGATGATCGCGCCCCGGCCCACCCTGGCCCCGACGTGAACTATCGCGCCCGGCCCGATGAAAACCCCATTTTCAATCCGCGCGGACGGGTCAACGTATGCGGTCGGGTGAATTACAGAACGCAACCGCCGGTTCTGGAATGCCTTGCGAATCGCGTTGTCGCCTATGGCAATGATGCACTCTTCGTCCAACGTTGGCTCGGTCCCGTCCTTGGCATCTGTGGGCTTGACGGCGTACCCCAGAGCCAGCGCGGCGGATGCCACTACCCGCCCATGTCCGCCCGATCCGTGGACGACTAGCCTTTCGCGTTCCATCGCCAGAACCTCGTCTTGTCCAATGATGGGTAGAAGTAGACCAGCCCGTTGTCCGGCCATTCCGGGGGCGCGCCCGCGTACTCGCATTCCGCGCACGGGGCGTATGGCTCCCGGTTCCCCTGTGCTAAGTCAGTCTGTGCCTGGATGTACTTCGCGTCTTTCAGCAGTTCGGGCAGCGTGCAGTCCCACGTCACGCGCCTGTGCCCGTCGTTGCAGCAGAGGGAGAATCGGCCCCTGGCGGAGAAGAATATCTTTCGCTGCGGGGCAAGACAGGGCTTGTGTCGGGTCTCGCCCGCCCGGTCGCTCTTGAATCCCGTGCCTGCGCGTGAGAGCCATTCGAGCTTGCGCCAGTTCACAAAGTCGATGACGGCGAACTTCTCCGGCGGGAACCCTGACTCGCGCACCACATCGCCCATCCTGGCCGCCGTGGCGTCGTTGTCGTAACAGTCCCAACAAATGCAGTCCAGCGGGGCGGATCGCAGAAACTCCGCCGTCAGGTTATCGCCGTTGGTCGCAAGGGCCAGCTTGGCGTTCGGCAGCCGTCTCCGGGCTTCCAGGAGGAACCCCAGGATCTTCGGGTGCATCGTCGGCTCGCCATGCCCGCAATAGACGATCCACTTGTCCCATCCGACTGACGCCAGTTCGCCAATGAGCTTGCTGTGCAGCTTCTCCGTCAGGTAGGCCGGGAAGTCGCGGTCCTCGGGCAGAAGGGTAGGGCGGCAGAACGGGCAGTTCCGCGTGCAGGCCGTGGTGAGTTCGATTTCTACGACGAAATGACTCACGCCAGAACCCCCGTCTTGTACTCATCAATGAGCGTGCCCACCCAAAGCTCGCCCTTCCTGTCGGAGATGTGGAAGATCACCTGTTCCTTGGTCGGTTCGTTGATCGGATACCGCTCGAACGGCAGGCAGTTGTCCGGGTAGGCCATGCGCCACATCCCAGCCACAAGGCTCTGCTCGCACACCACGCCGGGGTACGCCGTCTCGTGCAGGCCCATCTCCACGCATTTGCGGAGATAGGCTATGGCAGCGTCCTTGGCGTCCAGGAAGTCCACCCGGAGATACGAGTACATCCCGCCGCAGAACCGGGGCGCAATCTTCGGCATCTCCACGCCAAGCTCGTGCCAGACCTTGATCCCATTAGGCGCGTCCCAGCCGGGAGTTCCCTGATAGGCCGGAACGGAGAAGTCGGTCGGTTCGGAGTAGATCAGGCAATCGCTGTCCAGGGAGTAAATGCGCTCAGTTGGACTCACAAAGGGAACGTCGAATACCCGCTTGAGCACGGGCATCCGGCGGACCAGTGCCCGTATGTCATCCGGCAGCGGGGCCTCCGTTGTGTCGTCCGTGTCCAGCAGGATCATCGGCTTGACGCCGGGCCAGAACTTCTCCACTCCGGCCACGCACAGGTCGGCCAGGCAGCGGTCCCGCTCGCACGTTACGATGATTGCTGTTGCTTCGCCCATGCCTGTGATGTGTCCCTGTCCACTACTTCACCAGTAGTCCAATGCCCAACTTCCGCGCCACAGCAGAGGTACGGCTGTATCCCGTGGTCCTTGAGCCTGCGGGACCAGAACGCATCCGGCCCCATGCCACCAGTAGATTCAGGGCCGATGATTCCGAACCAAGGCTTTGACACCCGCCGGAAAAGGCTTCGATGGATAAGCATGGCGCACATGGCCACGCTGTCCGCTGGAACCGTCCCGCTCTCAGGAGCAGACCTCCACTGCTGGCCGTAACACGTTCCATTCACTTTGTGGACTGTCGCCGCGCCGGGGAGGAATGGAGGTTGTCGGCAATACGCCAAGGCCGCCACACACGGCCTTGTGTCAGGGTCCGCCGCGGCCCGCAGCTTCTCGTACAGGTCAGGTTTGGGAACGATGTCATCTTCGAGGATGAACAGCCAGTCGCACTCATGCCCCTCTAGCTTCTCCCTGTCAAACAGGGCGTCCATCATGGCGTTGTGGCTGAACGGATAGGTAAGCCTGTCCTTCAACTCCAACAACCACAGATCATCGCCCATCGTTCGGTCCATCCGGCGGCACAGGCTGATGATGGCCCTGGCCGGAACGGGCTTGATCCCCTCGTAAACCGGGATGGCAAGGGCGACGG
>DATKTN010000149.1:0-6532 GCA_035531135.1 Anaerolineae bacterium
GGTGGGGATCGGGTTGTTGACCTTTCTATCGGGTTTTGACCTGTTTTACGTCGCACTGGTGCCCAGCCTCGCTGTGGCCGGGCTGCTTGGTGCCGTCAGTTTTCTCATTGCACTGGCGGCGGCCTACCTAAGAGCGGCTCAGGTTGCCACTGCCAGCGAGGAGGAGACTTCGTGATCGCAGGCCCACTTCTGTTGCTGATCCTCCCCATGGCGATGGCAGGGATCGTATACATCCTGCTTCGGTGGACGTCCGTGTCGGCATTGCTGGCCGTCGGCACGGCGTTGGTGTTGGGCTTCGCGGTCGTCACGCTGCCGCTGGACCAGCCAGTGCGTTTCTGGGGAGGCCAGCAGATTGCAATGGGTGAGGCGGTGACCTTCTTTGGACGCGAGTTGGTTCTGGGGCAGGCCGACCGGGAGGCGATGGCGTTTTTGTTCTTGGCGTCCGCTGGCGTTTTTTTCCTGGCGTGGCGCTTCGCGCCGCATTCTTTGCTCATCCCGATGGGCCTGGCTCTGCTCAGCCTGCTGAGTGGGGCGTTTCTGATCCGGCCCCTGATCTATGCCGCCTTGCTCATCGAGATTGCTGCTGCGCTCTCGGTCTTTGCACTCCAGTCCGAGGGGGGGGAGGCCACCCGGGGGGGCCTGCGCTACCTGACGTTCACCACACTGGCCCTGCCGGGTCTATTGGTCACCCACTGGCTGCTGGAGCGGTACGCGCTGACGCCAGACGAGACGGGGCTGCTCGGCATGGCCGCCACACTGTTGGCTCTCTCATTTGCGCTGCTGCTGGGCGTTGTGCCCTTTCACACGTGGGTGCCGGCGGTCGCCAGCGATAGCGTACCGCTGGCAGGCACGTTTGTCCTCACCGTTGGCAATGGGGCGGTTTGGTTCCTGTTGCTTGACTTTCTGGAAACCTATCCCTGGCTCAGCAGCCATCCCCGCTTCGAATCCCTCACCTTTGCCGCGGGCCTGGCGATGGTCGTCGTGGGGGGACTGCTTGCGCCATCTCAACGCCGCCTGGGGCTGTTGATCGGGTATGCTGCGCTGATAGATAGCGGTGCTGCGCTCATCGCCCTGGGAATGAACAGCAGGCTGGGGCTGACGCTCGCCATTCTGTCATTCTTGGTGCGTCCGTTTGGGTTGACTCTCGTCTCTGCCGGCCTGAGCGGTCTGCGAGCGCGCAATGGGGGCGATGACGACTTTGATACACTGAGCGGATTGGGATGGCACGCGCCGTGGAGCACGGCGGCGCTGGCATTCGGGGGGCTTTCGATTGCAGGTTTGCCGGTCAGTGCGGGCTTCGTCTGGCGCTGGTCCCTCTGCCGTGCACTGGCGCCATCGAGCCCAGGTTCCGCGTTGTTCCTCCTCTTGGCCGGGGTGGGCGTGATGATCGGCGTATGGCGGGGGCTATCTGTCCTGCTGGTGCATCCCCGGGCACCGGAGAATCGGAGTGTCGTCTCCTGGGGTCCCCCTGAAGGTTGGCTGACAGCGGCGGTCGTGGCTATGGCAATCGTGGCGTGCGTTGGGGTTGGGCTCTTCCCGCAGGTACTCGCGCCGCTGGCGGTCCGCCTGGCAGATGCCTACACGTTCTTCACCCCTTGAGCGATCTCGCGATGGATTTGTTTGAGCACAGCCGGCAGGAACAAATTCGCCGCGAAGCGCCTCTGGCGGCGCGCATGCGCCCTCGCACGGTGGATGAGTTCGTCGGTCAGGATCACATCGCCGGTGAGGGACGGCTGCTGCGCCGCGCGATCGAGGCTGACCGGCTGTTTTCCTCATTGATCTTTTGGGGGCCACCGGGCACCGGTAAGACGACGCTGGCGATGATCGTCGCCAATACGACGTCCAGCCACTTTGAGACGATCAGCGCTGTGCTGGCGGGCGTGGCCGACCTGAGGCGTGTTATCAAGGAGGCCAAGGATCGGCGTGGGATGTACGGCCGGCGCACGATCTTGCTCGTGGACGAGATCCATCGTTGGAATCGGGCTCAGCAGGACGCCTTGTTGCCCCACGTCGAGGATGGCACCGTAGTGCTCATCGGCGCGACGACCGAGAACCCCTACTTTGAGGTCATCGCGCCGCTGGTCTCCCGCTCCCGCGTGTTCCAGTTCAAGCCGCTTGGCGACGACGAGGTGGTGACGATCCTGCGCGGCGCTCTGGCCGATTCCGGGCGGGGATACGGCGCGCTCAATGTCCAGCTCGACGACGACGCGCTCGCTCACCTGGTGCGCGTTGCTGGCGGCGATGCCCGAGCTGCGCTCAACGCGCTGGAGTTGGCCGTGGAGAGCACTCCCTCCGACGAGGGTGTCGCCATCCACATCACGTTGGGCGTGGCCGAAGAGTCAATCCAGCGGCGCGCGCTGCGCTACGACAAGGCAGGCGACGAACATCACGACACGATCTCTGCCTTCATCAAGTCGGTTCGCGGCAGCGATCCTGACGCGGCGCTGTACTGGCTGGCCAAGATGGTCGCCGCTGGCGAAGACCCGCGCTTTATCCTACGCCGGCTGTACATCCTGGCAGCCGAGGACATCGGGCTGGCCGACCCTGACGGCGTCGTGGTCGTCAACGCCTGTGCCCAGGCGTTCGAATGGGTGGGCATGCCTGAGGGGCAGTACCACCTGGCGATGGCGACGCTCTACCTGGCTACAGCGCCCAAGTCCAACTCGGCGGGATCCTACTGGAAGGCATTGGCGGAGATCGAGGAGCACGGAGCCGGACCGGTGCCGATCTACCTGCGCGACAAGAGCGACGTCTTTCGCGGCCGGTTGCGCGAGCATTACAGACGCACGATGGGCGAGCACGCAGAGTACAAGTATCCCCACGCCTATCCTGAGGGATGGGTGGAGCAGCGCTACCTTCCAGAGGGGATCGAGGGTGGGTGGTTCCAGCCCAAAGGGCACGGCTACGAGCGGGAGATCATGGAGCGGCTGGAGAGGTGGCGGCGCAGGCGAGACAAATGAGGCGAAACGCGCAATACGCAGTACGCAATAACACGTAGTGCGTGTTGCGTATTTCGTATTTGGGTTTCCTACCGCAGCACCCGTGCATCTCCCACGCGCTTCGTCACACCTGTCTCGTCCAGGTGCTCCAGAAGCGCCTGGGCGTACTTGCGGCTGGTCCCAAACATGTCGCGTGTCTGGGCCAGGGTGATGCTACCCCCGCGCTCAATGTGAGCCTGGACGCGGGCCACCATCTCTTCGTAGGTCTCGGGCAGGAACAGGACGTCCGATGAGACTTGCACCAGGTCTCCACGGGCGACCAGCACACCCAGCACCTCTTCTCCCAACGCAGTGGCGCTTTCCTTGAACGAGGGCGTGGCGTAGGGTTGACGGCGGAAACGGACCAGCAGTGCGTGTACCTGGCGCTGATGGTCGAGGGTAAGGCTTACGGCGTGCGATGGAAGCCGGACGGTAGCACCTTCGTCTGCAACAAGTCCGTCGGCGACGGCGCGGGCTAAGCCTGCGTTAAAGACCTTTGCCTCCAGCCTGAGCCCGCTGCGCAGAGCCTCGCGAGGCATTCCCACTCGCAGCGGGAACCGCTGGTGATAGGCAGAGAGTTCGCGAGTGAGGCGATCAGTCAGGGCGGACCACCAGACACTGGTGGCGAGCAACTGGTTGCTGGTCGGTAATCTTGGGCTGTCGGGTGGTGAGTCGAGCAGCACTGCCTGGCCTTCGTCCAGCAGTTGAGCCAGTGCCTCGGGAGCAGCCTCGCCCAGACTGCTGGCGGATAGCAGGTCGCGGGTGGAGGTGGGGCCGCGCCTCTCCAGTGCTTGCAGCAGGATCTCTGCCGGGCTGCCCTGGCTCAGCGTCTCCAGGCGGGCCAGTACCCCGGGGCGGAAGCGACGATGCTTGCGACCTGGGTGAGGATCGACAACGACGCCACCGCCCACGGTCGCCGGGGGCGAGGGGACGCGGACGATGAAGCGGTCCCCTTTGACCAGCGGTACCGGCTCCTGGAGACGTAACTGTGCCCAGCCGGATTGACCCGGCGGCAGTTTATCCTGACCCAGGAGCCGTACGCGGGCTATGGTCTCGGCCGCGCCGGAGAAGAACTTGAGTTGGGCGTTGTGGCGCAACGGGCGCTGCGCACTGGGCAGGTAGCGCAATCGCACATCTACCAGCACCGTGGGCCGCAGCCAGCCGGGGGTAGCGACGACATCCCCGCGCTTGAGGTCGGCCTTGCGGATGCCGCTGAGGTTCATCGCCACGCGGCTGCCTGGCACCGCCCGTTCGACCTTTTGCTTGTGGGTCTGTAAGCCGCGAACGCGGGCCTTTAGCCCACCGGGCAGCACTTCGACCTCTTGCCCCACCTCGAAACTGCCGTTGGTGAGGGTTCCCGTGACGACGGTACCGAATCCGCTGATGGTGAAGACACGGTCAATGGGCAACCGCGGCCGCCCCTGGTCAAGGTGTGTTTCGACCTGGGCGAGCACATCCTGCAGTGCGGCCGTCAGCTCGTCAAGGCCCTGCCCCGTGCGGGCGGAGACAGGGACGATCGGTGCGCCCTCCAGCGCCGTCCCCTCCAGCGTCTCGGACACGTCGGCGGCGACCAACTCAACCCACTCCTCGCTTTCGGCCAGGTCCACCTTGGTCAGAGCGACAACTCCTGTGCCGATGCCCAGCAGGTCGAGGATGGCCAGGTGCTCCCTGGTCTGCGGCATCACGCCCTCATCGGCAGCGACGACAAAGAGGGCGGCCTCAATCCCCCCGACGCCCGCCAGCATGTTCTCGATAAAGTCCCTGTGCCCGGGCACGTCCACGACGCCGACCGGTTCGCCGCTGGGGAGTGTGAGCCAGGCGAACCCCAGATCCAGCGTCATCTCCCGCTCCTTCTCCTCGCGAAGCCGGTCGGGGTCTATGCCGGTCAGGGCGTGAACGAGCGTGGATTTGCCGTGATCCACGTGGCCGGCAGTGCCGATGACGTGCATCGTGTCATTCCTCTTGCCTGCTGCGTAGAGGGGCCAGTTGTTCGTCAATCGGCCCGACCAGAGCCTCGTATATGTCCTGGGCAGCCTTGAGCAGGTTGGTAGCGTCGGAACGTCGTGCCTCCCAGAGAGTGTCCAGTTGATTGCGGTGCAGTTCAGACGCCAACCGGAGCGCATTCAGGCGTTTCAGATGTTCGTCGTTGGTCTGGGATTGCCCTCGCCAGCGCTCCTCGATGATGACGTTTCGCTTCTTCTGCTGCTTATCTTGCTCGTCCTGCCACTCCTCCCACTGGCGTCTGAGCCGATCCTCGGCCACCCGCTGCATCTCGGCGACTTCGTTTTGCCGCTTCTCGAGCCGCGCCTGAAAGAGCTCCATTCTCTCCAGCGCTCGCTTGACCAGTTGCTGCTGCTCGAGGAACCCCTGCGTCTGTGCCCGTATCCGCTCCATCTCGCGGGCCACCTGCTCGCCCTGCTCCAGATATTGCTTCATCTTCTGTTCACGCTGGAAGTCAGAGATGCGCAGTTCTTCGATGGGCTTCTCGTACTTTTTTGTCTCCTGGATGGCCTCGTCAATGCGTGTGGTCTGCTTGCGGAGCGTGTCCTCGAGGAGAGGCAGCTTCTTGTTTAGCACCTCGATCCTCTTGTGCAGTTCGGTCGTATCCTGTTCCAAATCGACGATGCGGCGGTTATCGACGCGGCGCTGTTCCTCCAGGTAGGTGACGGCCTGTATGCGGTCGTCGGAGCGTTTGTTCAAGTCAGCTACGGAGACATCCTGGCGCTGGAGGGCCTCGCTCAGCCGCTGATTCTCGGCCCGGAGAGCGTTCAATTCCTCGTGATACTGGGGCAGGACGCGCAGTTCTTTCTCCAGCCGGTTCATATTGACGGTCAGCGCCTCGTACTCCATCCGGCGCAGCCGATCGGACTCGGCCTGTTCCTTTCGACGTGTCTCCACGCGCTGATCCATCTGCAAGACCAGCTCGTCCCTGTACTGTGAGACGAGCTGCCCAAACCCAGTCACTTGAGACAGCACACCCCGGATGCCTGCCAATGCGGTCTGGAGTTCCTGGATCTGGGCTGCCTGTTGGGCCAGTTGCTGATCCTGGCCCTGCGCTTGTTCCTGCAGCGTGGCAATCAAAGCTTTATCCCTGCGGCGCTCTTCGTCCAACCACTTGATCGTCTGCGTCGCCTGGGTCAGCTCCATCGTCTGGGTCGTGTTTATCGCCATCATCGCACTCCCTGGGTGAGTCTGATGGTGCTGATTATAACATCATTCCACCGCACGGGCAACGGTTGACAGGCTGCAGTGGTTCGCTATAATGGCGCTGGATCGGAGACAGATATGCGTATTGGTATCGACGCCCGCATCGTCTACTACGCCCGGGGTGGAATCCGCAACTATGTGCTGCATCTGCTCGATGTGCTGTCCTCACTCGATGTGGACACGGACTACTATGTCCTGCACAGCCGCAAGGATCATCCCCCCCCGTTGTCCGGGACAAACCTCCGTCCTGTCCCCTGCTGGACCCCTTCGCACCACCGGCTGGAGCGCTGGGCGTTGGGGGTAGAGATAGCGCGGCTTGGGCTCGACCTGCTCCACACCACCGATTT
>DATKTN010000150.1:0-2648 GCA_035531135.1 Anaerolineae bacterium
ATGAGTGCTGTCTACGAGGTGATGGACAACACGCTCAACGTCCGCTGCGCGCTCAAGGAGATGCTACCCCATCCGGGCACCTCGGGGAGTGCACTGCCTGAACTTCGCGAGCAGTTCCAGCAAGAAGCGCGATTGTTGGCCAGCCTGCGCCACCCCAACCTGCCGCGCGTCAGCGACCACTTTGAAGAGGACGGCAACGCCTACCTGGTGATGGATTTCATCTACGGCCGGCGGCTGGACGAGGTCGTCGCCCAGGAAGGAGGACTGACCGAAGACGAGGTCCTTGATTGGGCACGTCAATTGATAGAAGCGCTCGCGCATTGTCACGAACAAGGCGTGATCCACCGTGACGTCAAGCCGCAGAATGTGATCATCACCTGGCAGGGACAGGCGATCCTGGTTGACTTCGGATTGGCCAAGTTGGTGGACCCCGACGACCCCCACACGCGGACGGTGATGCGAGGTCTGGGCACGCCAGAGTATGCCCCGCCAGAGCAGTACGATACCAGGAAGGGAGGCACCGACCCTCGCACTGACATCTACTCCCTGGGCGCAACGCTGTATCATGCACTGGCAGGAGCACCGCCGCCCACGGCGACAGAGCGAGTCGTGGACCCAGAGACCCTGGTACCTGTTCGGCAAAGCAGGGACGATGTGAGCGAGGTGACCGACCAGGTGCTCATGAAGGCCATGGCGCTGCGCCCCCCCTACCGGTTCCAAAGCATCGCGGAGATGTACCAGGCGCTCTTCGGTTCGCCGCTACCCACCCAGGTAAAGACAGAGAGCATCGCCCCCTCTGCAATGGACACCACCCTGCTGGCGGAGCCGTCCAAGTCGAACGTGTTTCTGCCGTGGAGGGGCATCACGGGACTGCGGATCGACCGCCGACTTGGGGCCGGTCTTTTGGCCGTTGCTCTCGTGTCTCTGGTGACGATCATCTCGTTGCGGGCCAGTCAAGTCAGTGGGGGCGGTGTTCCCGCGCCCACGGCGACGGCGACGGCGACGCCAACAGCCCGCGTCACGATGACGGCCACCTACACTCCGACAGCCACACCTTCCCCCACCGCAAGCCCCACCTCGAGACCGGCCACACGGCAGCCCACAGAGACACCTGAGGAGGAATCTGACTTCCGTACCATGGCGGTGACGGCGACGCCGACGCCCACGCCAGCGCCGACGCGAGTCGTCGTACCTTCGCCCGAACTTACGCCGATGCCAGTACCGACGAATACGCCCAAGTGGGAGCAACCGACGTCGCCGCCCACGCCAGTGCTGTCCACCCCAGTGCCGCCCACGCCAGTGCCACCCACGCCAGTGCCACCCACGCCAGTGCCACCCACGCCACGGCCTACGCCAGGGCCTGACTCAACACCGGAGACTCAAAGCTGAATTGCCTTTTTGTCCTTTTCCGGTATAATTGAGCCACCATCGATTGGGGTACGCAGAGTTGGACCATAGGACCTGGAGAGCCCACACGTACATCTATTCCAGCGGATTGTAGCGCGGCGGCCACGCGCATGCGCCGCTTTGCGCTGCAATCCGCCTCCCCAAGACCCACGCCGAGTGGGTTTTTTGTTACCCATCTAAACCTACCAGAAAGGGAGGTTGATTTGATGAACAAGACCACGATTGACGGACAGGTCGCCATCTTGATGCGTGGTGCGGAATTTGGCGACGAGCAGATCAAAGAACACATGCAGGCAGAACTGCGCGAGCGGCTGGCCGAGGCGAGAAGGAGCGGGCGCCCATTGCGCGTCTACTGTGGCTACGACCCCACCGCGCCGGACATCCACCTGGGCCACACCGTCACCATGCGCAAGCTCCGCCAGTTCCAGGAACTGGGCCACCAGGCCATCTTCCTCATCGGTAACTTTACCGGTCTGGTCGGCGACCCTTCCGACAAGGACAAGGCCCGGCCACGCCGCACGCCTGAGGAACTGGCCGAGAACGCCCGCACCTACGTCCGGCAGGCGTGCAGGATACTCGACCCAGACAAGACCGAGGTGCGCTACAACGCCGATTGGCTGGCCAAGCTCTCTTTCGAAAACCTCATCGGCCTGGCAGCCAACTTTACCGTCCAGCAGTTCCTGGCGCGGGACAACTTTTCCTTGCGGTACGAACGAGGCGACCCCATCTGGCTGCACGAGTTCTTCTACTCTCTGATGCAAAGTTACGACGCTGTGTCACTAAAGACTGACGTGCAGATAGGCGGCACCGATCAGCTCTTTAACCTTCTGGCCGGGCGCAAGGTGCAGGAGAGCTTTGGGCAAAAGCCCCAGATCTGCCTCACTTTCCGCATTCTCGTCGGCACTGATGGAACCCTGCGCATGTCCAAGAGCACGGGCAACTACGTCGGCATAGACGAGGCCCCGGAGGACAAATACGGCAAGACCATGTCGATCCCCGACTCGGCGATGCGCAACTGGTTCGAGCTGGTCACGCGCTGGACGCCGGCCCAGATTGACGAACTGTTGGAAGCGATGGAGCGGGGCGAGGTGCACCCGATGGAGGCGAAGAAGAAGCTGGCCTGGGAGATCGTGTCCATCTTTGATGGGGACGAGAGTGCCGACGAGGCCGCCGTGCACTTTGAGCGGGTGCACCAGCAGCGTGAACTGCCGAAGGACATGCCGACTCACTCGCTGGCCGGC
>DATKTN010000151.1:0-3265 GCA_035531135.1 Anaerolineae bacterium
GATCCGCGAGAAATCATAGTCCATCTGCCGGACCAGCGCCACGGCTTTCTCGTCTTTGAGGAGGGCATCGGGGCGCTGTGATTCAATGGCTCGAATGTAGAGCGGAATCAGCAACGTCTCAGCCACGTTGTCCAGGCTTTGAACAGTAGTCTCGGACATGTTCGTGCTCCTTGAAATCCAGCGGTGGGTGCTGCTGGACCATCCGAGGGCGGTCGTGCTCGATGACGAGCGCCGATGGACCGCGGCGGAGACCCTGGCGGAGATAGAATCCGGGCGGTCGCCGTGAGCGCGATCCGCCACACGCCAAAGGGGGCGGCATCTCCTTCCGAGGTCCGGCTCCTTTCACGTTTCACGCATCACGTTTCACGCATCACGTCTCACGTTTCACGCATCACGTCTCACGTTTCACGCATCACGCATCACGTTTCTTATTGGTCATTAGTCATTAGTCATTGGTCATTAGTCATTGGTCATTGGTCATTGGTTATTCGCTCGTCGACGTGGCGGACCAGCGAATAGCAGACCGGCTCAAAGTATCTCATCCAGAAACGAGCCGCGAGGACGTTCATGGGCTCAAAGTCGACGGCGCACCGCTCGTACCCCTCGGAGCGCGCCCAGTCGAGCGACCGGTTCAGGAGCGCGGTGGCGATGCCCCGGCCGCGCACGCGCTCGCTGGTGAACGCGCTGACGATGCTGGTGGTCTCCTCGTCGCGGATGACCGTGCAGGCGTCCGTGCTGGCCGGCCCCAGCCCCATGCACGCCACCGCCTCCGGGCCGTGATAGGCCAGCCACAGCGCGTGGGCCGGATTTCCCAGCCATTCCTCGTGGAAGCCTCTGTCGTGTTCCTCGTCGTGGGGGAAGAACGTGGGCGCGGCCGCCATGTGCTGCTGCAACGCCTCGTCCAATGCCATCGCCTGCTCGACGTCCTCCAGGCCCGCCCGGCGAACGTCGACGTCGGCGACGGGGCCGTGCACCGGTTCCAGGTCACGCACGGCGTCGGCCGCGATGAACCCAAAGCCCAGCCACTCCCAGCCGTCGATGGCGTCGCGGTCGTCGGCCAGCAGGCTGACCAGGTGCGTGAAACACCCATCGGCGACCCAGCGGGCCGAAAGGTGCGCGTACATCTCCTGGTAGATCCTGCGGCTGTCCTCCAGATCTGCCCCGTTGGCCCACTCGGGGCTGAACACGCTCCGCTTGCCCTGGAACTCGGGGATCACGAACCCGAGGAGGAAACCGGCGAGTCGACCGCCACGGATCGCGGCGACGCCCGAGGCCTGCCCGGCCAGGTCGCGCACCAGCGGCAGTATGGTGCCAGCGTCCTCGTAGCGGGACGGCAGCAGTGGCACGTCCTCACGCAACGCCCGGTAGCGAGCGCTCACCAACACAGCGGCCTCCTCGATGTGCTTATCCTCCAGCGGAACGATCTCTAGCGACGTCGCCATCGTCCAGTCCTCTCCTGTGGTCCACCATTGCCCTGGCCCTGCCCCTTGTCTCCCTGTCTCCTTGTCACCTTGTCACCTTGTCACCTTGTCACTCCGGGTTGGGAATGAGACAAATGAACTCGAGCGTCTCTGCGGACGTGTTCTTCAACTGGTGCGCTTCGCCAGGCGGGATGAACAGCACGTCGCCCCTGGAGATGGGGACATCCTGGCCTTCCCGGACGACGGCGCCGCTTCCCTCCAGGACGAACACCTCGTGTTCCCACGGATGGCTGTGGTGCGGCGAGTACCCGCCGGGATCGAGCGCGAACACGCGCATCGAAAAGTTGGGGGCCCCGTCTTTCTCGGCGATGACCCACCGGACGGTGATGCCGGAAGCTCCTTCCTCGCCCACCGGGTCGGGCGGGACGTCCTTGTAGTGTGTGATTTTCATCTGTATGTCTCCTTGTCGGTGTCTTGATGCTGGATGCTGGGTGCTGGATGGTCGGGTTCAGGGAGGGTGTGTGACGGTCAGTCGCGGGCTGCTTCCAGGATCATCTGGACGATTGACTCGCCGGTTGGGCCGGTCGGGCTGAACTGGTGGCCGGCGTCGACGGTCGTCCACGTGGCATCGTATCCCGCGTCCGCCAGCGTGTCGAGGAGCTGCCGGGAGAGCTCGACCCCTTCGGCCGGGATCATGGTGTCCCACTCCCCGTGGATGAAGCGCACCTGGAGCTCGGGGTTGCCGCCGAGGAGCGCAAAGGGGCTGGCGAGCTGCCACAGTTCCGGGTCGTCCTCCTTCAGAAACTCGAACATGGGGTAGGCGCCGCCGTATCCCACGAACGCGTCGGGATAGGCGGAGGTCCCGTCCGCCAGGCAGGCGACCTGCGGGGGCGGCCCTCCCCGGGCCGAGGCGAACGCGTCCCACAGCGGGCCCAGGCCGTCGCCGCCCAGCGCGCCTACAAGTCCCACGGCCCCGCCGGCCGAGTGGCCGACGAGCGTCACCCGTCCCGGATCGCCGCCATAGTCCGCCGCCTTTGCCCGGGCGAAGCGGACGGCGCAGGTCACGGTCTCGGCCCATTCGCGCACCCTGGCGCCATTCCCCTCGGCGGCCCGCGTGGGCGGCGTCCAGGCGGCCCAGTCGGCCGTGAACACGACCGCGCCCCGTGCGGCGATGGCCTCGCTGATCAGGCGATAGTCCGCCTTGGTGAAGGCGTACCCGTGCACGACGACGACGACCGGCCACGGCCCCGGGCCGGCGTGTGCGTACACGTCGAGGTTTCGTGCCCGCACGTCCGGCTGGAGCGGCGTGGTGTAGGGGACGTCTTTGGTCACCTCGATGGGGAGTGGGGTGGGCGCCGGTCGCGGCGTCGCCGTCGCGGTCGGCGCGGGCGTCGGCGTGGGCGACGGTGTGAACGTCGCCGTCGGGGGGATGGTGGGGACAGGCGTCGGGGTAGCGGTGGGCGTCGGCGCCAGGACCGGCGCGCACGCCGCCAGGAATAGCAATGCAACTGAGGCGACCAGAATCAATCGGTTCATCCCTCTCCTCCTACCCTCTCCCCCACACACCCACACCCCTCCTCTCCTTGTCTCCTTGTCTCCTTGTCTCCTTGTCTCCCTGTCTCCCTGTCTCCCTGTCCCCTTGTCACCTCTCCCCGTGCAGCATGTCGAGCAGCCGGCCCAGGACCTGCTCGCCGTAGGAGCGAAGCCCGTCGTGCTCGTACTCGCTGGTCACCCACAGCTTGATCCCCTGGACGTCGCGGGCGGTCTCCTCCGAGAAGGTGCGCTCGACGTACATGTCGTCGTAGTAGACGGCGGCGACGCAGGGCACGGTGTTCGCGCGCAGC
>DATKTN010000152.1:0-5369 GCA_035531135.1 Anaerolineae bacterium
TGTGATGAGGAATATATCAAATCCGCCCTTAATCTGCTCACCGACTCCGACTTCACATCCTTTTTCAACGCGCACATCTACGGCGTAACCACTCTGAATATGGACTGGGCGTTTGAAGACAGTGACCACGATAGCCTACAGAACGCCATCGAGGTTCTCTTGGACACGGATCTTGATGATCCCGATACCGACGGCGATGGCGCGGATGACGGCATTGAAGTCGAGCTGGGAACAGACCCTCTCGATCCTTCCTCTTACCCTCGTGTGGTTTACCTGCCCCTTGTCATACGTTGAAGGTCTGGGGCTGGTTCAGGATGTTGTGGAGCAGCCCGGAACAGTAGTATTGAGCGGGATGCTTTGGGGTTCTGGTTCTAATGGAAGGAGCGCCGTCTAGCCCTCGCTGGAGCTGACCGGGCTATCGTGCGACGAAATCGAGGTCAGTTTGGTTTTGTAATTGGTCTTCTGGCGAGGTTAGTCTTGCAAAGCCGCCCAGCAGCTCAGCTTTTCCGTTTGGCGCGCAGAGCGCCATGATTGGAATAGATGAGGAGTGCATCACTATGAAGATAGATTTGCCAGTGGTTCCCCCGGCTGATATTCAGCAGGGATGGGATGGCCAGTTCCAGGTGTTTTCGTGGTACAACTTTGTGTTGAATATCCCCACGGCTGTCTTTATCGTTACCACCCAAAAGGAGAACGGGCTGCCCAACGCGCAGCTCA
Source organism: Anaerolineae bacterium (assembly GCA_035531135.1). Taxonomy (GTDB): domain Bacteria; phylum Chloroflexota; class Anaerolineae; order B4-G1; family B4-G1; genus DATKTN01. The sequence goes on from DATKTN010000152.1 coordinate 718, forward strand.
ATGCGTGGGGTATGCTCCTGGGTTCTGGCAGAGAGCCCAAGTTCATGCTACAACTGATGAACAACTCCGACACGCTTCGCCTGATCAGGTCCAACAAGGAGTTTGTGATGAACTTGCCCAGCTACGACCTGAAACAGCGATGTATGAAGACCACTGTACACTATCCGCATGAGGTGGATGAAATCACCGCCTCTGGGCTGACGCCCGAGCCGTGCCAGGTTGTGTCGGCACCGAGAGTGAAAGAATGCTATGCCCACTACGAGTGCATCCTTGACTGGCTCAAAGAGGTTGAGACAGAGACACCGGTGAACACGTTGGTGGTGGGCAGCGTGGTGCACGCCGCAGTTGAGGAGGAGTACCTGTTGCCGGAGGTCAGGGCCTCGTTCACCAAACGCGCTATCCCATACCACTTTGCCGAGTTCTACAGTCACCAGGACAAGAGATGCTCTGGGGGTGAAGGGTCTGGGTTCTGTCAATTGGATGTCGAAGGGTTCGACTTCGCGGGATAGATTGTCGGCCGCACCGGCCTGAAGAGCCGGTGCTGGGAAGAGCGGCCCAGCGCCGCCTGTTCCACGGCGGCGGGGGCTGTTCAGCCGAAGGCCACGACTAATTCCTCGCCCGCGGCGACCGTCACCGGTTGGGCAAAGCGCAGGCGCACGCACCCGTCGATCTGCTCGACGCCGGCAGCGACCTCCTGTTCGTTCAGATGGACTGTGGCGTCGGCACGGTCGCTCTTCAGGCGCAGCTCCTTCAGCCCGAGTTCCCCATAGTCGACGCCCAACCGGGCGCATCCGCCCCCCTGGCTGAACGTGCCCCAACTGCTTCCTGTGATGAAGAAACTGCAAAAATCGCCGGGATCGATCCGGGGGGCAAACGCCAGGCTGCCCCGAGTCGCATCGTACTGGTAGCCCGCCGCAGCCTCCAGCAGCGTCCAACTGGCCATCGGGCGCACATAGTGGTCGCCGCACTCCACCTCGTTCCAGGGGCTGCGCCGGGTGCCGTCGTGCCGCTCGCGGACGTCGGCCAGCATGGTGAGGGCGGGCTCGATCTGATCCTCGAAGAGCAACAGGCAGGCCACCGGGTACTCCAGCCCGCTCCAGACCTCGTCGCTGTACTGGGTCGGCACCTCCGGCTTGCCGCCGTGCGGCCAGGTGCAGATGTAGAGCCCCCGGTCCCGCTCGTCCATGTAGACGCGCGGCCTCTGGTCGGCCTTGCTGAAGCCCTCGCGGCGGTTGAACTGAAAGATGTTCTGGACCGCCGTCTTGACGTGCTCCTCGGGCAGGACGTAGCCCAGGCCCAGGACGTGGGCCCACCACTGGCCCAGCAACTGGTCCACGTGGCATCCGCTGCCGAACTGCTGCTCCGGGTGCCGCTCCAGGTCGACGACCTGGCTATAGTACTCGCCGTTCCAGCACAGCTCGTCGTACCGCTGGCGGCCCAGCTCGAACCGCTCCCGGTAGCGCCGGGCCAGATTGTCCTCGCCCTGGAGCCTGGCCATCTCCTCGGCAGCGCGCAGCGCGGCCAGGTAGAGGCTGCCGATGAAGGTGTTGGGGCCATAAATCGAGATGTCGTACGTGTTGGGCTGCTCGCCACGGATGACCCCGTCCCCCTCCGTGTCATAGTCGTCCATGACGTGTTGCATCAACCGCTTGACCCGGGGCCACATCTCGTCGAACCACGCCTGCCCAGCCCCGTGGCGCACCTCCCGGTAGGTCTTGAGCACCGTCCCCAGCTCGCCGTCCATCGCCGGGTTGCGCGGCCCGCCGATGAACTCGTTCCAGGGCCGCGCCAGGTTAAGTGGGAGCGGCGTGCGGTGGGGGATAGCGCCTTCGGGGCTCATCTGGTCGATCAGGTCCGTGCGGCGCATGCGCCGTTCCAGGTCGGGGAAGAGCCTGGCCAGCGCCATTTCATAGTTCCACACGTGCGTGCAGTTCAGCGGGCAGCAGCCCTCCAGCGCGCCGTGGCGGGTGCTGGCGCCGTGGCAGCCCTCAAAGCCGTGGAAGCGGCCGTCCTCGTTCCAGAGACAGGTGGGTGTGCGGATCGTGGAGACCGGCCCGGCCACCGACTCCAACAGCTCCCAGGGCAGCGTGCTTTCGAAGAAGCGATCGCGGTACAACTGGGTCTGCGCGACCAGGCGGTCGAGGTGATCCCGCACGTATTCGACCACGGCCAGCGCGCTGTCGAACCAGTTGTTGTACTGGTTGCCGATCCAGAAACGGCTCTTGACGTCGCGGATGCCCAGAGAGCGCTGATCCCAGTCCACGTACCGGTTGGGGAAATGCCAGGCCAGCACGAAGGTGACGGTACGACTGGCACCGGGCGCCAGCTCGAAGCGAACCGCCAGTGCGCCGTTCCAGGTCCGGCCGCTCGGGCTCGCGCCGCCGGATCCCCGATCCGGCAACTGTCCGAACTGACTTGCGAAGTGGTCCCACACCTGGCGGGGCGACTTCCACTGGAGCATCGTGCTGATCTCGTCGCCTGGCTGCCGGAGCGCGGCCAGCGCCAATCGCCCGTTGGCCGGATGGCTGGCCTCCAGGCGGACGTTGGTCATGTCCAGCGCGGCGACGTCCCGCAGATGAGCCAGCCCGTTGACGTTGCCACCGTAACCGGGGTTGTGCACGCCGTCGATCTGGGTCTTGCCGTCCCAACCCACCAGGTTCTGCTGGGTCGCCATCAGGGACACAGACAGGGCATGGTCGTGGGGGTTGGTGACGGTGAAATTGAAGAGGATGGCCGGGAGCCCCGAGTCCTTGCTGTTGAGCGGGATGAACGGGCTGAAGGCTTCTAACCGCACCTGCACCGGGATGGCCCGGGCCTCGTAGGCCACCTCGACGATGGGATACTGCGTGGTGATCGCCAGCCCGTCCACGCCGGGCAGATCGGCCAGCAGGCGACGGGACGGTTCCGGGATCAGGTGGTCGCTGACGCTGGGTGCCGGTCGAAAGCCACTGTCCTCGTACAGCGCGTCGCTCTGCAACACGGCTCCCGCACGATGGTGCGCGACGGCGTTGCGGCCGGCGTCTTGCCGCGTGCCGGCCCAGATGGCGAAGAAACTGTCGGGCACGTGTCCATCGTGGTTGACGTTGTTGACGATCTGCCACTGGCGCAGGCCGCCGTCGCCGGCCAGCGCCACGCTGCCCGTGCCGATGCCGCCCAGTGGCAGCGCCACGGCGCGCAGTGCCTCGCCTCGGTACGTCAACGCTTCATAGACGGCGGTCGCCTGTCCTTCGTGGTGGATTCCTGGCGAAACCGGTGACATGTCGACGACCTCCTCAAAGTGAACGTCCGCTTCGTCCAGTCGCGCTGCCGGCCGTCGGGCCGATCAGGCGCTGGCGTCCTCGGCGGCCAGCACGTGCAAAAAGTCCTCCGCATCCGCCTGCCCCATCTCCTGCTCGATGTGCAGGGCGAAGCCGCGCCCGCCCAGCTCCCGCACGATGGTGCGCGCTCCCTCTGGAGTGACGTAAAGCTGGCACAGCTTGCCCCTGTCCCGGATGCGTTTGAGCAGTGGCAGCCACTTCTCTGGGGGCGGCTGGCCGTCGCCGGGGATCCACTGGATTCCCCGCAGGCGGGCCAGCGACAGGAGCATGTCCAGGTGCAAAGTCTGCCCTTTGCCGTCGAGGTGGTAAAAGGCGTGGTCCAGCGCCTGGCAGCAGGCCGCTAGGTCGGGCAGCACGAACCGTTCAAACATCTGGGGCGAGATCATGGTGGCAAAATCGCTCTGGAGCATGTAGCATCGCGCAGGGGACCAGATCGTGGCCCAGGGGGTCGTCCCCCGGCCGGCTTTCTGGATGACGTCGTCGAGCTCGTCATAGTAGCGGAGCCAAAGCTGGGTGATCTCGCCGGCCAACCGCACCACCTCGTCAGGGGCATCGTACAGGTCGAGCAACAGTTGCTGCGTGGTGCGCAGCGAGGCCAGGATGTCGAGGTTGCCACCCAGGTCGGTGTGGCCAATCGAGATGCAGCCCCCCCAGCGCTCGACGGCGGCTTGAGTGAGCGCTACCACGCGCTGCCGCCAGACGTTGGCGGCGTCGCCGGATAGATGCAGGTCCTCGATGGCCACCTCGTTTGCACCGGGGGCCGGATCAAACCAGACCGTGCCTGGCACAGGGTGAACCTGCGCGCCCAGGAACCCCGCGGCGATGCCCGGGCCAAAGTTCGGCCACCACTTGGGCCAGGCGTCACCGTAGAAGCGCGCGGCCTTCAGATGCGCCTGAAAGTGATCGAGCACCTCGTCGACCGGCGTCTCCAGCGGGAAGTCGCTCGCCCAACCTCCAAACTGGTCCAGGCTCTCGATGATGACCAGCGCTCGATCCAGATCGCCCGCCCACCACGCCGTCCAGTCGCGCTCGATGCGCTCCCAGTCCTCCCCGGTAAAGTGCAGGTCGATGCTCACGTGGTCAACTCCTCTTTGCCATGAATGACATCAGGAAGCCAACTGTGGGGTGGTCTCCCTATCAAGTGCTACTGATCCACTGCCTCCTACCTTTACAGCTACGCTCTAGCCGGATCGCCAGATTGGGACAAGTGACCCCTGGGTAGTATACTATGATCATCAAGAGCACCCAGGAGGTCGAATATGAACGTTCAGCAAAGTGCTAACCGGCTCATCGAGAAGACGACGTTGCACGCCATCCAAGTCGAGTTGCAGGCAG
>DATKTN010000153.1:0-2933 GCA_035531135.1 Anaerolineae bacterium
GGCTTGGAGGTGAGACGCGATGAGCCACGACCCGTTGAAACCCTGGAGCCAGGTGGTCCACCTGCACCCGGACGTCGAGGCCGGGGATACGGCGGTCGCCACCTACGCGATCGACCTGGGCGCGCTGGTCGCGGGCGACCCCCACGTCCCCCGCGTCTACCGCGAGGCGCGCGACTTCTTCGAGGCCACGCACCTGACCGGCGGGCTGCGCCGCCTGCTGGAGGACGTGCTGGTCGGGCTGAGCGGCGGGACGCGGGACCGCGTCCTGCAGCTCCGCTCCCCGTTCGGCGGGGGCAAGTCGCACACACTGGCCTGTCTCTACCACGCCGCCCGCGAGCGCGCGGCGCTCGACGGACTGCCCGAGGGGCAGGCGCTGCCCGACCCCGGGCCGGTGCGGGTGGCCGTCTTTGACGGGGAAAAGTTCGACGTGCAGGGGGACACGATCGACGGCCAGCACGTACGGACGGTGTGGGGGGCGCTGGCGGCCCAACTGGGGTGCTACGACCGGGTGGCGTATCACGACCAGAACCGCATCTCCCCCGGCGGCACCGTCATCGCCGGGATGCTGGGCGACGAACCGACGTTGCTCCTGCTCGATGAGGTGCTCAAGTACCTGGAGCGCGTGTCGGCGGAGCGGATCGGCGACACGACGCTGGGCCGCCTGGTGCAGGATTTCCTCCAGTCCCTGTCCGTCGAGGTGGCGCGGACGTCGCGCGCGGTCATGGTCTACAGCCTGCAGGCCAGCGCGAAGGAGGCGCTCGGCAACGAGGCGCTGCTGTCCACGCTGGATCACCTCACCTCGCGGGTCGACGCCAAGCGGGAGCCCGTCATCGGCGACGAGATCCTGGCCGTGCTCCGTCGCCGGCTGCTGTCGGAATCGCCCGATCCCGCCGCCGCCAGGGGGGCGGCCGAGGTCTTTGCCGGCGCGATCACCAAGATGAGGTCGGCGCACGCCGTCGACGAGGCCAGCCGGTACGCCGCCGAGGACGACCGGCTGGCGCTGCGCGACCGGATCGTCGCCGCCTACCCGTTCCACCCCGCGCTGATCGACGTCATGACCGAGCGCTGGGCCTCGCTGCCCGATTTTCAGCGCACACGCGGCGCGCTCCGTTTCCTGTCCGTGTGCCTGCACACGCTGAAGCGCGAGGACCGGGCCGGGGCGTTGTTGGGGCCGGGGGACGTCCCCATCGAGGACGACGACGTGGCCCACGCCTTCTTCACCGAGGTGGGGCAACGGGAGCCCTTCAAGGCGGTCCTGCAGCGCGATTTCACCGGCCCGAACGCGCGCGTGCGGCGCATCGACGACCTGATGGCGGCCGAGCACCCCAGCCTGAGTGGCGTGCGCCCGGCGGTGCGCATCGCGACGGCGATCCTGGCCTACTCCTTCGGCGGCCTCCTGCGCCCGGACGCGGAGGGCGGCGAGCCGATCGCCACCGGCGTCACCGAGAGCGAGTTGCTATCGTCGGTCGTGGGGCCGGAGCTGGACAGCATCACCGCCGAGACCGTGCTCAAGAAACTGCGGGAGCAGTGCCTGTTCCTCCACTATGACGGCGCGCGCTACGCCTTCAAGACGACGCCCAACGTGACGCAGGTCCTGGAGGACGTGGCGCTGCACCAGGTCAGGCCCCGGATGATCGAGGAAAAGATCAGGGAGGAGCTGAACAAGCGGCTCTCCGGGCGCACCGGCGCGATCCTCTGGCCGGACAGCAGCGACAAAATCCCGCACGAAGAGTCGCGCTTCCTTTTGGCATACATGCCGCTCGATTTCGCCCGGCGAGGGCACGCCACCCAGCGGCAACAGGCGATCGAGTTCTTTACCCAGTACGGCGACCAGCCCCGCCGCTACCGCAACGGACTGGGGCTGGCGGTGCCGGAGGGGAGCCAGGTCGAAAAGCTGCGCGCGGCCACCCGCTACCTGGAGGCGATCGAGCGGGTGCGCAAGAAGCGCGCCCAACTGAACCTGACGACGTCGCAGATGCAGCAACTCAAGGACCGGGAGCAGACCGAGGAGGCGGCGTTCGAGGCGAGTCTGCGCGATCTCTACCAGTCCGTCTGGCTGCCCATCATGGCCGAGGGAAAGCTGGAGGTCGAGAAGGTGACGCTGTCCGGGCGCCCGCTGGCGTCCCACACCATCCACGAGCGGCTGATGGAGCTCCTGACGCGCGTGTCGCCGCCCAAGGTGTTCGCCACCGTCACCGCCGACAAGATCGTGGAGCTGATGCAGTTGGGCGCCAGGGAAGACGCGCCCCTGATCGCCAGCCTGGGGCAGGTCGTGGCGTCATTCTACGGCGTGCTGGGCTTCCCGCGCGTGGAGAGCGAGGCGGTGCTGCGGCAGGCCATCGCCGACGGGGTGGAGGTGGGCACGTTTGGCTACGTCGGCCGCGCCGCAGGGGTGAAAGTCGCCCGGGTGCGCGAGGGCAGCGAGTATTTCGTCAGCCCTGACCTGGTGCGGATCGGCGCCCGCCCGCCGGAGACGCAGCTCGACATGAGCACGGGGCTCATCGTGCTGCCGGAGGCGATTGAGCGGAGGGCACCGCCGCCAGAGGCACCGGGCGCAGGCGACGATGTGTCGATCGTTCCACCGGACACCGGCGGGACAGGGGTCACTCCCCCATCCCTTAAGCCGAAGCCGCCCGCGCTCCAGACGGCGGTGCGGCTGCGCATGCGGGTGAACCGGCAGCAGATCTATGCGACGACGAACGCGCTGGCCAACCTGGCCCAGGCGGCCGGCAGCATTCAGGTCACGGTCGAGGCGTATAGGCCCGAGGGATTCGAGCCCGGGTGGCTGCAGAACGCGGTGTTGGAGCCGCTGGATGAGTCGGATGTGGAGTTGGAGGGGTAGAGACGTCTTGGACGCCCGAACTTGTTCGGGACCCTGGCGAAGACCTCAACAAGTTGAGGCATCCAGTTTGAGGGGCAAACGGAAACCAGAC
>DATKTN010000154.1:0-2897 GCA_035531135.1 Anaerolineae bacterium
TCCACGAGGTCCTCGCGCAGCTCCTGGTCGATGATCCCCCGGATCTGCGCCGCGTCCGCCAGCGCCCGTTTCGTCGCCCCGACGTATACAGCGACGGTCTTGACGGTCTCCGACACGCGCTCGAAGGCCATCGTGCCCTGCGGTTTCTCGCCGCTGATTTCACCGGTCGCGCCCGTGACATACTTCACGTTCGCCTCAGCGGTCGGCGCGGCCTGCGTCACCTGCGCCGTCTGGCGCACGTACTCGACCACGTCGCTGGTCGTCTGCCGGATGCTGATCAGGTCCCTGAGCACCGTGGGATAACGCCCGATCTGCTCATAGATCCCCGTCTGGTCCGCCACCACGAACACGCCCGCGCTCGTCGAATCCAGCCCGGTGATGAGCTCCTTGCGCCCCCACAGCCCGAACGAACCGACCATCACCGCCGGCGACATTCCCAGCCGTCCACTGGTGAACTGACCGCTCGGCGCGACCTGCTTGCGCCACGCCTGCCAGGCCGGGTCCGCCAGGAACCGCTCGCCCAGCGTCCCCTTGACCTGCTGAGGTTGCGGCTGCGGCTCGCCCTTTTGCAGATCGCCCAGCAACTGGGCCAGGGCGGTCTTCAGCTCCACGTCCCGCTGATCCGTCTTGAGCTCGTCCCGCACCTGCATCGCGTCCGCGACCAACTTGGTCGCCTGTTCGTGCTCCTCGTCCGTCAGGTTGCGGTCCTTCGCTCCATCCACGATAACTTGCGCCTGTTGGAGCAGGCCGAGCATTTGCTCCTGCTTATTCACCTTGCACCTCCTGCAAAAGTTCCACTTTCAGTATGTCGATCTGAACCTGCACATCGCGCGGTGATCGTCCGCTCGGCTTACCGTCCCCGTCCCCGGCCTCGCCTTCGCCGCCCTCCGCGCCATCAGAAACAGCCTTTTCGCTGGCCGCCTCAAACGTACCATCGTGATCATCGCAATGCTCTTTTGCCACATCTACCGTCCAGATGTCTTTCGGATACCTATACGCCTGCTCGGTCAGTGCGTCCTCACCTTTTAACCGTCCCATGATGACAGAATACTTTTTGCTATCGTGCTCGCGATCGGCACGTCGAAAGCTATCTTCCTGAAAATCATCTGGACTGCGCAATCGACAGGCATGCTCATTTGGATATGGTTTCAGACCTGCCTCTTTGATATTTTCCGTGTGCGTTCCCACGCCAGCGCCCAGCATCACCGGACTGACCTCGTGTACCGTCATCCGGTCCAGGAATCGCACGTCTTGCCCATCGAACTGGCCCAGATGTTCCTCGTCGATGTCGAACCCATAGCTCCATTCCTGTAGCTCTCCCAGGTTCTTGACCGTCAGATAGGTCTCCCTACCAGCCTCCGTGTCCACGAAGAAGCGACCATCTATCCACGCGCGCTCGTCATCCGCGTGAATCACCCCACGCCCCACAGGCAAATCCTGCCAGCGGTGGCCCCAGTAGGCAATCCGCACCTTTTGCCCATTCTCAAATGCCCCCGGAGGCGTGACGTCCCCGTCCGCATCCACCACGTTGAGCGTGCTGAAGATGGCCCGGAACTCACCCGCTTCCCCGTCTTCCTTGATCTCGACCGCACCCTGATACGTTTTCTTTTCCATCGGCTACCTCCCGAACTCTACCGAGCATTGGCAGTTGGCGTTGTTCTCCGCCCCGCCAGCCGGATCGCCCGGCCACCGCATCCCGTTGCTGAATCGCTCGCGCATCCCCACCGTCTCCCCGTGCATTGCCAGGTGCTCATCGCGCGGATGGCTGCTGTTCACCCGCCACGTCTTCATTCGCAGCCCCCCGGCCTGCGCCGCCTCGTGCGCCCCAAAGCTGGAGGCCGTCGTGATTCCCGAAACGGCCTGACGTCGCGTCCAAACGCTGATCGCCGTCAGGAAAAGGTCTTTCACCACCTCGTGCGGCTCCGGGGCCCGCAGCGCCTCCGTCAGTTGGTCCCGCGTTTGACCGTTGATGTAGGCCGCCTCGATGCGGCTGTGTTCCTGGAGCCACGGCAGCATCCGCTCCTCTGAGACCTCGATCTCCAACCGGGTGGCGAACTCGCTGGCCCAGGCCCCCGCCGTCAGCACGTTCAGCCGGAGGAGGTCCTCGTACAACTCCCGGTCCCACCGCTCCTCATCCCACCACACCCCGCCGATGTTCGACTTTCCCGGCTCCTCCGGGATCCGGCTCATAATCGCCGCTTCCTGCCGGCGATAATGCCGCGTCAGCACCTCGACCCACTTCAATTCGTGCCGCTCGCGCAGTTCCGGCCAATGTGTGTCCAATCCACGGGCTTTCTGGTCACCGGGCCCCAGCGCCTTTGGTGGGGCACTGCCTGCACTGAGCCTGGACGAAGTGTCCTGCGGGCTCGCCTGGCCACCGACCAGGACGTTGAGCGGCGTCACCAGGACATTCGCATCCCCTCCCAGCGAGGGCAGATTCAACCTCGCCCTGGCCTCGTTCGCCGTCATCCAGGGCCGCCCCACCGCTGCCTGGAGCGCCTTCACCTGCTCCTCGAACGCCCCGGCCAATTTCTCGGCGATATTGAACTCACAGTACACGCCCCGCGTGTCCCCCAGCTCCGGGAGTAGTTGCAGCTCAATATCCTGCTCAATCATCGCCAGCCAGGGACCCAAGGAATCCTGGTACAGGTTCTTGTGCTGCTCCCGGATGTTTGAGAACGTCGCGTGATCCAGAATGCCGACCATCGGCGGGGGAATGTGGTACGCGCGGGCGCACTCCTCGCGCGTCAATTTCCGACCAGCGAGGTACTCTGATTCCTGCGGATTGAACGTCCCCGCCTTCCAGGTCATCCCCTCTTCCAAGATCGCCGTCTTGCCGCTGTTATCCCCACCGGCATACAACGCCTCGAACTCTGTCTTGAACCGTGCCCTGGCCA
>DATKTN010000155.1:0-2383 GCA_035531135.1 Anaerolineae bacterium
AGACAGTGCTGGGCAGCTACATCTACACGCTGGCCAGCAACGAGCGGGCACTCCTCGTGTCCGGCGTCAAGGTGGCTCAGCTCAAGGTGCTGGTCTACACGCTGTGCGGACTGTTGACAGCTACCGGGGGCGTGCTGATGACCGCGCGCCTGGGGGTCGCGGCTCCGACGGCGGCCGTTGGCTACGAGCTTGACATCATCGCCGCCGCCGTCATCGGGGGAGCCAGCCTGTTCGGCGGCCAGGGGAGCATTCTGGGCGTGTTTCTGGGCGCAGCCATCATGCAGATGTTGCGCAATGGGTTGGTGCTGTTGGGATTTCCTGCCTACTGGCAGACAGCAGCGATTGGGACAATGATCCTGGCGTTCATTCTGTTGGACTATTGGCGACGGCAAAGGGAAGGATGAGAGGACCGTTCTGATGGCACCGCTGTTGAGAACCATCAACCTCTCCAAGAGTTTCGGCACCCTGCCAGCCATACAGGAGGTGAACCTGGAGGTTTATCCCGGAGAGGTGGTGGGACTCGCCGGGCAGAGTGGATCGGGCAAGTCTGCGCTCTGTATGCTGCTGGCTGGTCTCTACACGCCGACTGAGGGCGACGTCTATTTCGCCGGCCGGAGGCTCAAGAGCCCCTCCCAGGCAAGGGCGCTCGGCATCGAGGTCGTCCATCAGGAGCCGGATTTGGCCGAACGACTGGACATCAGCCGCAACATCTTCCTCGGACGCGAAATCGGCTGGCCCTTGGTCGGTAAATGGCTAAAGGTGCCCAACCGGCGGCGAATGCATAGGGAAGCAGCCCGCATCCTGACGCAGTTGGACGTACACTTTGGTTCACTGCACGAAAAGGTGGCCAACCTGTCGAGCGAGCAGCGTCAGATGATCGCCATCGCCCGCGCGATGACTGGCCCTTCCAGGTTGATCATCATCGATGATCCGACGCTGCTGTTGAGCTACCCCTGCCAGCAGACACTCCTCTCGCTCATCCAAGCGTGGCAACAGCAGGGGACGGCCATCATCTTTAGCAGCAACAACCTCGATCACCTGCTGGCCGTGACTGACCGCATCGTCGTCCTGCGTGCCGGGCGCCAGGTGGCCGACTTTCGCACCGACGAGACCAGCCGTGAGGAAATCGTGGCTGCGCTGGTCGGCACGAACTACCGCGAGCAGCTCACGCCGATCATCTGGGCGTTGGACAGCTACTATCGCGCTCGCAAGCAGGCCGAGGCATTGTGTCACCAGCAGACGCTGCTGGAGAGAGACCTGGCGGCGCAGGACACGCTGAACCAGCAGCTCATCGACCAACTGGCCAAACAGGTCAACGCCCTCGACAGTGCCAACGTGGCCTTGCAGGACGCCCAGCGCCGGCTCTTGACGGAACGGGAGCAGGAACACAAACACCTGGCCCGCGAGATCCACGATCAGGTGATCCAGGATCTGCTGAGCATCAACTATGAGCTGGAGGAGATCGAGGTGGACGAACGCGTGACGTCGGCGCTCAAGCGCGAATTGACGGGCGTTCGCGACAGCATTCGGGGACTGGTAGACGACCTGCGCCACATCTGCGGCAACCTGCGCCCGCCGACGATCGACAGCCTGGGATTGGGCGCGGCCCTCCAATCGTACACGCACGACTGGTCCAGGCGAACTACCATCCCCGTCACACTCGACCTGGACGCCAACCTGGGACGTTTGCCCGAGACGATCGAACTTTCCATCTTCCGCATCGTGCAAGAAGGGCTGAGCAACGTGCGCAAGCACGCCCAAGCTGGTGCCGCACAAGTCCGTCTGCAGCACACGTCGCCGCGTTCCCTGATGATCTCCATCGCCGACGACGGACGAGGCCTGGCCGACGACTTTGATCTCTCGGGGCTTTCGGCCGAGGGGCACTATGGCCTGCTGGGCATCAGCGAGCGGGTGGCGCTGCTGGGCGGACGCTTGAAACTACAAAACCAGGCCAGCGGCGGCCTGCTGATTCAGGCTGAGATACCCCACCCCCGGGTCGCACAGCCTGGCGGGGAGCTATGACTGGCCGCATCCATCACTCCAGCCCGTGCGCCTCCAGCAGCCTTTCGTCGGCCAGCAGTTCAACCGTCGGGCCGTCGGCGACGACCCGGCCCTCATCCAGGATGACGGTGCGGGTAAAAACCTCCGCCACCAACCGCATGTCGTGCGTGGCGGCGAGCATCGTCTGCGGCAGATCCTGAAGAAGCTCGATCAACCTCCGGCGGGTGCGCGGATCGAGCCCGGAGGTGGGTTCATCCAGCGCCAGGATGTCCGGCTGCATCGAGAGGACCGTCGCAATCGCCGCGCGCTTCTTCTCCCCCAGGCTCAGGTGGTGTGAGATCCGCTCCGCGTATCCCGCCATCCCCACCTGCGCCAGCGCCCA
>DATKTN010000156.1:0-2843 GCA_035531135.1 Anaerolineae bacterium
CTTCGAGGGCCGGCGTCGGCTTCGAGGGCCGCTTGCTGGAGGTGCACGGTTGCGTGTTCACCTGCGCCTGGTGCGCCGTCGTGCGCGACGAGGGCGTCGTGGGTATCGCCGGTGGGGAGAGCGTGCTCCTCCCGCCGTCCGTGGCGGCGGACGTGCGGACCGGGTCGGAGCTGGGGCCGGCGATGGACGCGCTGACCGGGCTGCAGGATACCAAGCGGGGGGGCGGCGCAATCGGCGCGCTGACCGGAGGCGTGCTGGACCGTCAGGCGGCGTACGAGCACCTGCTGGCGCTGGCGCTGGCGCGGTTGTTGACGCCGTGGTACTATGAGACGTGAGACGTGAAACGTGAAACGTGAAACGTGAAACGTGATGCGTGAAACGTGATGCGTGAAACGTGAAACGTGAAACGTAATACGTGATGCGTGATGCGTGATGCGTGATGAACAAGGGGGAAAACAATGCACATCGACGGAGGTTGGTTTAAGGATGCGCAGGGGCGTACGCTGATCCTGCGCGGGGTCAATCTGGGGGGGAGCACCAAGGTTCCCTTCCGGCCCAACGGGGCGACCTACGTCCGGGAGGGGTTCTACGACCACCGCGACGTCTCCTTCGTGGGGCGGCCCTTCCCGCTGGAGGAGGCAGACGAGCATTTCTCCCGGCTGCGGGCCTGGGGGCTCACCTTCCTGCGCTTCCTGATCACCTGGGAGGCGATCGAGCATGCCGGGCCGGGCGTCTACGATAAAGAGTACCTGGACTATGTGTACGCGGTCGTGCGCAAGGCAGGCGAGCACGGCATCGACCTGTTCATCGACCCGCACCAGGACGTGTGGAGCCGCATGTCCGGGGGCGATGGCGCGCCGGGCTGGACCTTTGAGGTCGTGGGGATGGACGTCACCCGCTTCTCGGAGGCGGGCGCGGCGATCGTCCACGCGATCCACGGCGATCCCTTCCCCCGCATGATCTGGCCCACCAACTATGACAAGCTGGCGGCGGCGACGATGTTCACGCTCTTTTTCGGCGGCGACGACTTTGCGCCGCAGACGCGGGTGGGTGGCGAGCCGGTGCAAGAGTTCCTCCAGCGCCACTATGTCGACGCCATCAAGCAGGTCGCGTTGCGGTTGAAGGGCCTGCCCAACGTCGTCGGCTACGACGTGATGAACGAGCCATCCTCCGGTTTCATCGGCCGGGCGGACCTCAACGGTTCCAAGGGTGGCCTCTTGCGCATGGGTGAATCGCCCACCCCGTTTCAGGCGATGCTGCTGGGGGCCGGCTTCCCCCAGGAGGTCGAGGTGTGGGCCATGCGGATGACCGGGCCCAGGCTGCGCGGGCGCCGGGTGGTGAACCCGGGCGGTATGCGCGTCTGGCGCGAGGGGCACGACTGCGTCTGGAGGGAGAACAACGTGTGGGGCCTGGCAACGGACGGCTCTCCGCGCCTGCTCCGCCCCAACCACTTTGCGCGGGTCGACGGTCGCCAGGTGGACTTTGCCGACGGTTACATGCGCCCCTTCGCCAATCGCTACGCGCGCGCGATCCGCTCGGTGGACCCCGGCGCCGTCATCTTTCTCGAGGGCGAGTCGGGAGCGGCCCACCTGCGCTGGGGGCCGGAGGACGAGCCGGACGTGGTCTACGCCGCTCACTGGTACGATGGCATGACCTTGCTCACCAAGAATTTCGTGCCGTTCCTGGGCGCGGATCTCTTTACGGGCAAGCTCATCCTGGGCCGGAAGCGGGTGCAGCGCTCGTTCGTCGAGCAACTGGCGCACGTCAAGAACTGGGCGGCGGAGCACATGGGCAACGTCCCGACGCTGATCGGCGAGTTCGGCATTCCCTACGATATGAAGGACAAGCGGGCCTATCGCACGGGCGATTTCTCTCTCCAGGTGCAGGCGATGGACGCCAGCTTGCGGGCAATGGAGGCCAACCTGTTGAACTGCACCCTCTGGAACTATACCGCTGACAACACCAACGAGCGCGGCGACCAATGGAACGACGAGGATCTGTCCGTCTTCAGCCGTGACCAGCAGGTCGACCCTGGCGACGTGAACTCCGGTGGGCGGGCGCTGGCGGCGGTCGTGCGCCCCTATGCCCGCAAGGTCGCGGGGGAGCCGCTCTGCATGCGCTTTGATCTGTCCACCCGCACTTTCGAGTTCGAGTTCCGCCACGCCCCGGGGATCAGCGCACCCACCGAGATCTTTGTGCCGGACTATCAGTACCCGGACGGCTACGTGGTCGAGGTGTCCGACGGGACGTACGGGACGGACCCGGCCAACCAGACGCTCACTTACCTGCACGATACCGACCGGGACGTGCACCACGTCCGCGTGCAGCCTTCTGATCGGAGGTGAACACAGCCGTGAAGAGCCGCCTGTTCCTGAGTAGTCTCGTCCTGGTGGGGCTGGCGCTGGTCGCCCCGCTTCTGAGCGACGCCGCTACACAAGTGGATCCGGCCCGCATCGTCGTTCGTGCCGATCAGACACTGGCCCCGGTCAGCCCGTTGCTTTTTGGGCAAAACCATGGCCCGTGGATGAACACGACCGCAGGCTACGTCGCCGATTACCGGGAGGCTGGCGTGACGCTGCTGCGCTTTCCGGGCGGCAACTGGGGTGACGAGAACGACCTCTTCCCCAACAACGTGGACGACCTGGCGATGCTGGCGGACGCGCTCGACGCCCAGGTCTCGGTCCAGGCCCGTTCCTGGCGCAAGGGCACGCCGGAGAAAGCCGCCGAACTGGTGCGCTACAGCAACGTCGAGCATGACTATGACTTCCGCTACTGGGAGGTGGGCAACGAGCCCGACTTGTACGTGGATCGCCGGAACCGTTCCGGTGACCCCGTGTTCGACG
>DATKTN010000157.1:0-3469 GCA_035531135.1 Anaerolineae bacterium
CTACGGGACCAAACCAACCCCCGTCAGTTGCGCCAAGAGATCTATGACTGGATCGACTACATCTTCTCCCTGCCGGGCGCTGTGCCGGGCGTCACCGAAAATGTGCACCTCACACTACAGGCTCCCCAGCGCTTGGAGAAAGGAGGCGACAACCCATTCCCATTCTCATTCAACCGCACTCCCATCCGGAAGCCGTAACCGGTGCATATTCCCTTGCACAACCAGAACCTGGCTTGTGCTGCTCGACGGACCGGCTGATGGATATGTGGACAACTCGCAAAGTGCGCGAGTTGCCCACATATCCACAGCCTCTACGACTACGTCTTCACCACCTCACCCTTGGCCGTCAGAAGCAGGTTCTGTCCAGAGCACCGGCCAGATCCCCCAAAATCAAAGAAAGGAGCAGGCATGCCGGTAACATTATCTTTTGGTAGAACGAGCCCGCTTCGGTAACATTATCATTTGACTTGACAGGACCGGCCCCAGACCTTCCCGAAAGCGGCGACCGCAGCGGTCGCTAGGGCTAGAATCGGCAATGCCACAGACGCTGTCGAAAAGCGCCGAAATGCCCGTGGTCGCTCGTGCAAGCTTTCGGGAAGGTAGTCCGGCCCACAAGTTGCCGATTTGCTGATTTACCGATTTGCTGATTTGCCGATTTCCTACTCGTACGCCAGCGCCTCCCGCACGCTGACCCTGGTCGCCCGCAGCGCGGGCCACAGGCTCGCCAGCGCCGAGAGCACCACGACGACGCCCAGCCACAGCACCAGGCCGTCTATCGAGTAACGGAAATCAAGTGGAAGCTCCATCAACGTGACCCCGACCAGGTGGCTGAAGACACGCGCGCCGGGAAAACTGAGCGGCACGGCGAACAGCCAGCTCAACACGCCGATCAGCACGCCCTCGACGACGAAAATCCCGGCGACCGCCGGCGACGCCGCGCCGATGGCGCGCATCACGCCGATCTCCCGGCCTCGCTCCACCACGTTGATCGACATCGTGCTCATCAGCCCCGCACTGCCCACGATGGCTGCCAGTATCGCCATCGCAACCATCAGGTAGGTGATGACGTTAAACGACGCCATATTCTGTTCCCGCACCTCGCCGGCACTCTGATCGTAGACCACCTCGATGCGCCGCGCAGCGTACGCGTCGCGCAGGTCGTCGATCAGCTTCCCATGCGCCGCAGAATCCCGCTCATCGAAGGTCACCATCATCAGCGCCCCGTGGTTGCCGTTGCCACTCGCCCGCGCCAGCGCGTCGAAGGGGACAAAGTTGTCGCGAAAGTCGTTGTTGATGTTGCGCACCAGCCCCACCACCGTCCACGTCGATTCCCGCCCCCGGATCGTCAGCTCGACATCGTCGCCGACCTGGAACCCCTCGTCTGCGGCGATTTTGCTGTTGAGCAGGATGGCGCGGCCGTCATCGGGCAGCAACGCGCGCCCGCTGGCGATGCGTGGGCTGAACATCCCAGAGTCGGCCGGCACGCCCCAGATTCCGACTTGGAGCTCCTCCCCGTTTGGCAGCGCCAGTTGGGCGTCCGGGCGATCCCACACCTCCGCCTCGGCCACAGCAGGTGTGCCTCTGACCACCTCGTTCAGGCGATTCACGTGATAGGCGTCGTCGAACACGACCAGGACGTCGAAGCCGAAATCGCTGAGCAGCACGTCGAGCGTGTGCCTGAACGAAGCCGAGACACTCAGCACCATGATAAAAATCACGCCGCCGAGGGTGAGCGTGAGCAGCGTCAACGCGACGCGCCCCTTGCGGCGGAAGGTATTGCGCAGGCTGAGCGCCAGCGGGCGCGGCAGGCTGCGGACGCGACCCAGCACCCGGTCCAGCCCGCCGCGTCCAAATACGCCTCCCAGGCCGTGGGTGCTGATCGCCTTGTGGGCGGTCGTACGCGCACCGCCGATCACGGGCACCAGCGCTGCCACCAGGGGCACGGCCAGCCCCATCGTAGCCTGGATCGCCAGCGCCGAAGGGTGCACCCGAAAGTCACGGACGATGATGTTGAACATATCGAGCAGCCAGACCGCCACCAGGTGGGCGACGACCGCGCCCAGCGGCACGGCCAGAAACAGGGAGAGCAGGCCGTAGGCCGACGCCGTCGCCAGGTACATGCGCACCACGCGCCTGGAGGTCGCACCGACCACCTTCATCACGCCGATCTGCCACACCTGCTGGACGATCGTGGCGTTCATCACGTTGATAACCAGGAATCCACTGAGCGCCAGCGACAGCCCGCCCAACACCCCCAGGATGAGGAACACGGCGTCCATCATCTCCTGTGCCCAGTGAACCTCCGGGTCGACGACGTCCCAGAAGCCCACCTCTACGCCCGCGCGCTGCAGTCGATCCTTGATCCGCTCGCCGGTCGCCTCTGCGACCTCGTGGTTGAAGGACACCAGGCGGACGTTGAGCGTGTCGAACCCCTCCTCGTCATCATAACCGTTCAGCCAGGCGATCATCGCCGGGGAGGTGCAAAAGGTCGCGTTCCCCAGGCCGATCTGCGGAGGTGGGGTATAGGGATGGCGCACGACACCCTCGACGGGCAGCCGTCGCTCGCGCCGTCCCACCTCGACCACGACGGTCGTGCCGATGGGCAGGTCATAGTAGTGCGACGACATGCGCTCCACCGCCAGCGTGCGCTCGGCAGGCCACTCGCCGTCCAGCAGATCGACGGGGTACATACGTTGCGCGTCATAGTCGGCGCGAGCGATCAGCGTCCCGTCGCGCCACTCCGTCTCGCCCTCCAGCTTCCACCGAAAGCCGGTCCTGATTTCGCCCGCGGCGTCGGCGACGCCAGGCTCACGCAGGATCGCGTCGACGATGTCCTGATCGAAACGACTGGTGTAGAACTCGAGGTGGGGGGAGTTGCTCGCCCGGTGGCTCTCTGTCATCTCGGCGCGCATCACGGCAGAAAGCCCAAAGACCAACCCCAGGGCAAAGATCCCCACAGTCGTAGCCAGCACGACCAGAAACGTGCGCAACTTGTTGTTCCACAGATCGCGCCACACTTTGCGCCAGGCCATACTCATCGGACGAACTTGCCGTTGTTCTGATCGCGGTGGATGCGCCCGTCGAGGAGATGGAGCACCCGCTGCGTCCGTGAGCTCAGGCTCCGGTCGTGAGTGACGACCAGCAGCGTCTTGCCCTGGTCCACCAACCCCTCGAACAACGCGAACACCTCGCCGGCGGTGACCGTGTCCAGGTTGCCCGTCGGCTCGTCGGCGACGACCAGCGACGGGTCGGTGGCCAGCGCCCGGGCGATCGCCGCCCGCTGCTGCTCCCCGCCGCTGAGCGCGCTGGGCCGCTTGTGCGCCTGCTGGGCGATGCCGACCCGCTCCAGCAGGTGCATCGCCCGTCGCTTGCGCTCACGCCGCCGATATGTGTCGCAAAAGTCCATCGGCAGCATCACGTTCTCCAGCACCGTCAGCGTGGGCAACAGTTGGAAGAACTGGAAGACGAC
>DATKTN010000158.1:0-5680 GCA_035531135.1 Anaerolineae bacterium
CCCACACCGGCCTCGCCGCTGACGAGCACCAGCTTGCCCTGCGTCGCCTGCGCCTCCCGCCAGCAACGGTGCAAGGACGCCAGCTCCTGCTCCCGGCCCACCAGTGGGGTGGATGCGGCCACGTCCAGTGGACTGCGTCCCACAGGCGTAGGGCGGGTTTCTATACCCGCCGTCGGGGTTTCTATACCCGCCGTCGGGGTTTCCATTTCCGCTGTCGGGGTTCCCACGCCCACCAAGCGCCCTTTCAGGATCGCCCGGTACAGTCCGGTGGTCTCGGCCATCGGCTCCACGCCTAGCTCCTCCAGCATCACCTCCCGGCAACGGTCGTACTGGCCCAGCGCCGCGTTACGTCGCCCCAACTGGCAATACGCGCGCATCACCGCCCGGTGCGCGTCCTCGCGCAGCGGGTCATGATCCAGCCGCCGCCGGGCCGCTGCCAGCGCCTTTTCGTGGTTTCCCTCCCCCTCGTGACCGGCCGTCAGTCGCGCCAGCGCTTCCAGGTACGAAGCCTCCAGCCGATAGCGCTCGTTGACGATCCAGTCGTCGTAGAAGCCGTCCAGGAAGCCGCCCCGGTAGAGCTCTACCGCTGATTGCAGACTGGCGATGTCGTCGAGAGAAACAAGCGACCGGAACTCGTCCACGTCAAGCCAGAGGGCCGCGCGGGGATCGAACTGTACTGTGTAGAGATCGCTCAGGATGCGTCCGTCATCGGGGAGGCAACGGCGGATGTGCCAAAGCGCAGTGGAGAGGGAGCGGCGCGCCCTGCGCTCCGGCCGGTCACCCCAGAACAGGGTAGCCAACCGATCCCGGGGTTGCGGTTGATCCCGATGGAGGATCAGGTACGCCAGCAGGGACTGGGATTTGAGCGTGGGGGGGGCGGGCAATTGCCGCTCGCCACAGCGGATTTTCAACGGACCCAAGAAGTACAACCGCAGGGAGGGCACACAGAGCCTCCTCAATCTCTGATCTCTTTCTCCCACCCCAGCGCAATCCGCCCCCGCTCGGGCTCCACCCGCAGGATCTCGACCTCGATCACGTCGCCCACCTTCAGCCGCGTGCCCGCGGGTATCTTGCTGCGATGCAGGAGCCCGTCGTGCTTGACGCCGATGTCCACGAACGCGCCAAAGTCGACCACGTTGCGCACGGTGCCCGCCAGTTGCATACCTGGCTGCAGGTCGTCCATCGTCAGCACGTCGCTGCGCAGGATCGGCGCGGGGAGATCGGCGCGCGGGTCGCGGCCGGGGCGAGCCAGTTGCTCCAGGATATCGGTCAACGTGTGGACGCCGGTGCCCAGCTCGGCCGCTAGCAGGCTGACGGTCTCTTGTTCCTGCAGTACGTCCAGCATCATCGCCCGCTCGTCAGCACGTGTCTCCATCGTCACCCCGGCGCGCTCGAGCACGCCCTCGGCGACGGCGTAACTCTCCGGGTGGATGGCGCTGGAATCCAGCGGCTCGTCGCCGCCGTGGACCCGCAGGAAGCCCGCCGCCTGTTCGAACGTCTTCGGCCCCAGGCCGGGCACGTCCCGGAGCGCCATTCGGCTGGGGAATGGCCCGTTTGCGTCGCGGTAGGCCACGATGCGCGCCGCCAGTTGGGGGCCGATGCCGGCGACGTGCGCCAGGAGCGCCGGTGACGCGGTGTTCACGTCCACGCCCACGCGGTTCACGACGCTCTCGACCACGCCGGCCGACGCTGCAGCGAGCTGGGCCTGGTCGACGTCGTGCTGGTACAGGCCGACGCCGACCGACTGGGGGTCGACCTTTACCAGTTCGGCCAGCGGGTCGAGCACGCGCCGGGCGATGGAGACGGCCCCGCGCATGCTGACGTCCAGGTCGGGCAGTTCGGCGCGGGCCAGCGGGCTGGCGCTGTACACGCTGGCGCCGGCCTCGCTGACGATGAGATAGTGTAGGGGGCGGTCTGGTGTGTGCTCCAAGCCTGGGCAGGCTGTCACCTGCCCCGGAAGTGCACCAGGTATGCGAAGCCCTGGTCGAAGCTCCAAGCCTGGGCAAGCTGTCACCGGACCCCCCACTCCGAGGACTCCGTGGGGGGCTTGGACCGTGCGGATCAGTTCGGCGACGAGGGTTTCGGTCTCGCGCGAGGCGGTGCCGTTGCCGATCGCGATCAAGGTCACGCCGTGCCGGACGACGAGGTGGGCGAGTGCGTGCAGGGCGGCGTCCCATTGCTTCTGCGGTTCGTGCGGGTAGATCGTCGCCGTGTCGAGCAGTTTGCCGGTGGGGTCCACGACTGCGACCTTGCAGCCGGTGCGATAGCCGGGGTCGATCCCCAGCACGGTGTGTCCGGCCAGCGGAGGCTGGTTGAGGAGGGCGCGCAGGTTGGCGGAAAAGACAGAGGTGGCGTGGGCCTCGGCCTGCTCGGTGAGCGTGCGGCGCACGTCCCGCTCGATCGCCGGGAGCAGGAGCCGTTGGGCGGCGTCCTCCGCTGCGAGCACGAGTTGGCCGGCGAACGGCGAATCGCGGTCCGGGCGGAAGGTGGCGCCGATGGCCGCGCGCCAGTCACGATCTGGGACCTCGACGTGCACCCGCAGCACCTTTTCGGATTCGCCACGGTTGATCGCCAGGACCTGGTGGGGGCGCAGCCGGTTGACCCGCTGCTCGAATTCGTAATAGGTCTGATAGATGCCGCGCGGGTCCTCGACCTGGTCCGGTTTGCTGGATCGAAGCACGCCCCACTGGAGCGCTCTTTCGCGGGTGAGCCGCCGGACGTCGGGGTGGTCGCTGATCGTCTCGGCGACGATGTCGCGCGCGCCGGCCAGCGCGTCCTCCACGGTCGGCACGTCAGGGCTGAGGAAGGGCGCGGCGATCTGGGCGGGGGTCTCCGCCGTGCGCTCCTGTCGCAGGATGAGGTCGGCCAGGCCCTGCAACCCTTTATCGCGGGCGATGCTCGCGCGGGTGCGCCGTTTAGGCTTGTACGGCTGGTACAGATCCTCAAGCTCTGTGCGCGTGTCGGCGGCGAGCAACTGCTGATGCAGCTCAGGCGTCAGTTTGCCCTGCGCCTCGATCGAACCGATGATCGTCTGGCGGCGCTCGTCCAGCTTGCGCAGTTGGTCCAGGAGTGTGCTGAGCTGGCGGAGCTGTTCCTCGTCCAGCCCGCCGGTCACCTCCTTGCGGTAGCGGGCGATGAAGGGCAGCGTGTTGCCCGCGTCGAGCAGCTCGACCGTGGCGGTAACTTGTTCGGGGCGTACGTTCAGTTGGGCGGCAATTCGTTGTATGTGGTTCATTGGCGTCTCTCGATCAGAAACCCGGATTGTAACTGCTTGATAAGCAACCCCACCCGCCAGAAAGCGACCGCAGCCATCCCGTGGGCCACCACGGCGAACAGAGGCGGCGTCTGCCGGGTGTAATAGGTCCAGCACAGGCGGGTGGTGCCCCACCGTTCCAGGAAGTAACCCAGGCCCGACCCGGCGACGAACGTCAGCACCGCCAGGCGATGATCGGTCGGGGTCAGGATCAGCAGCGTGCACAGGATCAGTGCCATCAGCGTGAGCGACTTGTCCATCGCCGGCCAGACAAAGACGATCATCAGCACGTAGAACGCCGGGAAGAGCACCCAATACAAGCTGGAGAACACAGCAGGGTAGGGGGCAGGCCCCAGGCGCTGCACCGACCGTCGCAGCAGGCGAACGAGGCGGTCAATCGACAGGCTGGCGATGGGCCAGGCCGGGATGATCCACAACGGTGGGCGTTCGAGCGTATAGTAAGTCCACAGTTCAGTCTGGGTGCCCCAGCTTTCGATCACCAGCCCTCCGGCGAGTCCTACCAGTGTGATAAGCGCGTCGGCTTTCAGATCGGCGCCAGCCATGATCAGAAGCGACATGGCCGCAAAGATGGACAGCAACAGCCAGTCCATCTGGACCCACAGGGGACGATCCCAGTCCACGTAGGCCAGCGCCTCTTTCGCCAGCGGCCACCACACTACCCCGATCACGAGCAGCGTGGCCACAAAACCGCTCATGAGAACGTAGCTCGATCGCGTCCAGCCCAGGCTTTCTGCCAGGCGTTGCCAGGGGGTCGCTTGGGTCCGGTTTCTGATCGCCAGCGGATCGGTTGGCATGGGGACATTGTACTCAAAGTGAGCCAGTTGCCAAATCTGTCGCCGCGCGTGTCCGTTGCAGGTCCTCCAGGTCGATGTATCTTCTGAGCGTCCCGTCCTGGATGGCCCAGATGCGCGTGGCGAATCGACGGATAAAGTAGCGGTCGTGGACCACCGCCAGCACCGTCCCCTCGAAGGCCTGCATCGCCTGCTCGAACTTGGCCCGGCTGGGGATGTCGAGGTGGTTGACCGGCTCGTCCAGCATCAGAAAGTTGCACCCCGTCGCCACCAGCCGGGCCAGCACCAGCCGGGCGCGTTCCCCGTAGCTCAACACGTTGACCGGCGCAAAGACCTCGTCTCCCGTGAAGAGAAAATAGTGCAGGAACGAGCGGACGTCCGTCTCCGACATCGAGGCGACCGCGGCGACCGCGTCGAACGGTGTGCTTTCGGGGTCCAGCGTCTCTTGCTCCTGGGCGTAGTAACCCAGCCTGACGTTGGTCCCCAGCCGTACCTGCCCGGCCAGCGGCGCGAGCTCCCCGGCGATGACGCGCAGCAGCGTCGTCTTCCCCGCGCCGTTGGGGCCGACCATCGCGATCCGCTCCCCGGCACGGATCACCTGATCCACGCCGCGCACCAGCGGCACGCCTTTGTAGCCCACGGCCACGTCTTGAAGGACGAGCACGTCCTTTCCGCTCTCCGGCGTGTCCTCGAACGCCAGCTTCATCTGCCAGGTGCGCCCGGGCTTCTCTGCCCGCTCCTCGCTCTCCAGGTACCGTTCCAGCTTCTTCTCCCGTGATTGGGCCTTCTTGGCGACCTTTTTGGCGTAGCGGCGGATCGTGGGTTGGCCCGGTGTCGTCGTCAGCTCGACGCTCAGCGCCTGGTTCCGGGTGCGCGCGATGTCCCGCTTGACGCGGCGAATCTCTGCCTGCTGGTCCCGCCACCTGGCCCACTGCTTCTCCCGGTTCCGCTCCCAGGTTTCGATGTAGTCAGAGTAGTTGCCGGCGTACTCGACGACCGTGTGGGTCACCGGGTCCAGGTCCAGGATCCTGGTCACGGTGTGGTCGAGGAAGGTCCGGTCGTGGGAGACGATCAAGGCCGCGCCGTGGTAGTCGCGCAGCCACGCCTCCAGCCACTCCAGCGCCGTGATGTCGAGGTGGTTGGTGGGCTCGTCCAGCAGGAGGGCCTGCGGCCGGTGTTGGAGCACCCGCGCCAGTCCCAGCCGGGTCTTTTGCCCGCCGCTGAGGTTTGCGACGGGCATGTCCAACGGTACGTCGCCCAGCCCCAGCCCGGCCAACACCGCCTCCACCTCGTGGCGCGGCGTCTGTGTCTCCGCCAGCGCCTCCAGTTCGGCCAGCGCCTCGCCGTACGCCGCCATCAGGCGGGCCTGCCCCGCGCTGCCAGCCTTCGCCAGCGCCGTGGCCAGTCGCGCCACCCGCGCCGCGGCTGCGTCCAGCGCTGCCTCCCCGGTCTGCAAAAAGTCAGCCAGCGTGTCCCCTTCTGCATAGTGCTGCCCCTGCTCCAGGTACCCCAGCCGCTGGCCGGGCGGGTTGAGCTGCACGGAGCCCTCGTCCGGCCGCTCCTCCCCGGCGATGATGCGCAGGAGCGTGGTCTTGCCGCAGCCGTTCGGCCCGAT
>DATKTN010000159.1:0-9558 GCA_035531135.1 Anaerolineae bacterium
GCCTCCAACGCGCGCAGCTCAGCGCCCCAGTTCCCACTGGCCCAGTTCCCACTGGCCCAGTTCCCATCGGCCCAGTTCCCCTCCGCCAGCGTGACGAGCAACCCCTGGCGGATACCCTTGATCGTGATCGGCTCTGGACTCACACTGGCCCTCCCAGACAATCAGTGGCATTATAGCACAGAAAGCAGGTTTTTCCCAAAAACCCGGTTTCTGCTACTCGGTGACGCTGAACTGTCCGACGACGAAGGAATCACCCGTCGGGCGTCCATCTGCATCGACGACCGGCAGCCGCTGCATCGTCGCCAGCAGGTACCAGCCGACCTCGACCCGGTACTGGCCGGGCGGCGCGCCGGGGGCCAATCGCACCTCGTAGGGATCCGCGATCTCCTCGCCGGGCGTCCACCGGCTGGTGGGGAAACTACCCTGCACAGGCCACATGTCCACCTGCCCGTGCAACCGCCCGTCGGGACCGACCAGGTGGACGAAGACGGTATAGTCCTCGTCCATCGCCCGCAGGGCCTGCCACCGCAGCACGACGGGAACCGTCCCGCCCGGCCGCACACCCGCCTGGCCGTTCGTGGAGACCGCAGCGTCGAGCAAGAGCACCTGGCCGGCAAAGTTGGCCAGTCCCTTCTGCACGGGAGCGACCTCGACGGTGGCCAGCGGGCAGTCGCCGGTCGATGGAGCCAGCCAACTGCAGCGCACGGCCTCACCCGCCAGACCCACGACCAGCGTGTACGCGCCGGGGTTCGGAGGCGCGGTGACGACGTGGCGGGTGCGCAACGCGCCGGTGGCGAGGGAGGACGCGGCCGCACCGGCCTCCCGCCCACCCGCGCCCACCCAGGCCAGGCGCACCTCCTCGTCCGCCTCGACCCCGTGCCAGGACAGGTCGACGGTGAACGACGCGCCGGCAGGCACGTCGAGGGCCAGGTTGTAGCCCGTCAACCACGCACCGCCGGCGAACGAGCAGCGCCGCTCGTGCGGTAGCGGCGGCAGGGGGTCGCCCGGCGGGGCGACCTCGACCGGTGCCAGCGCCAGCCACGCCGTCGCCCGGTCGCCCACCTGCAGGCCCACGTCGCTGAAGGGAGGGAACAGCCCCACCTCGAGCACGTACTCGCCGCGCGGCAGCCAGGGCGGGGGCCGGACCTCGTGGTAGTCGGCGATGGCGGCATCCACGGGCCAGGCGTTGGTCGGGTACAGCCCGCCGACCGGGCGCGCACCATCGCTCTCCCAGCGCACCTGGCCCCCGGCGTCGACCAGCCGGAGCCGGACGAGCAAATCCCCGCCGACGGGTGCCTCGGCCCGCCAGGAAAGCGTCAGGTGGTACAGGTCTCGCCCCAGCGGGTCCGCGCTCAACTCAGCGTCCAGCAGCCGGACCCCCTCTCCAAAACTCACACCCACCCCGCCTTCCCGTCCCTCGTTTACTCCTTCCTCATCTCCTCGTTCCTCATCTACCCGTTCCTCATTTACTCTCACTTCCACCAGCGGCCCCAGCGAGCGCAGGTGCAGCCCCCCCAAATCCGGGAGATAGCGCGCCAGGTAGACCGTCTGCCCGGTTGCCAGCCTCGCCGCCAGTTCCGCCTGGTAGAGCTCCTCGCTGCCGAACAGCAGCAGGTCGAGGTCAGGCCGCACGCGCTCGATCTGCTGCAGGTAGTACAGCGGGGCGAACTTGGCCACGTCGGCGAGCACCGCGCTGCCCGGCGCCAGGGGGAGGCTCAGCACGTATCGCCCCCAGGCGTAGCCGCCCTGATCGTGGCTCCGGTCCACGGCCGGGAGATTGAGCCAGATGAGGCTGAGAGGAAGAAGGACGGAGAAAATGAACAATGACCAATGTCCAATGACCAATGTCCAATGACCAATGTCCAATGACCAATGTCCAATGACAGACGAAAAGTGGCGCATGGTGGAGGAGGCAGGAGGCAGGAGGCGGGAGGCAAGAGGCAGGAGGCAGGATGAGAGGGTGGAGATGCCGGCGGCGAGCCAGAGGGCGAGGATCAGGTGGGCGGGGAGCAGGAAGACGGAGATGTCGGGGACGTAGTAGTCGAGCCCGTAGAGAACAAAGGCCAGGAAGGTGACGCCGGTCAGCGCCAGCGCCCGCCGGCGGCGGACAGCCAGCCCTGCGACGCCCACAGCCGCCAACCCCAGCCCGGCCCAGCCGAACGGCTCGCGCAACATGCGCCCGACGATACCCCAGCGCACGGGGTCGCGCCAGCCATCGAGCCGCAACGCGGCGTGGAACTGGCCGCCGGTGACGTAGGTGACGAACTCGCGCGGCGTCATCCACTCGCCGCGATTCAACGCCGGCCAACGCAGCGGGATGAACAGGTAGACCGACAGGCCCAGGAGCAACAATGCGCCCGCGACCAGCCAGTCCCTGCGCCGCAGCCGGGGCCGGTCCCAGGCCAGCGCCAGCGCCACGGCCGGCAACAGCAGCGCCGTCGTCAGGTGGTTGGTGAGGCTCAGGCCGAGCAGGAAGCAAGTCGCCTGCCAGCGGCGCGCCGCAAAGGCCTCCGAGCTCTTGGCCTGGGCCAGGAGGAGCCACAGGATGGCGGCCACGAGCAGGTTGTGCAGCGTGTAGACCTCGGCGATGACCGCCTGCGACCAGAAGGTCGAGGAAAAGGCGAAAGCCAACGCGGCTACGAAGGGCGGCAGCCACCGCGCGGTGCTCTGAGCGGTGCGATGGCCCGGCTGAGCCTCCCGACGTCCAGGTCCGGCCGGGTCCTGGCGTGGGGCGGCCAGGCACAACAGGAGCGCGTAGAGCACGAGCACCGCTGCCGTGGCAAAGACGGCCGAGGCCAGGTTCACGCGCCAGGCCGCAGGGCCCACCGGCAGCAGCGTGAACAGCTTGCCCAGCAGGACGTAGAGCGGGTAGCCGGTGGGATGCGCCACCGCCAACTGCGGGACGACGACCTGGAACTCGAACGTGTCGGCCTGGCCGACGGAGGGCAGCAGTGTGCGCAGGTAGAGCGCCAGCGTCGCCAGGCCCAGAACGGCCGGCGGCAGCCAGCGGATTCGGTCCCCCCACGCGACCAACAGCGCCAGCACGGCCCCGCCGACGAGCAACGTGCAGCCGGCCAGCGGGCCAGAGACAACGCCGGTGACGTAGAGGAGAGGAAGGACGAAGAACCAAGGATCAATGACCAATGACCAATGTCCAATGACCAATGGAGAATGGAGAATGGAGAATGGAGAATGGGGGAGAGTGACTAGCGCGTTGCGCCCGAACCCTTGCGAAGGTTGAACGGGGGAGCGCAGGCCAAGAGCGTCTTCGTCCAGCGGGGATTGTCCGACTGCGGAGGATGCGTGTAACCTTCGCAAGGCTGGGAGGAGGGCGATCGCGGCGCAGAGGGCGGCTACGGCGGCGACGGCCGGAGGGGAGCCGTAGAGCAGGGGACAGAAGCCGGCTTCCGCGACCAGGCGGGCCAGGCCCAGCCCCCAGATCGCGCCCGCCCCGCCGACTCCCGCGACACGCAACCAGCCGTCAGGACGTAGCCGCTTCATCGCGGTTGAAATAATACTCCAGGATGTCGTGGGCCACCGGCACCGCCACCGTCGAACCCTCACCCCCGTTGTACAGAAAGACGATGACGGAAATCTCCGGCTCTTCGACCGGCGCATAGGCGGCGAACCAGGCGTGGGTCGGCTGTTCCAGCCCGACGCCACAGATGCCGATCTCGAGCGCGATGTCGTCGCAGAACTGGGCGGTGCCCGTCTTGCCGGCCACGTGCAGCCCTTCGATCCGCGCCTTTGGCGCGGTGCCATAGTCGACCGCCCCCGCCATCCCTTGCTGAACCAGCGACCAGTGTTCCGCGCTGATGGGCAGCGTGCGAACGATGTCGGGCTCGAACGGCTGGACGACGCCTCCCTGGGCGTCGGTGACGTGGTGGACGACGCTCGGGCGGTAGAGCGTGCCGCCGTTGGCAACGACGTTGACGGCGTTCAGCATCTGCAGCGGAGTGACAGACAGGTATCCCTGCCCGATGGACAGGTTATAGGAGTCACCGGTGGACCAGCTCTCGCCGACGGTGAGCCGCTTCCAGCTCGACGAAGGCACCAGGCCGCCGATCTCAGCCGCTAGCTCCACGCCGGTTGGCTCCCCGAAGCCAAATAGCTCGGCATAGTGGGCGATGCGGTCGACGCCCAGCCCCTCAAAGCCGGTCTCCTCGAAACCGCCACCGACCTGGTAGAAGAAAATGTCACACGAATGGGCGATACCGCCCACCACGTCCAGCGTGCCGTGGCCGGACCGGTTCCAGCAGAGGAAAGGCTGCGCCCGGCCTGGGTCGTTGGGATAGTACTTGTTGGGGACGACGACCCTCCCCGGGCAAGACAGGCGCGTGCGCGGCGTGAGCACCCCTTCCTGGAGGGCGCCCGCGGCCAATACGATCTTGAACACCGAGCCCGGCGGCAGGCCGTCCGAGATGGCGTGGTTGAGCAGCGGCCGGTGGGGGTCATCGCGCAGGCGCTCCCAATCGCGGGTCGAGATGCCCTTGGCAAAGAGGTTGTTGTCGTACGTCGGCAGGCTGGCCAGCGCCAGGATCTCGCCCGTCTGCGGGTTCATCACGACCGCCACGCCGCGCGGCGAGTTCACGTTCGGCTGCGCCATCCCGAGCCGCAACACATCCTCGACCACCTGCTGCAGGTCGAGATCAATCGTCAGGTACACGTTGTGACCGGGCACGGGCTGGACCTGATCCTCGACGACGCGGATTGTCCGGCCCAGCACGTCCTCCTCGACGATCCGCCGGCCTTTCTGCCCCCGCAACTCCTCCTCGTAGGTGGCCTCGACGCCAGCGACGCCGACGCGATCCGTCGCCGGATCGTAGCCCCGCTCGACGTACTCCTCCTCGCTTTCCTCGGGAACGGGTAGCAGATAGCCGACCAACTGCGACACCAGCGGGCCATAGGGGTAACTGCGCAGCGGCTCCACCTCCACCGACACCCCAGGCAGCATCATCGCCTCCTGGGCCACGAGCAAGGCCGTATCCCGGTCCACGCCCCGCTTGACCACGAGCGGGCGATAGCGAGCCGAGTAGGGCACAGCCTCGAACAGATCGCGCAGGCCAGGCCGGGGGTCGTCCTCACCGCTCTGTCCTCCGGCCGTGATGTAGGGCATGTCGAGCAGCATCGCCAGGCGGATGAGCACAGCCTCGGCCGCGACATCATCATCGGGCAGGTAGGCGGGGACAAGCATGACGTCAAAACCGGGGACGTTGCGCACCAGCGGTGTGCCGTCACGGTCGTACACGATGCCCCGCGCAGCGGAGAGAGAGACGGCACGCAGCCTCTGCCGGTCGGCCCGTCCGCGGTAGTACTCGCCGCGCGTAAACTGCAGATACCACAATCGCTGCCCGAAAATCGCAAAGACGCACAGGATGATCAGGCCCACCACGACGACCCGGGGGGCTGCCCTAATCGCCGCCCAGCGCGCCTGCCACTTGCTCTGAGGTGGCTGTTGTGCCGCCTGGTCCCTGTTCACAGCGCGAACCTCTCCTCCCGGGTTCTGCGGTCCAGCCAGGCCAGTGGCTGCTGGACGAACGGAGCCAGCAGGGTATTGAGCAACGCCGAAGGCGCTGCCACGCGCAGCACCGCGAACCCCCAATCGACTGCGTGGCCTGTGAATGCGAGGACGAGCAGCAGGACCAGGTGGTAGACGACGACGCCGAGAAACGCCGGGAGCAGCAACCGGGCCACCGCCGAGCTGAGGCCCTGGCCCCAGGGCTGCCCCGCCAGCAATACGACGGACAATAAGGCCAACACAGTCGCGCCCAACGGCCCACCGGAGAGCAGGTCAACGATGAGCCCGCCGATAAACCCCCACACCAGTCCCTCGTCCACCCCACGCACGACCGCCCAGACGAGCACGACGAGCAACATCAGATCCGGCCGCGCGCCCCACAGGTTGACCCGCGACAACAGGACCGTCTGGACCAGGGCCACGCCGGTGAGCAGAGGAACGGTCAGATAGAGGTTAATGGCACACCTCCAGGCGCACGAAGCTACGGCTCTTCCTCAAGCGGAGGCTCCTCGAGAGGAATCTGCTCAAACGCGGTGATCACCAGCACCAGCTCCAACCGCGAGAGATCGATCGCCGGTCGCACGACGGCCGACTGGAACAGCGCATAGTCCATCTGCAACACCTCGGTCACCTGGCCAATGACCAATCCCTTGGGCATAACGCCGCCCAGCCCGGAGGTCAGGACGATATCGCCGACGTCGATGTGCTGCTCTTGCGGGATATACTCCATGCGCAACGTGCCATCGGGCTGTCCCACGACCAGCCCGGTGACGCGGGAGGTCTGAAGG
This sequence comes from Anaerolineae bacterium, assembly GCA_035531135.1. GTDB lineage: Bacteria > Chloroflexota > Anaerolineae > B4-G1 > B4-G1 > DATKTN01. The sequence continues at coordinate 6,307 of DATKTN010000159.1, forward strand.
AGTGCGGCGACAGCACTATCCGTGTCGGTGAGAAGCTGTACCTCGACCGTGCGCGGGCCGACCTGCGCGACCCGTCCGATCAACCCGGCTCCGCCACTGACGACCGGCATGCCTGTCTCTACTCCCTGCAGAGATCCCACGTTGATGGTGACGTAGCGCAGGTAGGGGTTCGGTTCCACACCCACCACGTCCCCACAGGGGAACGTGCCGCAGGCCTCCCGGCTGATCACCTCGGCACCGAGCGAAGCCGAGATCGGATACTCACTGACAAAGTTCAGCAGCGCGTAGAGCTGCTGTACCTTGGCCTCGTACTCCCTCAAGCGCACGTTCTCGACCGTCAGCGCGTCCACCTGCGCCTGCAGTTCCTCGGTTCGGGCGCGCAGCTCGCGCACCTCACCCACCGTCTGGAACAGGCCCCCTATGCCGACGGTCACACGCGAGAACACGCGCTGCAGCGGATCAAGCACGTAACGGAGCGCCCTCTCGACCGGGGCCAGAATTCCGGATTCGTGAAAGACGAGAAGCAGCAATCCGAGGACAATCAGTACCAGGGGAAGCCAGGAACGGCGAGGAGACTCCCTCATGATGCTATCCAACCTGTGTCAGACGACAGCTCCCCTCCTGAACCAACGTAGAGCCCCGTCAGAAACCAGGGCGCCTGGGGCGCCGGTTGTCGGTGCTGACCAACACCTCGCGGAGCACGTCCAGCGACTCCAGCACCTTGCCAGCGCCACGTGCCACACACGTCATCGAGTCCTGGGCAACCCAGGCTCGCATGTTCGTCTCGTCACTGATCCGCTCAGCCATTCCCTTCAACTGGGCACCGCCACCGGCCAGGCAGATACCCGTCTCCATCAGGTCGGAGATCAACTCGGGCGGCGTCTCGTCCAGCGTGTCCCTGATGACATCCACGATGATGCCGACCGACCCGCTCAACGCTTCCCGGATCTCGATGCTGCTGACCTCGACGGCCTCGGGCAACCCGGTGACGAGGTTGCGCCCACGGAGCGTCATCGTCATCTCCTCGGGAAGCGGATATGCCGAACCGATGCTGATCTTGGCGCGCTCGGCCATGCGCTCGCCGATGTAGAGATTGTACTTTTGGCGCGCGTACTGCATAATGTCCTCGTCCATCTCGTCACCCGCGATGCGGAGGGAGCGGCTGACGACGAAGCCGCCCAGACAAAAGATACCCACCTCGGTCGTGCCACCGCCGATGTCGACGACCATGCTGCCGCGGGCCTCCGTGACCGGCAGGCCGGCCCCGATGGCCGCGGCCATCGGCTCCTCGATCAGAAAGACCTCCCGGGCGCCAGCCGAGATGGCAGCGTCGTATACCGCGCGCTTCTCGACCTCGGTCACGCCACTGGGGATGCCCACGACGACGCGGGGACGGGGAAAAGGAAGCAACAACTGGCTGTGCGACTTTTTGATAAAGTAATCCAACATGGCCTCGGTCACGTCGAACTCGGAGATCACACCATCGCGCAGCGGGCGGATGGCGACGATACTGGCGGGCGTACGACCGACCATCTCCTTCGCCTCGGAGCCAATGGCGAGGACTTTTCTGCTCCTCCGCTCGATGGCCACCCACGAGGGCTCGTTGATGACAATGCCCTTCCCCCGCACGTAGACGAGCGTATTTGCCGTACCCAGGTCGATGCCAATGTCCAGGGAGAACAACCCCAGAAATGCATCAATCGGATTGATCACAAACGTCTCCTATACGCAAACTACCGCCCCGGCCGACTAGGTCCACCACACCGGGGCTACCGGGTGAAATTATACCACAAATGGTGGACAGGGGGAAATCTTGGAAAGCTATCCATCTGTGCTATAATCTGATGCTACGAAAAGCCCAACTGCCACACGAAAGCGTTCAAGGGGTAGGCGGACACGCACTATGGCTATGTCTACACAGTACCAGATCCAATTGCCCGTCTTCGAAGGGCCGCTGGACTTGCTCCTCCACCTCATCGAGCGGGAGGAACTCGACATCACGGCGATCGCACTTGCCCAGGTGACCGACCAGTACATGGCCTACCTGGCAGAGTTGGAGCGGAGGCAGGTAAAGGAGCTGGCAGATTTCCTCGTCATCGCAGCAAAGCTATTGCTCATCAAGTCGCTGGCGCTGCTTCCACGCCCGCCGGCGTTGCCCCCCGAAGCTGAGGACGTGGGCGACGAACTGGTGCGCCAGTTGCAGATCTATAGGCGCTTTAAGGAAATCGCGACACTCCTCCACGAACGCGAGAAGCAGGGGCTACACGGCTACGTGCGCATCGCCCCGCTGCCCCGCCTTACCCCGCAACTCGACCTGGGGGACGTGACAGCCGATGACCTGTTGGCCGCCGTGCAGGAGGCATTGGACGCCAGACCGGCCCCACCGGTCGGGGAAGTCGTCGGAATCGTCACGGTGACGATCGCCGAGCAGATCGCTCAAATCGAGGAGCATCTGACCCGGCAGCGGCGAGTTCGCTTCCGCGACGTCCTTTCGAGGGCGACCACTCGCGTCGAGGTCATCGTGACGCTGCTGGCGCTGCTGGAACTGATCAAACAGGATCGCGTGCGGGTCTCACAGGAACGGTTGTTCGGGGCGATCATCATCGAGCGGCAGGCACCTGCCGAGACAGCGCCCGCCGGCGCTCCAGCCACGAGTGCAGCAGCATAGCGCCACACGCCCCTACCCCATCCACCATCACGTCGAACAACTGGCCGTTGCGGCCGGGCACAAAGGTCTGGTGATACTCGTCGCTCAGGGCGTAAGCCACAGCCAGGCCTCCGCTCACTACACGAAGGGTCATTGAGGCGCGAAGATGCGGGCGCAGCGCCCGCTGGTAGAGCCAGGCCAACACGCCATAGGCCAGCGCGTGGCTGATCTTTTTGAGCAGCGTGTCCAGCCACGGCCCTGGGGCGCTGGGGAGGTCCGGTTGGGCAGAGAGAAAGAAAACCACCCCCATCCAGGCCAACGGCGGGAGCCAGCGCCAGAGAAACCGTCTCACCGTTCCACGAGGCCGGCCCTGCCCTGCTCTCGGGTAAAGCGGATGTTGCATTTCGCTTATCATCCATATCTATGGTGGTATCGCGACGACTTGTCTGGTCATCATTCTACCACGTGAGCAATGGACTCGCAACCGGATCCGCACCGTGGGGTGCGACAGTTGACCGCCGGAACCCGAGGCCGATCCTCGTCCCTGCCGCTGGCTCCTGCTTCTCTTGCCCTGTCTCCCGGGTCGTGGTAAGATAAGGCACATG
>DATKTN010000160.1:0-21569 GCA_035531135.1 Anaerolineae bacterium
TTGGGGATCCGGCTGGTCGGGTCCTGTTTTTGCGGGACCATATAAGCGAACCTTCCAACCAGTGCCCGGATCACATCCGGGCCATTTGAGTAAACGGGCGCATCCGTGGGAAATCCTTCCAACCTCTGAAGCGTCGCCGACTGGCCAAACTGCCTGACGTATCCAAGTCCATCGCTGTAGCCGTTGGCCACGAATCCTGTCGCGCGTATCAGATAGGACGCCGCAAGAACCAGTCCCAAAATCGTATACGTCGCCTGGACTTTTCGGGTTCTGGGCCTGAAACCTATGTCGGGCAGCAACTTCGATCCCCCATACAGCGCCAGAATGAGAACCGAAACGTACACGGGTGTCATCGTGCGCAGGTTCAACGACGTGGCTGCGTCGACAAACGAGATGGAGATGACCAGGAACGCCACGTAAACGATGGCAAAGACGAAGAATAGATGCGGGATCACGTCACAATTCTGTTTAATCAGCGCGATGGCTTTGGACCATCCTCGCTGGCGCAGCGCCAGGACAAACCAGGCCATCGCACTCGCAACGACGATCAGTGCGATGATGCCCCCAGTCACGTTGGGCACGGATTCAGGCAGAAGCCACACCGCAAGCGTACGTACGGCCCCCCGGGCGTGACTGGGACTGAGAGGATGGAAAACCGGCGCTCGATTCGTCGCATTGCCGACAACGAGCAGGTTTCTCGTCAACCATAGTAGCATAGCCAGAGAGCTGAGCGTGGCAAACACAGCACCATCAATGAGTCTCTTGATCAGTGGCTGCTTGCTCAATAAGAAGATCCCGGTGACGCCGGTGATCACAAGCGTGGCGCCGATATACCTGGCGAGAAAACCCATTGCGACCGCGACGGAAGAGGCCAAAAGGCAGGATTTCTTGTGACCCTCAATATAGATGCCCAGCAGGAGCAAGCCCGAGAGACTTGCGAAAATAAACAACGGCTCCGTCCAGGCCATCGAATGAACGAGCAGCATGCCGGTAGACGTCCACACAAAATAGGCACCCAGCACGGAAGCCCAGGTAGGGCCGCCAGCACACCGGCGTACGATCAGACCTACAAGGAGAACGTTGCCACCAAAGAGAAGGACGTTGAGCCACCGGGCTCCACTCGACACATCGAAACCTAAACCGCCAACGATCGCCAGCAGTGCAGGGAACAAGAGGGGAAAGTGCGCGAGAGGGGTAAACTCATCAGGCCCAGACTGCACGCTCAGACCGCGCCCCATCAAGAGGTTGTTCGCCGCATCCACGTAGACGGTCGAGTCAGGCAAGATACCGGCCCCCAATCTCGTCGCAAATGCCAGACTCACGACTCCGATCAACGATACAGCCAGGACGCAAAGCATTGCATACTTCTTCTGAAGGCTGATCATTCCCCTGGCGCTCCTGTCTTGAGCCACCGCTATTCGACGCTTGACTCAGGCGCTTCTCTTACCCCGGGCCACACCACCACGAACTCCGTGTTCTCCAACCGTACTTCCGGGACCGCCGCGGCTTGATCCTTTTCGACGCGCACCCCCTCCTCCAGGCACGTCAGCCGAAAGATCTCCATCACCTCATCCTTGCCCACGGCCCTGACCGCCGTGTAGCCCTTGCTGTGCACCTGGGCCAGCGTCTCCCGCGCCGCCTGGCGCAGCTCCCGGTAGACTCGCAGCGAGGCCTCCACGTACTGCGAGGTCAGCCGGGCTTTCAGCGCCAGCCCCCGCGGTGTGACGAGGTACTTTAGGCGGCGGCGCTCCATCCGCGTCGCTTTGACGTACCCCTTGCGAATCAGCCGCTTGAGGTACCAGTTGACGCTGCCCACCGCCACGCCCAACTGGGCGGCCAGGCGGGCTTGCGTGGTGTTGGGGTCGCGCTCCAGAGCCTCCAGGATGCGCAGTTGGCGCTCGATCTCCGGCATGGGCTGTTCCCAGAAATCACGGGATAAAATTCAGTCGCTGAATTTTACCACGCTCCGACCTTGTGTCAAACGGGGCCTTCAGGGGTCAGGGGTTTCAGGTTTCAGGGTTTCAGGTTGGGGACGGTAATCACGATAGAAATCGATAATCCGAACAGCCTCGTGGTCATCCCATCACGCTGGTAGCTTCCTAAAGTTGACCGTTGGTTGCCAGGTACTCGCGCTCAAAGCGCTCCAGCAACGCCGGGAAATGCTCCTCGATCAATGAGAACATGTCGTGGGCCTCCTGTAGACGTTCACGGAGAGCCGGATCCCGGTCTTGCAGTATGTCAAGGCCGCGTTCGGCGACTTGATGAAGTCCGGCCCACAGCGCCGTCCGCTGTCGCATAAAGACCAGCCACCCGCCGGGCTTGAAGCGAAAATAGATCCGGCGCGGCACGGGAGACGGGGCCCGTTCGATCAGGCCGGTCTGCGTCAGGAGACGCGCGTTGGTGCTGATCGAGCTTTTGCTGGCCTGCAGGACTTCGCACAGGTCGTTGATCGATTGCTCCGGCGGGTCTGCGATCAAGAGCTCACCCAGCATACGCCCCGCCATGCGCGGCAGGCCCATTTGCTCAAAGAACAGGCTGATGTCCTCGACAAAGTGCTTTTCTTCGTAATATCGATCCGGCATTGGGGTTACTCCTGGTCTGGTATCGGCTGATTCCAACCTATCCTAGCACGTTCGAAATCATCTGTCAATACAGGATAACGCTTCCACAACTATGGCCCCTACGCCGTCCGACGTCGGGACGCCTGCACAGCCACGCGTCGTCTGTGACGGTAGTTGCTGATCCACTTTCCGACTTCGACGATGACGAGCAGCAAGAGCGCCACGACAAGAACCTGGCTCCATTGCAGCAGGCTCAAAGGCACGATACCCAGCAGGTTGCGGATCGACGGCACCAGGAATGCGCCGACCGCCAGCGCCAGACCCCCCAGCACCGCTGCAATCAACGGTTTGTTCTGGCTCAGAGGCCCGCTGTGGAAAATGGAACGGCGCATGCTGCGGTAGGCAAAGATATAGATCATCGAGTTGACGGCAAAGCTGGCAAACGCATAGCTCTGACCGGTGATCGCGCTGTCGTGCATCTGGAAATAGTGGCCGAACAGGTACAGCCCCACCAACGCGCTGGTCACGCTGATCACGCCGATCAGCGAAAGGCCCAGCCAGTTCAGAATCGGCTCGTGCAGCGGCTTGGGCTTTTCTTCCATGATGCCTTCTTCCTTCGGCTCGAAGCCGAGCACGATGTCCGATGGACCGTCGCAAATCAGGTGGATCCACAGAATCTGGGCCACCATCAGCGGGGCCGGCCAGCCGAGCAGCATCGCGCCAAAGATCAGCAGGACCTCGGCGAACGAGTTAGACAACGTGTAGGCGACCACCTTGCGAATGTTCTCAAAGATCACCCGCCCCTCTTCGACCGCAGCAACCACCGTCCGGAAGTTGCTGTCGAGCAAGATCAAGTCGGCCGTCTCCTTGGCCACGTCGGTCGCGCTATCGACGACCACACCGATGTTGGCCCGCTTGAGGGCCGGGGCATCGTTCACGCCGTCACCGATCATGGCCGTGACTTCGCCCTGCGCCTGCAACGCGCGGACGATGTGCAGTTTGTCCTGTGGCCGGATGCGGGCAAAGACCGTCGTCCTGCCGACCCGTTCGGCCAGTTGTCGATCGTCCAACTGGGCCAGTTCTTCCCCGTCCATCACCCGGCCTGCGCCCACCGACAGACCGATCATCGCCGCGATCCGCTCTGCGGTACGCCGGTAGTCGCCGGTGATCATCTTGACCTGAACGCCCGCCCGCCGCGCAACCTGAATCGCCTCGCGGACACCCTCGCGGATTGGGTCCTCCATCGCCACCAATCCCAGCCAGGTATACCCACCCCGGTTCTCAAGCGCGCCTTGAGGACGGTAGGCCAGGCCGAGCAACCGCAGCCCCTCGCTGGCCCACTGCTCAACCTGAGCCAGAATGCGTTCGCGTTCATCCGCCGTCGTCTGGCACATCCCCAGCACGATCTCTGGCGCGCCCTTCACATAGTCCAGGCTCTGTCCATCGATGCGGTTGGCGGTGATCATGAACTTGCGCTCGCTGGTGAACAGCTCTTCGTCCAGCCGCTCCGTGCGATCGACCAACGTTTGCGGATCACCGGACAACTGCGTGCGCGCATATTCCCACAGCGCCGCGTCCACCGGCCCTTCCAGGTCGTTGCACAGCACCATCGTCTCCAAGGCCCGCTGCGCGTCTCGAAAATCCGTGCGGGTCACCCGCATCCGCCCCTCGGTCAGCGTGCCGGTCTTGTCGGTGCAGATCACCGTCACCGACCCCAGCGTCTCGACGGCCAACAGCTTTTTGACCAACCCGTTCCGTTTCAGGATCTTGCGCATCCCCAAGACCAGGATCACCGTGACGGCGATCAGCAGGCCTTCCGGAACGGCAGCGATGGCCAGGATGATCGAGACGCGCAGCATTTCCAGTAACGGACGGCCAGAGATCAGCCCGACCACCAGGATAACGGCCGTGATCGCGACGACGAGACGGGTCAACGTGCGGCTAAACGCCTTGAGCCGCACCTGCAGAGGTGTCTCCTCTTGCTCCTCGTCGCGCAGACTGGTGGCGATCTGTCCCAGCTCGGTGGCAGCGGCGGTGCGGGTCACCCGCATCAGCCCTCGCCCCGTGACCACAGTTGTCCCCATAAAGACCTGATCTTGGTTGGGGGTCGTGCTCTTGGCAATCGGCTCACTTTCCCCCGTCAAGATGGCCTCGTCGACGGTCAGCTTGGTGCCCTCGACGATCTGCCCATCGCCGGGCATGTGCTCGCCTGCATTGAGCACGACGATGTCGCCGGGCACCAGCTCCCGCACCTCGATCTCTTGGCGGGTGCCGTCGCGGATCACGCTCGTGGTCGGCTTGAGCAACCCCATGAGCGCCGTGTAGGTCCGCTGCGCCCGGTACTCTTGCACGAATCCCAGGACAGCGTCGAGCACGACGACGGCCATGATGATGGCAAAGTCGCCGTATTCGCCGACCGCCAACGAAACCGCCGCTGCGACCAGGATGATGTACACCAGCGGGTTCTTGAACTGGCCGAAAAAGATCGCCCAGGCTGAGGGCCCCTTCGTGGAGGGCAGCACGTTTTCGCCATACTTGTGCCGCTGTTCCAGCACCTGGGTTGATGTCAGCCCGCGCAAAGGTTCGTGCCTGGTGATTTCCATTTTGTGTGCCTCCTGACATATCAAGCTTCATCCCACATTCGGACGGGATGAAGCTTCATCGGCAACGGTGTGATTTGTCGTTCCCTTTCCAACGAGAGGCGCGCAGTATATCATATTCTGAACGTTCTGTCAATACTAAACGATGATAACAAAAGGAACGAAATCCGAGGGGGGCATCCCAGACCTGACAGGTTTCACAGCCTACCTTTCGGCGTAGACATACCCCTGACCACGTCGAGTCCAGCTCAAAACGACACCTTTGGAAACCTGTCAGGTCTTAGATCTTGTCAAAGATGATTGAAGGGAGTAGAATGAAGGAGGAGGAACTACCCAATGGACATCCAAGTCATTCCTGGAACGATTCAAGAGAGCGATGCCGACGCGATCGTCGTCAATCTGTTCGAGGACACGCAGCCCGGCGGCGCGACGAAGGCCGTCGACGAGGGGCTCGGCGGCGCGATCCGCGATTTGATCGACGGCGGCGACTTTAGCGGGCAGGCCGGGCAGGTGGCCGTGCTGTACCCGCGCGGCGCGATCCCGGCCCGGCGCGTGATCGTCGTCGGGCTGGGCCCGCGCGAGGAGTTTGACGCGGACCCGGCGGACGCGGTCCGGCGCGCGGCGGCCCGCGCCATCCAGAAGGCGCGCGATCTCAAGGCCCAACGCGTGGCCAGCATCCTGCACGGCGCGGGAGCCGGCGGCCTGTCGGTCGAGGCGGCAGCGCAGGCGACGACCGAGGGCAGCCTCCTGGGGCTGTACGAGTACCGGGGCCAGAAGGCCGGCGATCCCCCCGATTCCCTGCCTCACTCGCTCGAGTTGATGATCTTTCGCGAGCAGGACGTGCCCACAGCGCAGCGGGGCGTGGACGCGGGGCGTGATATCGCCGCCGGGGTGACGCTGACGCGCGACCTGGTCAACCTGCCGCCCAACCTGTGCACCCCGGCCCACATGGCCCAGGTCGCGACCGACGTCGCCGCGGAGGTGGGCCTGCGGGTCGAGGTGCTGGGCAGGGAGGAGATGGAAGCGCTGCACATGGGCGCACTGCTGGCCGTGGCGCAGGGGAGCGACACGCCGCCCCGGTTCATCGTCCTGGAGCACAACGCCAGCCGGGCCGACGAGCTGGACACGATCGTCCTGGTCGGCAAGGGCGTGACCTTTGACACAGGCGGCTACAGCCTCAAGCCCAAGGAGAGCATGAAGGGGATGAAGGCCGACATGGCCGGCGCTGCGGCCGTCATCGGCACGATGGCCACGATCGGCAAGATGGCCGCCATGGGCATGCTCGACGTGGAGTTGCACGTCGTCGGCCTGGCCCCCGCCGCCGACAACATGATCAGCGGCCATTCCTACCGCCCGGAAGAGGTCGTCACCGCCAGCAACGGCGTGACGATCGAGATCAACAGCACCGACGCCGAAGGGCGCATGCTGCTGGCCGACGCGCTCGTCTACGCCGAACGGTTCCAGCCGGCGGCCGTCGTCGACGTCGCGACGCTGACCGGCGCGTGCGTCGTCGCGCTGGGCCGGGGCGTGGCGGCGGGGCTGTTCAGCACGGACGACGGCCTGCGGGAGGCCCTCCTGGCCGCCTCGGCCGCCACCGCCGAGAAGCTGTGGCCGATGCCGCTGTTCCCCGAGTATGAGAAGGCCCTCGAGTCGCAGACGGCGGACATCAGGAACAGCGGCACGAGGACGGACGGCGTCGGCTCGTCGGCCACGTTCCTCAGGCATTTCGTCGCCGGCCCCGCCTGGGCGCACGTCGACATGGCGGGGATGGCGCAGGAAGCCAGGGACAACCCATACGTGCCCGGCAAGGGCGCGACCGGCTTCGGCGTGCGCCTGTTGACCGAGTTCCTGCGCCGGTGGGCACAGGGCAGGCCTACCTCAGCACCATCGGCAGGAACACCCACGAGCCCGGCGCGCCGGTGAGCGCAAAGTCGGTAAAGTGATCGATCTGCATCACCACCCGGTCGTGCTCGGTGTCCACGACATAGCTCACCGGGAAGGTCCACTCGTTCGTCGTCGTCGAAAAGTAGGCCGGCTTCAGGAAATGCTCGCTGATGCCCGCCACCCACAACTCCCTCTCATTGTAGGCGAAGCCGATCACGACCTCCTGATTAAAGTGCTCGGTGATCGGCTGTCCGTCCTCGTCGACGGCGCTGAAAGCGTAGCCGTACCGGTAGACGTTGGCGTGCCGCTGGTGGGGCAGCGTCGCGATGGGCACGACGTGCAGCGTCACGAGCCCCTCGACGGGCATCGCGCCGGCGGGGACGTAGATGTGCGTGCCGTCGGCCAGCAGGATGCGCTGGGGTTGCGATCCGTCGAACGTGACCGCCACCGGCGCCGGCTTGGGGTGCGGCCCGGTCAACACCAGGTCCTGCGTCGCGCCGCCAGCCCCCAGCACCACCTTCTCCCGCGCCAGCCAGTACTGGCTGGGCGTCTCGTACACCGCCCCCAGGTGCCAGGTCGTGTTCGAGATCACGTCCAGGCTGTACGTGCCGATCGAATCGCTCACCGGCGCGCGGGCCTCGACGAACGCGTCGTCCTCAGACCAGCCCCACAGGAAGACGGTGCCGGTGATGCCCGCCGTGGGGATCAGACCGGGCGAGGTCGAAGACGTGATGGTCACCGTGCCGGAGATGACGGCGTCCGGCCAGCGGAACTGGAGCACGTGGCCGCCGGAAACGCCGTTTGGCGGCACGGACACGCGGCGCAGCGCCGGCTTGACGCTTGGCCTGACCCCCTCGACGCTGCTCGGGGTAAACTCCGCCGAAGGGCCTGCTGCCGCACCCAGGTGGTAGACGCCGTGGGGCACGCGCAGGCTGAACTGGCCGCCCCGGCCCGAGCGGGTCGAGAGCCGGACGTTGCTCACGACCGGGCCGATCCCGTCGGCGACGACCTTGGCCCCGGCGAGCGGCGCGCCGCTGGGCCCCAGCACCGTGCCGGTGATCAGACCGTCCCGCTCGGCGACGGGCAGCGGCGCCGGAACCGTCTGGCCTGAGGCGACCGGCACGTTCTTGTGGTGCACCAGTCCCACGTAATCCGACGCCGGGTCCACGCGGTAACCCAGGCGCCACAGGCCCGCCGCCACGGTCATCGTGTACGTGCCGTTCCCGGGGTCCACCGCCGTGCGGACCCAGTTATCGCCGGCCCAGGCGGCCACGCCAGCGTCCACCCCGGCGACCACGATCTCCTTGCGCGGGTCCCACAGCCCGCCGACGATGCGGGCGTCCTTCTCCTTAACCGCCAGCGTCACGGTCACCGTCCCTCCGGCCGCCACCGTCACGCGCCGCTCTCCGGTCGACATGGTGGGGCTGCCGGCCGGCAGGTGCGCGGCCACGCGGTAGGTGCCGCCGGGAACCAGGATGTTAAAGGTCCCGGCCTGGATGGGCGCACCGTTGTGCAGCGTCGGCGTGAGGACGTGGGTCGCGCTGGCCCAGCCCTCCGCGTCGGCCACCGGGCTTCCGGCCTCGTCCACCAGCGTGCCGGCGATAGTCGCGTCGGCGGCGACGAGAGCAAATTCTACGTCGCTGATAGTCTGCGTGGACGAGATCGTCACCCGAGCGCCGGGGCCGGCGTAGATATAGGGCTGCCCGGGGCCGGGCGACGGCTGCACGTGCCACGTGCCGGCGACGACGGCGAGCACGTACCGGCCGCCGGGACCGGTGAAGGACCTGGCCCCGCCGGGCGCGTCGGGCCGCCGGGCCGAGACCGGGATCCCGGCGACGGGTGTGCCGCCCTCGTCGGTCACCGTGCCGGTGATGACGGCGTCCCGCTCCAACAGCGTGAGCGTCCCCAGGTCGTAGGTGCCCTCGGGCGGCACAGGGATCGGCGCGACGACCGGTCCCATGGTCCCCCCATCGTGGGGCGTGACCCAGACCTTGTAGCCCCCGTTGGGCACGGCGACGTCGAAGGCGCCAGTGGTGGGGCTGATGACGGTCCGCGCACCGATCCCCTCGTCGTCGTGCAGCGATACGGTGACGGTGAACGTCGGCACCCCGCCGCCGGGCAGTTCCACCGTGCCCGAGACGAGCGCGTCGGCGGTGACCACGGTAAAGCCCACCCGCTTCCGCTCCGGCTCAGGGTCGTGCCGGAAGTGGACCAGTTGCGGCGGCTTGGGGTAGACCCACCTGAATGGTACGGTCGTGTTGATGGGTTTGACCGTCAACGCCCACAGACCGTCGGAGAGGTCGAGCCGGTAGCCGCCACCGGCGCCGGTCAGCGTCCGGGCGTGGCCCCCTTTGTCCAGCCGGTGCGTCACCACCTGGGCGTTCACCACCGGGATGCCGGTGTTGGTCTCCACCACGCCGGTCACGACCTTGGGCGGCGCGCGGAACGTGAGTGTGTAGGGCGGGGTCGCGCCGGGCAGCGGAAAGCTGATGGGACGTGGCGGCAACAGCGCACCCTCGGTCCACGGCGGCCTCGCCGTCAGCAGGTAGGTGCCAGGGTTGAGGCCGCCGATGGCGTAATAGCCGCTCCCGCTGGTGCGGTCACGGTGCTGGCGGTGTTCCACCACGCTGGCGGCCAACCGGGTGGCGTAGACGATCGCGTCGGGCACCGGGTTGCCCAGCGCGTCGTTGGCAAACCCATAGACGTCGGCCGCCGAGAGCGTGAGCGTGATCGTCTGGGTGTACCCGTTCACCGTCACGGTTTTCAGCGGCGAGTGCCAGTACGGGTCGTCGGTCGTGGGCGAGGCGTGCAGCCCGTACGTGCCAGCAGGGAGCCCCCCCACCTGGAACTCGCCGCCGATCGCCTCCACCCGCTGGACCAGCGTACCAGCGCCGGTGTGGACCCACACCTCGGCCGGGACGAGCGTGACACCGTCAGGGGCCGTGACGGTACCAAGGACCTCCGGCTCCGTCAGCGGCACCACGCCGACGTCGACCGGCACGTTGAATACCGAGACGGGCACGGGCTCCGACTGGGTATAGTCCGAACTGGCCGGCGGAACCGCCTTGAGGACGTACAGGCCATTGGGCACCGGCCCCAGGCTGAAAGCGCCCGTGCCGCGGTCCACGTTCGCCTGTCCAAAGACGTCCCACCCCCTCGGATCAAAGAGCTTGACGAGGGTCCCGTCCGGGAGCGGCCAGCCGCCGGGCGAGGTGACCGTGCCCGTGATCGCTCCTCCCTGCGCGTGAGCCATGCTCGCCGTGGCGAGCAGCAACGCCAGCGCCGCCACGAGCGACAGCCATTTGAAAGTCACTTTCCTTGGCTCCATGTCTAACCTCCATGTTCGTCCTTCCTGAAATCGTTTGAGCGCGTCGTCTACCACAGCCAAAGATCGTCCGTCCGCACCTCCTTCCTTTGCCATCCCCTCAAGTCCCCCTGTCCCCCTGTCCCCCCGTCCCCCCGTCCCCCCGTCTCCTTGTCACCTTGTCTCCCCGTCTCCCCGTCCCCTTGTCTCCGCCCTGACACAGCACAGTGTAGCGCCTGGCCATCAAACCCCTGTCAAGCGGATGTAAACAGCCCGTAAAAAGCGGGGGATCTGCTTCACGTTGCACGTTCTGGACGGATGCGGTACAATCTTGGGACTCGTTTCAGCAGGCAGCGGATTCTAGCCAGACTCTCGCATTTCCGTGACGTTATGTGAACGGACGTTTGCTATGATGGACACGTGACCTGGTTGGGAAAAGCAGAATCGCATACCCCCAGCCGGGTCATCATCAACGCAACAGGAGGCCAGATGACGACATCGAAGCGTTACCCCATGGCCGAGGCCGTGCGAGCGGCCTACCGGGCCGGCGAGGAGGACGAGGCGCTGGAGCCCCTCGTGCGGGTGGACAGCGCCGGCCAGCCGGTGGGCCGCATCGGCGATGGGGACACCGTGATCTTTTACGACATCCGGGGCGAGCGGGAGATCGAACTGACCAGCGCCTTCGTCGCACAAGAATTCCCCCACTTCCCACGCCATCCCATCCAGGTGCAGTTTGCGACCATGATCGAGTACGCCCGGGACCTGCCGGTGCGGGTGGCCTTTCCACCGATCCAGGAGATCCGCCACACACTGAGCGGGGTCATCAGCGGTCACAGCCTCCGGCAGGTCAAGATCGCCGAATCGGAAAAGGCCATCCACGTGCAGTACTTTCTCAACGGCAAGCGGGAGGAGCCCTTCCCTGGTGAAACCCACGTCACCATCCCCTCTCCGGAGGTCCCGAACTATGCCCGGGTCCCGGAGATGAGCGCCGCCGGGGTCGCCCGGGCGGCCGTGGAGGCGCTGGACGATCCCGAGGCATGCCTGATCGTGGTCAATTTCTGCAACGTGGACGTGGTGGGGCATATCGAGGACCGCGCCGCCATCCTGCGGGCCGTCGCCGAGGTCGATCGCCGCATCGGCGAGGTGATCGCGGCGGCGCGGGCACGCGGCGTGACCGCCGTCGTCACTGCGGATCACGGCACGGTCGAGCGCTGGCTCTACCCCGAGGGCACCGTGGACACCGGCCACACCGACAGCCCCGTCCCGTTCATCGTCGTCGATCCAGCGCTGCGTGGCACGGCCTTGCGCGCCGGGGGCGCACTGACCGACGTGGCCCCGACGCTGCTGCATCTCCTGGGCCTGCCGCAGCCTGCGGAGATGACCGGAAACAGCCTCCTGGCGGACGGCGTGCCCAGGCAGCGGCGGCGCGTCCTGCTGGTCATCGCCGACGGCTGGGGGGCGCGCGATGACGCCTGGGGGAACCTGATCCTGGAGGCAGAGACGCCGGTGATGGACTGGCTGCGGGGGGAGTGGCCGACGACGCGGCTGCAGGCGGCTGGCGAGGCCGTCGGGATGCCCGCTGGCACGGTGGGCAACTCGGAGGCGGGGCACCTGCACATCGGGGCCGGCCGGCGCATCCTGTCCGACCGGGTGCGGATCGACCAGGCCATCGCCGATGGCTCCTTCTTCTCCAACGACGCGTTCCGGTGGGCCATGCAGCGAGCCAGGCGGGACGGCACCCGGCTGCACCTGCTGGGGATCGTCTCCTTCTACAGCTCGCATGGTTCCGTGAATCACCTGAAGGCGTTGATGCAGATGGCTCGCCGGGAAGGCGTGCCCGAGGTAACTATCCACGGCATGCTTGGCCGGCGGGGCGAGCGCCCCGAGAGCGGCGCGATTTACACCGAGGAGATCGAACGGGAAGCGGAACGGCTAGGGCCAGGGATGACGCTGGCATCGATCATCGGCCGCTTCTGGAGCCTGGACCGGGAGGAGAACTGGGACCGCATCGAAAAGACGTATCGCTGGTTGGTGGAGGGAAAGGGGCGGCCGGTGCCAGCGCTATCCTGACCGGGACGCCAGCCTCGTGACGTGACAATCGGCCGGCAGTAAGGCTATGTCCGCTCCGATAATAGGTCCGGCTCCGCGCGGACCACAGTCCGCGCTCTGCGAGCGTACTGGCGCTTTTTCACGAGCCTGTTTCGTCAGGTTGACGCGCATGGACTGTGGTCCGGCGGGAGCGTTGAAGCGGCGACGTTTTCATCCCTGAAGGTGAGCCAAGGCTCATGGTGACTGCTCCGAAGGCTCGCTGCCCTTGCCGGATCAGGGCACCAGGCTCTCCAGCATTTGGCGCAACCGCTCCTCGTCGGTTACCGTCGCCTCCCATTCCCAGTAGTCGCGCTCTATCTCGTAGGAATGCTTGTCTGCGATACGACCTTCATCCCACGCCTGCTTGAAGGCTTCGAAATCCATCCCATGGCGCTGTTCGAATGCCGCCTTCCGCTCCTCGGTCTCCTTCAGCTTCAGACGCACAAGGTCCTTCACAGCGATGGGCAAGGCCACTTCAAGTCTGGACTCTTGGGTGAGGTCGGCCAAGATCCGATAAATCGGTTTGGAAATCACAGCTTCAAGCATCTGACTCACCTTTCTCTCATTCATCTCCCAAGGATTATAGCACACAACGGAGAACGAGCAAAGACAGAACACCTCATGCCGACCACACGCCCGTTACCGCCGCCTCCACGCACTGCTCGACCGTCCCGTAGCGCACCCGGAGCCCGGCGTAGGAGGGCAGGTAGGTTGCTCCCTTGGCCGATGGGGTCGCGAGCGTGCGAAAGCCCAGTTCCTGCATCGGCGCGACGACCGCGCACATGTCGGCGATCACCCGCCCCCCGCTGGCCTCGACTGCGGCGACCAGCCCCTCCGCTGCGGCCCGCTCCCGCATCTCCCGCGCCGCCGTGATCCACAGCGCCGTCCTCACCCGCCGCCCGTCCAGCAACCGCACCACCTCCGCCATCTCCTCGAGCCCCGCGTGCGGGCAGCCGAACCAGACCAGGTCAATCCTGTTCTCGTTCTCGAGCGCGCCAGAGTTGAGCGCGGCGTAGGCGGGTCGCAGATCGTCGACGACGAGCGTCTCGTGGTCGGAGGCCAGGATATCCGGCCGGTCCGCCTCGGGCGTGCACCCGGCGACGTGGTACAGCGCGACGGCACCGCTGGCCGCCATCGCCGCCCCCAGTGCCTTCAACGCGACGCCGGAGCACGCGTCCTCCCGGCCCTCGAAGACGAGATATGGCACGCAGTTGCGCGCCGCCCGCCCGACCAGGTGCCCCAATGCGCCAAAGTCGGAGAGCGTGCGCACCGGGCAGCGCACGGCCACCCGCAGCGTGGCGCGTCGATTTTGGTCCAGGTGCAGCCCGTAGGCCGCGGTGCGCCCGGCGATCGCCGCGGCCAGCGCGCTCGGCCCACCCTCCCGATTGGTGCGCGCCCCCAGCACCGAGTTGGCGTAACTGACCGCTGAGGACTCGGCCCAGGCCACGTGCTCGCCCACGCGGGGCACGTTGCCCACCAGGTAGGGGGTGCACGTGCAAGTCGTGCGCACGCCCAACCGCCGGTAGGCCTCGATCACCGCCAGTTGGCGGCGGGCGAACGATTCCGAAAAGCCCAGTTCGCGCCAGGCGCGCAGGTCGATGCCGGCCGGGTTCAGCGTCGTGGGGACGCGCGCCCGCGCGCCCTGGTCGGCCCACTCGCGCAGGAACTCGAGCCCCGCCTCGCCCAGGTTGCGGTAACTGACCCCCGCGACCTGCACGGAGCTGACCGGGACCAGCCGCTCGGCGCCATAGATCCGCCCCAGCGCGACGACGATCTCCATCGCCTTGCGCACGCCGGGACCAGAGTCACCGGCCAACAGGGCCTGGTCTTTGGCCGAGAGTCTCAACACGCTACGCGTTCTCCGACAACCCGCGCGAGCACGCCTCGTGCATAGCGAGGATCGCCTTGATCACGATCCTCCGGTTCCGGAGATGTAGGCGGCGGCTCTGGTTGCTGACCGAGAAGTGATAGTGGTCGCCCAGCACGACGCGCACCTGATCGCTGGCAAACTCCAACTCCTCCAGGAGATCCAACATCGGCTTGACCCCCACCAGCCGGTCCTTGTGGCCGAGCACGACGCGGAAATGGCGCCAGTGGTGGGGCTTGAGTGGACGGGGCGTGGCCCCCATCGCGAAAAAGGTCTGGGCCAGCACACCTTTGGGGGTGGCGTTGAACACCCGCACGTGCTCGGCCTTTACTGCCCGGCTCGACGCGCCGATGAGCATCTCGACGATCGACGGGGCCAGCCTGGTCTTGAGCCATCCCAACGTCTCGGCGGCCGAACCGGCCCAGATGCCCACGCCCAGTGCCTTGTAAAAGCTCTTGCGGAGGCCATCGTTGATCAACAGCGCGGGGGAGACCGCCAGCCGGCCGACCTCGTGCGGGCGCCAGCGGGACTCGTCCAGGTAGAACAGCGCCGCGCCGCTCATCGAATGGCCGACGAGCGTGATGACGCGCAGACGGCGCGTCGCTCGCTGGCTGGAGCGTAGCCCCAGCAGCTCGATCCAGCGCTCGACGGCGGCCATGTCCGCAGCCGGATCGCAGGTTCCGATAGGGGGCAACTCGTCGGCAAAGGGAGAGCCGCCAAAGCCATTCACGTCGGCGGCCAGCGCGACCAGCCGGGGGTTGGCGGCGCACACCAGCGCCGGAATCTGCTCCCAGATCGCGTGGCTGCCGTCCCAGCCGTGCATGAATATCACCAGCCCTCGCGCCCGGGCCATCACTTCCGCGTCAGGCTCTCCTCCAGACGCGAGCTGCGGCCAGAACACACGCCACACGAAATCGGCCAGCCCGGTCTGGTCGCGAAAATCGGCCGCGTCCTGCGGCCCGACCAGCCCGGCCTGGACGAGGTGGTTGAGCGTGTAACTGGCGCTGACGATCCCCTCTGTCGGTTCCTGCCGGGTCGCCTGGTGCCCCGCCATCCAATCCCATCTGCCCACGATGTGTCACCTCTTCCGTGATGTTTGATGAGAACATGAGTTCGTAGTGCGCACTTCAGTGCGCTCCCACGGCGCTGAAGCGCCTGCTACGAACCTTCACGCCCGAGGCCGAGGGCGTAGACCTCAGCCCGGCTCCAACCGGAGGCCTCGGCGATGCGCCGCGCGGCGGCCGGCCGCGACAGCCCCTGCGCCAGCAGCTCATCGAGCGCGGCGCGCACCCGGTCCTCATCCCAACACACGTGCTCCTGCGGCGCTCCCTCGATCACGAGCGTGAATTCGCCCCGGGGCTCGACCTCGTCAAAGTGATCACGGGCCTCACGGACGGTTCCCCGCCATACCTCCTCGTACAACTTGGTCAGCTCGCGGCAGACAGCCAGCGGCCGGTCGCCCAGCACGGCCTCGACGTCGGCCAGGCTCCGGCGCAAACGATGGCGGACTTCAAACGCGACCAACGTGCGCTGTTCCTGCGCCACCTCGGCCAGCAGCCTGCGACGCTCGGGCTGGCGGCGGGGCAAAAAGCCCAGGTAGAGAAAACTGTCGCTGGGCAGGCCAGAGACGACCAGCGCCGTCACAGGCGCCGAGGGACCGGGGACGGGCACGACCGGGTACCCACGTTCGATGGCCGCGCGGACGAGTTCGTAGCCCGGGTCAGAAAGGCCCGGCATCCCGGCCTCAGAGATCAGTGCCACGTCGCCCGCGTCGAGTGCTCGCAGCACCGTCTCCAGCTTTGCCAGCTTGTTGCCCTCAAAGTAACTGGTGATGGGGCTCTCAATCTCGTAGCGCCGGGCGAGGATACGGGCGCGGCGGGTGTCCTCCGCAGCGATGAGCGCCACTTCCTTGAGGACCCGCAGCGCGCGGAGGGTGATGTCCTCCAGGTTGCCAATCGGGGTACCGACCAAATATAGAGTGCCCACAAATCAATGACCAATGACCAATGAACAATGACCAAAAATCAAGAACCAAGGACCGATGACCAAGGACCAGGGACCAGGGACCAAGGACCAGGGACCAGGGACCAAGGACCAATTTAGTGGTTCTGGGTGAACACGACGTAGGCCAGGGCGGCACCGCAGAACCCGGGCATGTCAACCACGATCTCCTCCGAAATGGGGAGATGGTCATCCCGGTAGGGATCGTGGAGCTGCACCCGCACCTCGAAAGGCTTCGGCTTCCCATCAAAGAACTGCTCCCACGCAGCCTGGCTACCGTAGATCGTGTTGAACCGCGCGTCGGAGCCAGAGGTAACGACGACGTCAATACCGGCTCCCCAGACGTGCACCGGGTAGCCGATCAGCGGGTTTTCGTCCAGATCCTGTACCTGGCCCGCCACGCCGGTCCAACTGCAGCCGTACTGGGGCGAGGTCAGCTCCAGCTCGTAGGTGAACGGCCACGGAGAACGCGTGGCCCGGGCTGTGGGTGTGACCGTGGGCGGAAAGGTGGGGGTGGGCGGAAAGGTGGAGGTGGGTGACGGCGTCAGCGTGGGTGTGCGCGTGGGCCTGGGAGGCGTCGCCGTCGGGGTGTGGGTCGGCGTCCAGGTGGGAACAGTCGTCGGGCCGCTGGGCGTAGGCGTTCCGATCGGCGACTCGGCCAGACCGGCAACCGTAGGGGGCGGGAACGGGTTAAAGACGTTCAGCCCGATCGACGTGTAAAAGCACAGCAAACACACCGTGGCGACGAGCACCACGATCGTCATCACGTTGAAAAGCACCGTTCTCCTGTCGTCTCCCATCACCTGATCTCCTCGCGGCGCTCCTGTGTCAGGGGCCTGTTTCGACGAAACGCTGCACCGTGGCCTGGGCCCACAGCCCTTCGATCCATTCCTGCACCGCTCGATCCTGCAAGAGGCGCAGGTTCTCCGGGCTGACGGAGCGAGCCGGGTCGCGCTCGACGACCTGCATGATGTGATGGCCCAGTGCGCTGCTCACCACGCCGCTGAACTGGCCGGGCTGCAGGGCAAAAGCCGCTTCCTCTACCTCAGGGGCCACCAGGATGCCCTGCGGGAAAAAGCCCAGGTCGCCCCCGCTGTCGCGGGTGCTGGTATCCTGAGAATAGGTCCTGGCCAGCGCGGCAAAGTCAGCGCCAGCCTGGAGCTGGGCCAGGATGCGCTCTGCCTCCGAAGGGGTATCCACCAGGATGTGGCGGGCGTGGACGTGTTCGGCGGTCGTCGGCACGTTCTCAACGACCCGCTGGGTCATCGCCATGCCGATCAACTGTGCACGCACCTCCCGCCAGGCATCTTCGGTCGTCTCACCCCACTCGGCCAGTTTGTCTCGAAACGCCTGCTCGCCCCCGTTCTCATCGATCATCACCTGCACGTAGGCGTCGACCTCGGCGTCGGAGACGACGACGCCCGCCGCAGCAGCCGCTTGCTCAGTCAGCACCTGCTCGATCATCACGTTGAGAATCCAGGCGCGCGCCTGAACCAGGTTCTCCTGCCCCTCCGGCGTGCCGGGGTCGATCCCACGTGACAACAGCGAAGCCTCGTACCGCCCCAGCTCCCGTTCATAGTCGCTCAGGTAGACGGGCTGGCCGTTGACCAGCGCAGCCATCGGAGGCTCCGGCGTGGGCGAAGACAGAACGACAGGCGTGGGTGTGGCGGCCGGGTCGGCCGGCATCCCACCGGCAGGCGTGTCGATGGGTACAGAGGTGGGGGCCAGGGTGGGTGCAGGCGCGACCCACATCGGCACACACGCGGTGGAGACGGAGAACAACGCCAGCGCCGCCACCAGTCTCCCTACTGCTCTCAAATCCATAGCAAACTCCTGGCATCCAAGACCTGACAGGTTTTTCACAGCCCACTTTTCGGCAAGTATACCCCTGATCAGGTCAGGTCTGGCTTAAAACGATACCACTGAAGACCTGACAGGTTTTTCACAGCCCACTTCTCGGCAAGTATGCCCCTGATCAGGTCAGGTCTGGCTCAGAACGACGCCTTTGGAAACCTGTCAGGTCTTGATTATACCCATAGCGGGGGTTTTATGCAACCCGGGTGGCTTGCCAAAGCATCCACCGTCTGCTACAATTTATCGATGGCGTTTCATACAAGCCCGGTCGATCGCCTCCACGCCCCCCTCAGGTGGACCATGCGGCGGTGGAGACTGGCGCTGTTGCTGGCCGCGCTGCTCCTGGGCCTGGCCGCCGAAGGGCTACCGCCGGGCAGCCTCGATACCCAGGTCAGCCGCCTGCTGGCCGGGCAGCGGTTCGATTTCGCCGGCTGGGAGGTGGAGGCACTGCTGGGCAAGCTGGCGCACAGCCTGGTCGCGCCACAGCGCACCATGGACGAACCGGCCCGCCACGACTTTTTCCTCGACTACCTGCGACTGGTGGCCACGATCCAGCGCCTGGACGGGGAGATCCAGCGCGTCTACGTCGATCCAGACGTGGAGGACCCCGAGAGGGCGACGGTCGAGCTGCGCACCCGGCTGGCCGAGCTGCGCGCGGCGGAGGAGGCCCGCCAGCCGCTCGCCGAGGCGATCCTGGAGGAGCAGACCGGGTCCATCCTGATGGACGCGGGGTTTGGCGGGCTGGGCCGGGAGATCCCGCCCGTCGGTGCCCACTTCACGCCCCTGCCCCTGCTGCTCGTCGTCTCCCCCCGCGACCACATCGAGAACATCCTCGACCTGAACCTGCGCCACGGGCTGGACGTGGCCCAGCGGGAGGCCATCGAGGAGGAGGTGGAGGCCAGTCGCGACGTCTCGGCGCTGGTGACCGGGATCGGTGGTCTGGCCGCCTACCCGGCGATGCTGCTCGAGAGCAGCTCGCTCAACTGGGTGGCGGAGGTGACCGCGCACGAGTGGGCGCACCATCACCTCACGCCGCGCCCGCTGGGCTGGCACTACCTCGACGACCCCGAGACGCGCACGATCAACGAGACGGTGGCCTCTATCGTGGGCAAGGAGGCCGGACGGCAGATGGTGGCTCGCTATTACCCCGATCTGCTGCCGCCGGAGCCAACGCCTGCGCCGGAGGAGCCGGACGAGGAGGCCCCGCCGCCCGAACCACCGGCCTTTGACTTTCGCATGGAGATGCGGGAGACGCGCATCCGGGTGGACGACCTGTTGGCCCAGGGCATGATCGAGGAGGCGGAAGCGACCATGGAGGAGCGGCGGCAAGCGTTCGTCGCCAACGGCTACTACATCCGCAAGCTGAACCAGGCGTACTTTGCCTTCCACGGGGCGTACGCCGACGAACCTGGCGCGGCGGGGGAGGACCCGATCGGGCCGGCGGTGCAAGAGCTACGCGCCCGCAGCCCCGACCTGCACACGTTCGTCTCCCGGGCCGCCCGCGTCACGACGCTGGCCGAGCTGCGGGTGCTGCTGGGTGAGATGGGGAAGTAGGGAACTTGATCTAGCACCTCCCCACACTCCGGGTACCACGGGCGCAGTGAAACGTGAAACGTGAGGCGTGAAACGTGAAACGTGAGGCGTGAAACGTGAAACGTGAAACGTGAAACAGCAATTCCCGTTATGGAGTTCGTAGTAACGACTTCAGTCGTTCTTTCTGCGTAACCAGCGACTGAAGTCGCCACTACAAAGCTATACCACGTGACGATAATGCGAAAACGGGAATTGCTGAACGGGAAACGTGAAGTGTGAGGCTTGCGAAACGTAGGATCATCGCGCTTCGCGGCGGATTAAATAATCGACAAGCAGTGCGCGCAGTGCTTCCGTCCACATCTCCTGGGCGGCCTCGTTGTCCGGCGCGCCGACGAGAAAGGGGGCCGGCAGGATGCCCTCCGGCCTCCCGGCGGTACCCAGCGTGTCGGTGAAGGCCAGCGTCACCGGCGCGCGCTGTTGGCAGGAGGCGCGTTTGCAGAACTGCACCGCCAGAGCCTCCAGATCGTACGCGGCCGGCTTCGCCCACCCGGCGTCCGTCGCGAACGAGGAGATCACGACCCGTTCCCCGACAAAGATAATGGTGTGCCCGGCATAGTCCCGGTCAACGCTGGTGTGCAGCCAGCGGCCGTCGTCGTCGCGGCGGTAGAAGCGGACGGCGCGGAAGCGAGCCTGTTCCCCGCCGGGGAGCCCGGCGGCGCGCACGACCTCGACCCGGGCTGCATCGCCGACGACGCGGGCGTTCTCGACCGAGAGCGCTGCCGTCGTCGCCAGGCCGGGCAGAGGGGGCAGCAAGAGCGGTTCGAGCGCAGCAGGGGCCTCCGGCGGCTCGCGCCAGGTGGGCGCGGCGTCATCCTGCAGGCTGCGATAGAGGTCGGCGTCCCCCTCGGCCAGCGCCCGCAGTTCCAGTTGGGCGACGGCCCGCACCTCAGCCTCGACCGTCACCAGCGCCTCACGCCGCGCGCGCCACCAGGTGGTGCCCCCCACCCCGACGACCAGGGCCACCGCCGCGCTCAGCCCCAGCCACACGCGCCAGCGAGCGCGCCGGGGCCGCTGCTCCCGCTGAGGGGCCCGATCAGGGCCCTCGTCGTCAAACCGCCACTCCAGTTCGACGGCCATCTCGTTCTCCTACCCGGCTCCTGCCTGGTTCACCGCCCGGCAACTGCGAGGCCGGGCACGACGCTTCGCCCGGCCCGCATGCGCTGCACGGCGACCAGCGAGAGGACCACGATCCCCACGCCAAACAAAAACGTGTACCGGCTGCCGAGTGTCTCCCACACGATGCCCCCCACCACCGGAACCGTGACCCCCGCGACGTGGTTGATCGTCTGGCCCAGCGAGAGATTGGGCGTGATCTCCTGGGGATAGACGGCGATCTTTTGAAAGTAGGACTGGAGCGCGATCGTGAACCCGAACAGCAACTGGTCGGCGACGAACAACACGTACAGGACGGGAAGCAGGGGCACGTACGCGTATCCCAGGAAGACAAAGATGAGCAGCATAAAGTTCAGCGTGAGCACGCGCCGCTCGCCGAAGCGGGCGATGATCTTGCCGAACTGCTGATAGAGGAACGTGCCGATGAGGTTGTTGACCAGGAACAGGACGGTGATCGTCTGGGCATCCACGCCGTGCTCCTGCACGAGCAGGAAGACGGCAAAGGTGGTAAAGATGTGGCGGCGGCTGCCCATCAGGAACTCGAGCGTGTAGTACAGCCAGTTGCGCCGGCGGACGGGGGCACGGCGGCGGGCGCGGGCCGGGCGGGCGGGCTGCCGGCCCCACGGCAGCAGCACCAGCCCGCCGACGACGAGCAAGGCCCCGGCGGCGTAGAACAACGGGCGGAAGCCCAGCGCGTCGAGCGC
>DATKTN010000161.1:0-7520 GCA_035531135.1 Anaerolineae bacterium
ACTCTGTGCTCTGGATTGCAGCGCTCGGGATCGCTGCGCTTGGGTTTCTGCTCCTTGCCGTAGCAGGCACGGTAGCGATGTACCTGAACACCAGGGCTCCGAGTGCTAAGGATGCCGTCTCGACCAAGAAGCCAAAGTCGCGCACCAAGGATGTAGGCTCCACTGATAAATCCCGACCACACGTTGAGGAAGCAGCCTCCAGTAAAGCGTCCCAACCACGCGCTGAGGATGCAGCCTCCAATGATGAATCCCGGCTGCGTGCTGGCTTGCCCCGTGCGGAGCGCAAGACCGTCGGAGGTTTCTGGGCCTGGATCAAGGCCTGGATCTTTGCCCTTGTGCACGCGGGAACCGTCAGTGTGGTGTTTGGCGGGATCACGTTTTTTGAAGACCTGGCGAACGCCAGCGACGAGATCGAGCGTACCGGCACGGTCACATTTCCAAAGCAACTCCTGCCGGGGACGCTGTCCGGTCCTGTATCTCGAGAGCGCCTCGTCCAGCCTGCCAGCGCTCTGTTAGGGCGAGGGCGTCCCCGTGGCGCCGATCAACCGGATGAAGGAGACGATGACCCTGTCGAGCCCGGGGACCTTAATCGCCCCACTGGATCTCCACCCGATGTGACAGGGTGGGAGATAGTGGACCCGGCAGACGAGGCGGGTGCCGGTCAGAACAGGGTGGTTGAGGATCCCCACTAAAATCAGACTACTATGGCACGGATCGTCTTCATGGGCACCCCTGTTTTCGCCGTACCGGTGTTGGAGGCGCTGGCCGACACACACCAGGTGGTCGGCGTCGTCACGCAGCCGGATCGGCCGGCCGGACGTGGGCGGCGGTTGACGCCATCGTGTGCCAAGGAGGTGGCGCTGGAGCGCGGCCTGCCGTTATCTCAGCCACAGTCGCTGCGCACGCCGGAGGCGGTGGCCCATCTGGCGGCCTGGGAGCCAGACGTCATCGCCGTGGCGGCGTTCGGGCAGATCCTGAGGCAAAACGTGCTCGATCTGCCTCCACATGGGTGTCTCAACGTTCATGCCTCGCTGCTTCCTCGCTGGCGGGGTGCGGCCCCCGTGCCGGCGGCTATCCTGGCCGGCGACGAGGTCACCGGCGTGACGATCATGCGGATGGACGCGGGGCTGGATAAAGGCCCAATCCTGGCCCAGCGAGAGGAGTCGATCCGGCCCGACGACACACAGGCGACGTTGGAGGACCGGCTGGCGAGACTGGGAGCGGAGTTGCTGTTGGAGGCACTGCCGGCGTACCTGGCGGGAGACCTCCTGCCACGGCCTCAACCGGCAGAGGGGGCAACCTACGCGGGGCAACTGCGCAAGGAGGACGGCCGGCTCGACTGGGCGTGTGCAGCGATCGAGTTGGACCGGCGGGTGCGGGCGTTCACTCCCTGGCCCGGCGCGTTCACGACCTGGCGCGGGCGCAGGCTCAAGGTGCTGCGGGCAGCACCGTCGCCCGAATGGCGTGGGGATGCACCACCAGGCACGGTATTTGCCCTGGCGGACGGATTGGCCGTCGCCACGGGCGAGGGAGCGTTGCGCCTGGAGGAGGTGCAGTTGGCCGGCAAGCGACCAATCGACGTCACCGCCTTCCTCCGAGGCCAACGCGACTTTTTGGGCAGCCAGTTGGAGGTGGTAGAATAATGACTGACAGGGCGGAGGTGGATGAGACCTCCGCTCTATTCGTTGAAGCCACACATTGGGTGCCACGGTGAAGGAGGTCTGCGTCCTGGCATTTGCATAACCAGGGCGTACAGTGGTATAATCTCTGTGTGAAAACGTGATACGTTGGGCGTAATCTTGACCCGGCAAAGAGTCTCCCTCGCGGTGTACGTTTCGCGTCTTACGCCCAGCTATTCATAGAGTTCAGAATCATCAACAACCTACTTGCGCGATTCAGATAGTAGTGGAGGGTAAGGCATGTCCGGTCATAGTAAGTGGTCCACCATCAAGCATAAGAAAGCTGCTGCGGATGCCAAGCGAGGCAAAGTCTTTACGCGGCTGGCGCGTGAGATCACCATTGTGGCACGTGAAGGGGGCGGCGATCCTGACGTCAACTTTAACCTGCGTCTGGTCATGGACAAGGCCAAGTCCGCTAATATGCCCAAGGAAAACATCGAACGGGCCATCAAACGCGGCACCGGAGAACTCAAGGGCGAGGACTTGTCAGAGGTGATGTACGAGGGGTATGCCCCTAACGGGGTCGCCCTGTTGGTGCACACGCTCACCGGCAACAAGAACCGCACCGTTGCCGATGTCCGCCGCGTCCTCACCCGGCAGGGTGGAGCGTTGGCCGAAGCAGGCGCTGTCGCCTGGCAATTCGAACGCAAGGGCTACATCGCGATTGCGCCCGATGGGGCAGATGCAGATACCATCTTTGAGGTCGCGGTGGAGGCAGGAGCCGACGACGTCGTGTTCGGCGAGGATCTGGTCGAGGTCTACGCCGAGCTGGGGCATTTTCAGGCGGTGCGACAGGCGTTGCAGGAGGCAGGCATTGAGTTTGAGACGGCCGAGCTGGCGATGATCCCCAAGGCGACGCTGCAACTCGAGGAAAAACAGACCCTGCAGGTGATGGCGGTCATTGATGCGCTGGAGGAACTGGACGATACTCAGCAGGTCTACTCCAATCTCGCCATCAGCGACGAGGTGATGGCCAAGTACGAGGCAGTGGCCTGATGCCAGATGCGCGTGCTCGGAATTGACCCCGGCACCGCCATCACGGGCTATGGTCTGGTGGAGGAGGTAAGAGGAGACTTGAAACTGGTGGCGTTCGGGGTGATCAGAACGCCTGCCGGCCAGCCTCTTCCCGGGCGACTGCAGTTGATCTACCGTGCGGTCAGCGATCTGGCAGAGGAGTGGGAACCGGAAGCTGCTGCGGTGGAGGAGCTCTTTTTCAGCAGAAACGTGCGCACTGCGATGAGCGTGGGGCAAGCACGGGGGGTCGCGCTTCTGGCGCTCGCAGACGCGGGCCTGGACGTCGCCGAGTACACGCCGCTGGCGATCAAGCAGGCGGTGACCGGGTACGGGAACGCGGACAAGATGCAGGTGCAGGAGATGGTACGCTTGTTGCTGGAGCTGGCGGAGGTACCGCGCCCCGACGACGCGGCCGACGCACTGGCGGTTGCCATCTGTCACCTGCACTCAGCTCGTCTGGCCGCACTGTCCGAGGAGTGAATGCCAGGAATGGGTGTTGTGAGATGATCGGCAGACTCAGCGGGACGGTATGGGGCATAGGGGAGGGACACGTCGTGGTCCGCGCTGGCGGGATTGGCCTGCAGGTGCACGTTCCCTCTGGCGTGCTGGCGCAACTGGATGGCGTGGGCCGGCCGGTGGAGTTGTTCACCCACCTACACGTGCGGGAGAACGAACTGGCGCTCTACGGCTTTCTTACAGAAGAGGAACTGGCGCTGTTCAAGCTGTTGCTGAGTATCTCCGGTGTTGGCCCCAAGGTCGCGCTGGCACTGCTGGGCACCGTGTCGCCAGATGCGCTCCGCCAGGCCGTGGTACAGGAAGAGCCGGGGCTGCTATCCCGGGTGCCGGGTATCGGGCCAAAGACAGCCAGGGCCATCATCTTTCATTTAAAGGACAAACTGATGCCGGCCGGGACAGATGCGGCACGCCTGCTGAGCGATACCGATGCCGAGGTCATCGCCGCGTTGACCGGCCTGGGCTTTAGCCTGGTCGAGGCACAGGCGGCGCTTCAGAGCCTGGCACGGGATGAAGACTTGTCTGTCGAGGAGCGAGTGCGCCAGGCGCTGGCCTACTTCGCCGCGCCCTGATCGGAGGGACGTCAGTGGTACGAGATCAAGAATCAGAGAAGCACCCAGCGGGGCTCCAGCAATTGGGCCGTCTACTGAACCTCAACATCCGAAACAAGATCGTCCTGCCCTATCTGATTCTCACGCTGAGCGTAGCGATTGTCGGCACCTATGTGGTGACCAGACTGGTGGCCAGTTCACTTGATGAACGGTTGACTAATCAGTTGCTTGAAGCGGGGCGCGTCGTTTCGGACAGCCTGGCGCGCCGGGAGATGGACCACCTGGAGTCGGCGCGAGCGATCGCATTTACGGTGGGACTGGCGGAGGCCTTGCAGGCTGGCGATCGGGATAGCGTGGTTGCGCTGGCCCAACCGGCGGCAGTCGTCCGGGGAGTGGAAAGCCTCATCGTCGTTGACGCGGATGGTCGGGAGGTGCTACACACACTGCAGCACGACGATGGCTCATCCGAGTTCGTGGAGGGGCAGTTTGACACCTCGGGGCTGTGGATGGTGCGGGTGTTGCTCGAAGCCGGCGATCCAAACGGGCTGCCCAGGCGTGGCTTGGTGAACCACCCGGTGGATCAGCGTTACTACTATTTCACGGCAATCCCCATCGGGTTGGAGAACAGGATGGTCGGTGCAGTCGTCGTCGGCACATCGCTCGACACGCTGTTACCGCACTTCAAGATCACCTCCCTGGCCGACGTGATCATCTATCTCGATGGCGGCCGCGCCGTCGCCTCCACGTTCACAGGCGCCGAGCAGGGTCCTGATAAGATTGCCCTACTGGATGAGCTCTCGACCACGCCAGCATTGTATGAGAGTGCGCTGCAGAGCACGGGTTCCACGACCGGTGAGAACGTCCGCATTCGCGGTCGTTCGTACCGCGTCGGCCGCGCGTCTCTCCGCGTCGGCAACGATGTGCTGGGCGTTTTCGCCGTCGCTTTGCCCTCCCACTTTATCGTCCAGGCCGGTGCCACGAGCCGCAACACGTACGCGTTGATCTTTAGTACCGCGATGGCGGCCGTGATATTGGTCGGATACCTCGTCTCTCAACTCATCACCCGTCCCCTCAGCCGCCTGGTACGGACGTCGCAAGCTGTGGCAGACGGGGACCTCGAGCAGCGCACCGGCATTGTGAGCGCGGACGAGATCGGCATGCTGGCTGAGACCTTTGACGAGATGACGGGACGATTGTCGGAGCGAACCCGCGCGCTGGAGGAGGCGATCGGTCGCATGCGGGCGATTCTCTCCAGCATTGGGGACGGCGTCGTCTTGGAGGACTTGGGGGGGAAGTTGAACCCACTGAATGCAGCAGCCGAGACTCTGCTGGAGGAGATGGCGGACAATTTCGCGCTCGGCCCGCTGCGAGAACTATCCGTGGAAGGCTATGAACAGATTTCGGACCTTCAGCCGAGCCCTTGGCTTCTGGAGCGGCGGCGCTTCCAGGTGGGCAAGAAGGTGATCAGCGCCCACTCGGCGGCCGTCCGAACGGAAAAAGGCGAGCACCTGGGCACGGTGATCGTGCTGCGGGACGTCACGGCCGAGGCCGAAGCTGAACGGCTCAAGGATGCCTTTATCACCCACGTCTCGCACGAGCTGCGCACGCCCTTGACGGCGATCAAGGGCTACAGCGAGCTTTTGGTCGTCGCTGCTCGCGATGCTCTCAACGAAGAACAGCTTGGTTTCCTGGAGACAATCTCCCGTCATACCGACAACCTGGTGGCAATGATTAACGAACTGCTGGACTTTTCGGAGATGGAGGCCGGGGGACGGCTGGGCTTGCGGCAGCGTCCTGTTCTGCTCACCACACTCGTCGAAGAGATAGCACAGGAGTTGCGTCCGCAGATTCGTGAGAAGGGACTGACGTTGCAGGTGAAAACTCCTGCTGACCTGCCTCTCGTAGATGCGGACACGCGACGGCTGCGCTGGGCAATAATCAACATCGTGCGCAATGCCTGGCAGTACACGCCGGCCGGCGGGAGCGTGACACTCCGACTGTCTGCGCACGATGGCGAGGTGGTTCTTGACGTCATAGACACCGGGATAGGTATCTCACCTGAAAATCAGCAGCGTCTCTTCAGCCGGTTCTACCGGGTCACGAACGTGACGCAAGATGACGTGCGGGGCCTTGGTCTGGGCTTGTACGTGACCCGGGCAATTGTCGAGGCGCACGGGGGAAACATCCAAGTCTTTAGCAAGGAAGGGGTTGGCAGTACATTCAGCGTGATTCTTCCGGCGTTGCAGGACCACTGGGGCGAGAAAGGCGCAGACTAAAGTGTCACCGAACAAAGCAAGTGACGAGGCGGCAGGGAATTCCAAGCGTGGTCGTGACGGGGACCGAGATCGACGCAGCTTGCTGGTGTTCCTCCTGATACTTCTGCTGGGGTTCGCCTGCCTCATGATCACGGCGCAGATGGCGGTGACGCCGGACCGCATATGGCAGGTCCCCGCCAACATGCTCTCCGAGCTGAATCCAGATGAGGGTTTCGAGACCTGGGAGAGGCGTATCGAACCACTCCGCCCAGAGGTGATGACCCCTCCTCCCTGGGATCCAAGACGGATCCTGACACCTGCGGGAACGGCGGTCGTTGTTCCACCGGTCACTCTCCTCCCGGCTCCGGGCACGTCCACCCCCGAGGAAGTCGCCGTCGTTCCGACGCCTTCTCCCAGCGCAACCTTGCTCACCCGTACGCCTACGCCCACGCAGACGCCGACGGGGACTCCCACGTCCACGCCCACGCCCACACCCACATCGACGTCCACATCTACGCCCACGCCCACACCCACGCCCACGCGCACGTCCACACCCACGCCCACAACTAGGCCTACGTTCACGTCAGAGCCCCCGTCCGCACCCGACACTCCCACGCCCACCGCTACCGCGACACCGACGCCGACTCCTACGCCTGTACTGCCCCCGACCATTCTCAGCATCACGCCCAACCAGGGGGTGAACTCTGCTCCCGTGCCCGTGATCATCCGGGGGGCCAACTTCTTCGGGACGCCTACAGTGACGCTGGGGGCCAGTGAGTCTGTCACCATCTCCGCCGCTACTGCTGACACGCTCACAGGCACGGTGCCGGCCGGCCTTACACCCGGCGTCTATGCCCTGAGGGTCGAGAACCCCGATGGACAGTCGGATATTCTCTCGCCAGCCTACGTTGCGTTGAGCCCGGCCAGCCCGGATACAACGCTGGAGACGGGATATGTGTCCACCTTCGGCCCCGGCGCGTCTGGGGCACAAGGGGACAACGATCATGTGCAGGTAATCTTCTTCGAAGTGCCCGCCAGTTATAGCGGTAGCCTATTCTTCCGCATCTTTGACGCCGATACGGGCGGGGGGATAGACGAGCCGGGGGAGTTACCCCAGGATTGGAACACAACAATCACGTACACGTTGCGTGGGTACACCGACACGTATACTCTCTCCGCTGCACGTTCGGCGAGTCCGGGGCCGGCCGGCATCAATTCTGGCACGCTGCTGACGCAGACTGTAGTCGGGAATGTCCCGGAATACGACGGCAACTGGAGACTCACCTTCGGCCCTTACCTGGTCAACCAAGGCGAGTTGGTCGGCAGCAGCAGCGTGTTCAAGTTGGTGGTGGAGGGGGCCAGCGGCAACGACGGCAACTTGTACAACGTGGCGTTGAGCACTGAACCGCTGACGAACGTTGCGCCGGCCGGGAGCCGGGTCTTTGCCTATTCGTGGACGTTCGCGCTGCCCCGGAATACTCCGCAGCGGATGTACCCGTACTTGCGTA
>DATKTN010000162.1:0-3777 GCA_035531135.1 Anaerolineae bacterium
GCACAGGCAACCTGGGAAACCGATAGATTGGTGGATTGGTAGATTGGCAAATAGGTAAATGGGTAAATGGGCAGATTGGTAAATTGGTAGACAGGGAAACCGAAGCCGGTCCACCAGACATATTAGCATCATTGGGCAAAAAACACAACCGGGCCAACCACCCCGCCCGCCCTCCTGGTCCCCTCGTCCCCTTGTCCCCTCGTCCCCTTGTCCCCTTGTCCCCTTGTATCCCTGTCCCCTTGTCTCCTTGTCCCCCTGTCCCCCTACACCCCCCGCATCAAGGCCCACTCGCGCGAGAACACGTAGGCCGCGGTCAAGATCGCCCCCACAGCGTACGCGGCGGCCACCACCCACGTCAACGCCAGCACCGCCGGAGCCACGCCTCCCCCGAACAGGTCGCGCATGGCCACCAACACGCCCACGACCGGGAGCGCATACACGCCGACCGGCGGCGTGGCCCCGATGCCAAAGGCCGCCAGGAACGCCAGGCCCGGGAGCAGCAGTTGGAGGACACCCAGGAAGAGATTGGCCTCGCGGTAGTTCCTGGCAAAGATGCACACCGCGGCGACGAACCCGTTCGCCATGGTCATCAAGGGCAGCATCAGCAATGTGAGCCACACCACCCCGAGGCCCAGGTTCCCCAACTGGGCAGCGATGGGCATGGGGAGACCCTCGAAGCCAGCCGGCGCGAACGAGAGGAGGAACACGTACGCCAGGCTATCGAGCGACCACAGCCCAATCGTGATCGCCGAGACAACGATGCTGAGCGCGATCTTGCCCAGCACGATCCCCACCCGGCTGGCCGGGGTGATGAGGAGCGACTCTATCGTGCGGCGCTCCTTTTCCCCGACGGTCATGTAGGCCACCATGCCCAGCCCGCCGCTAAAGGCCCACGAGGCGACGGCGAGCGGCAGGAAGATGCTGCCGAGCGACGATGGAGCCGCCGCCCCTGCGACGATCGGGGCAGCAGCCACGCCCGCCGGGGCGGCGGTCTCCCGCTCCAACCGGATGGGATCCACCCAGTCCTGGCGCAGCCCACGGTGGGCCAGCCGCTCCGCCAGCACCTCGTCGGCGTAGTCGCCCAGCGCGTGCTGGATGGAGGCGACGGCAAAGTCAGGCAGCCACCCACTGCGGCTGCTGGTCAGCGTGAGTGTGAGCGATTGCTCAGCCCGCAGCCGTTGTGTGGCATCGGGCGGGATCTCGAGCACGGCCACCAGTTCGCCGCTCTGTAGCGCTCCGTCCAGGTCGGGCGGCGCGTCGACGAGTTGAAGCAGGCGCTCGTCCTCCAGCCTGGTGACCAGCCCCGGCAGTCGATCCCCGTCAACGACGACGACTGGCAGCCCCTCTCGGGTCTGGCGCGCAATCTGCCACAGCACAAATGCCCCTCCGACCGCGCCCAGGAGGGGCACCAACAGCGGCGGGGCGAAGAGGAAAAAGAGTGCCCGCCGGTCGCGCAGCAGGTCGAACGCTTCTTTGATAAAGATCGTCCACACGATCTTACGCATCCGTCCGTCCCCCCGGGCGCTCCCGCCGCCAGAACTGGTACCAGCGGCGCTTGCGCTTCTGCTCCCACAGGTCGGCCCGCAACCGTTCCTCGCCCACGATGCACACAAACGCCCCCTCGAGGTCGGCTGCGCCGGTCCGCGCGACGAGGTCCGCCGGCGTACCCACCGCCCGCAAGCGCCCCTTGTGGATGATGGCGACCCGGTCGCACAGGCGGTGCGCCTCGGCCATCAGGTGGGTGGAGATCAACACGCAGCGCCCCTCGTCCCGGAAGCGGCCGACGAGCGCCCGCACGGTGCGGGTACTCATCACGTCCAGGCCGGCGGTGGGCTCGTCCAGGATGACGTTGGGCGGATCGTGGATCAGCGTCTGCCCCAGGATCACGCGGCGCTGCATACCGGCGGAGAAGCCCTCGGTGCGCCGGTCGGCGAAATCGGTCATCTCCAGCATCTCGAGGATGACGTCGATGCGCCGCTCCAGCCCGGCGCCGTCGAGGCCATGGAGGCGGCCGTAGAAGCGGAGGTGCTCGCGCGGGGTGAAGCGGGCGTAGAGGCCGGCGGTCTCCACCAGGAGGCCGACGCGGGCGCGCACCCGGCCGCTCTCTCGCCGCACGTCCAACCCATCCACCAGCGCGGTGCCCGCGGAGGGCTCCAGGACGGTGGCCAGCAGGCGCAGCAGCGTGGTCTTGCCCGCGCCGTTGGGCCCCAGCAGGCCGAACACCTCGCCGTCGTGGCAGGTGAAGGAGACGCCATCCACCGCCACCAGCTTCTTGAACCGCTTGGTGAGTCCCTGGGCTTTTATCACAGGTCCAATTATACGGGAGGTGAGGGGACGAGCAAGTGGCCGCGCACGGAGGATGGTTTCACGTGAAACACCGCTTCGTACGCCAGGCCATCGCCGACCAGTCTCACCATTGAAAGCAAACAACGTTTCACGTGAAACGTCGAGCAGCCAGTGAGGGCGCCGGCCTAACTCGCGGCTGCGGCACCGGCAGCGGCCGCATCCTCCTGCCAGCGCGTGTGGACCAGGTAGTAGGCAAAGACGAGCAGGCCGACGTCGACCGGGACCATGGCCGCCAGGTAAGCTCCCCGGCGAAAGACGCCCCGCGGCCGGACCTCCAGCAGCGTGCGCTCCACCGCGTCGACCAGGTGGTAGCTCCGGGTCCAGAAACCCGCCGACTGCAGCACGTACCCCCGACCTCCGAACAGGACGGCCATCCGGCGGCGCCAGAAACCACGCGGGCGGGCCGTGCCCAGCACGGTCTCACCCTCGCGCAGCTCGTGCCAGCCCCGCCACCAGCTCGTGCGGTGCACGGTCAAGTCCCGCCCGTCGCTGGCACGGAAGACGCCGCCCGTGCGAAATGCGGGCAACGTCAACTCGCCTAGCGTCCTCGTCTCCGTCGACAAGTGGTGGTGGGTGGTGAACGCGCCGGAGACGACGACCTCGACCCCGTCGGTTGGCCAGACTTCTCGTGCCATCGCGCTACACCTCGTCGCTGTCCCTGCCAAAGCTCAACCGCGGGTCCACCCTCACCATACTGTACGTCCATCGCCCCATTTGGGTTCATCGCGGCCTTCATTCCGTTGGGAGCGGGCCACAGCGGCGGCACTCCCGCCGTGCCATGCCGACGCGGAGGATTATACCCTGCCCCACCTGTCCACGCAAACCGGCGCACGGGGAGCGTATCACATTTGGGACAGGGCCCCGCCGACGATTGAAATCATCGGCTGATACCAAAAAGTGCGTTAGAAACGCACTAGAGGAACCTGTTTGCAACAGGTTTTGGGTACCAGCGGGGCGTTTCAACGCTCCGCGTGGCGGCGATGAGGCCATTCTGTCCCCAGCGTGATACGCTCGCGCACACGGTCGGGACAAGGGCCTTGC
This sequence comes from Anaerolineae bacterium, assembly GCA_035531135.1. GTDB lineage: Bacteria > Chloroflexota > Anaerolineae > B4-G1 > B4-G1 > DATKTN01. Next base: position 3,388 of record DATKTN010000162.1, read on the forward strand.
CTGACCTGAAACCCACCGGGGCGCGAAAGGTGCACTTCAATCCAGGGGCAAACCTTCCCGAAAGCTAGCTCATAGATCGGCAATCCTGGAGATGCTGCCAAGAAGCGCCGAAATGCCTGCTGGATCGCTCGTGCTAGCTTTCGGGAAGGTGGCCTACCCCAACAGTAAAACGTGCCCGGGCGCGAATGAAGTCTTGACTTCTGCGCAAAACTGCACTACAATGTGTGTACGCCAAAACCGCAACGCCCGGGAGCGGAGTTCGACTGGGGGCAATTGGCCGAGGCGCACGAACGCTGGGGAGACAGAAATTGCAGGAGCATGCAGCGCGTCCGCCATCGAGGTGTGGCGGACGTTTTGTCTGTCAGTGAGAGCCTTCCACATCACGACGGC
>DATKTN010000163.1:0-6851 GCA_035531135.1 Anaerolineae bacterium
CCTTTAGCTCGATCGTCAGGTAGGAAATGCAGCGCCGGGCGTCCAGGGCATATGGGGCGACGAGAGCGCCCGTGGGGCAGGCGTCCAGGCATCGTCGGCAGGTGCCACAACTCATGCCCATCTCTGCTGGCGTTGGGTCCAGCTCGAGATCGAGCAGGACCTCGCCCAGGAACAGCCACGAACCCATCTTTGGATGGATCAGGCACGTGTTCTTCCCGATAAAGCCCAGGCCTGCTTCGGCCGCGTGCGCGCGCTCCAACACCGGGCCGGTATCCACGTAGACGCGCGCGGCCACCTCGCGCCCGGCCTGTGTGCCGATGAAGGCCGCCAGTTTCTCCAGGCGGGGTGCTATCAGGTCGTGGTAATCCATGCCCCAGGCGTAATTCGAGACCAACCCGCGGGAGGGGTCACGCCCGAGACTGGCGGGCAGACCACCAGGGTAGTAGTTCAAACCGACGCAGACGATGGAGCGCACGCCCGGCATGATCCTGGACGGGTCCTCCCGGCGCTCGACCCGGTCCGGACGGGCCATGTAGCTCATCTCCCCGTGGTAGCCCTGAGCGAGCCAGGAACGGTAGGCATCGAGGGCGGGGGCCGGGCGCGCAGGCGCGATACCCACCAGATCGAACCCCAGCTCGCGCGCTCTGTTGCAGATTCGCTCCGTCAAGACCTGACAGGTTTCCAAAGGGTTCATTTTGAGCCAGACGCGACCTGATCAGGGGTATGTTTGCGCCGAAAAGTGGACTGTGAAACCTGTCAGGTCTGGAATGACGTTCAGTATAGCCCCACCCGGCCCTCCTGTCAAAGTTGCGCTCGCGCGTTTCTTGTCTTATACTTAAAGGCCGGAGGTGGCGTTATGAAGCTGACACGCTCGCAACAGATCGTGCTCGTCGTCCTGGGCGTGCTGACCATCGGGGTCTACGGATGCCTGGTCAGCACGATGGTGCGGAGCTCGCGACAGGCCTCGCCGGCCAGCCTGTCAGCGGCTCAGACGGAGGAACCCACATCCTCCGCCACCGCCACCGCTTCCCCGACGCCGACGCCGACGCCGACACCCATCCCCCCCGCGCCCCAGACCCGCTACGATCTCCAGGTGGCGCGCGAACCGGAAAACCCCACGCCGCGCTTGCAGCGGGGGTACGCGTACATCGCGCTGGACGCGCCGACCTACGCGATCGAGGACTTTGACGCCGCCATCGAGCTGGACGATGCGCTGGCCGAGGCCTACGCGGGGCGTGGCGAGGCCCTGTTCCACATCAAGGAGTGGACCGCGGCGGCAGAGGATTTTGAGGTTGCGCTGGCGCTGAATCCAGACCTGGCCGACGCCCACGCCTGGCGCGGCTACCTGCTCTCGGAGCGCGGGAGGCACGGGCCAGCGATCGAGGCCCTGCGCCAGGCCGTCGAACTGGACAAGGGGGACCCATGGAAGCGCATCGTCCTGGCGCAGGCGCTGCTGCACAGCGGGAGTCCCGGCGAGGCCAAGATCGAGTACACGGCGGCGCTGGCGCTGGAGGGCCGCTCGACGGAGGCATACGTGGGGCGAGCGATGGCCTACGCGGAGGAAGGCGATCTGGACGCGGCGCAGGCCGACCTTGACAGCGCGCGGGACATTGCGCCGCATGACCCGGTGGTGCTGAACGGGCAGGCGTGGCTGTACGCCTGGTATCGCAACGATCGTCTGCCTGATGCAGAGCGGCTGGCCCAGCGGGCCGTCACCGGGGCCGAGGACGACCTGCAGAAGGCGCGCCACCTGCACACGCTGGGCTGGGTCTACTATCAGCAGGAGCGATACGACGAGGCGGTGGCCACGCTGGAGGAGGCGGCCGCCTTGGCGACGGTCGAGGGGGAGGTGGTGTACGGGGAGATCGTGGAGCACCTGGAGGAGGCAAAAACGGCACGGTGAAGGAGCATGAGAGAGTGGAAGTGCGGGAGGATGCGTGAAACGTAAAACGTGAAACGTGATCGTCACGCAACACGAAACACGCATCACGTTTCACGTATCCCATCCAAGCTGCTCACGCCAATTCACAACCAGTAGACAGAACATCCCCGTCTACCGTCTACGGTCTACCGTCTCCCCCAACACGCGCTTCAGGAACTGCCCCGTGTAACTGGCCTCCACCTGGGCCACCTGCTCCGGCGTGCCCTCGGCCACGATCTCGCCCCCGGCGTCGCCTCCCTCCGGCCCCAGGTCGACGATCCAGTCGGCCACCTTGATGATGTCGGGGTGGTGCTCGATGATGACGACGGTGTTGCCCGCATCGACAAGCCGGTTGAGCACGGCGATCAGTTTGTCCACGTCGGCGGCGTGCAGCCCGACGCTCGGCTCGTCGAGGACGTAGAGCGTCTGCCCGGTCGCCCGCTTGCTCAGCTCCCGCGAGAGTTTGACCCGCTGCGCCTCGCCGCCCGAGAGCGTCGGCGCGGGCTGGCCCAGCCGGATGTACCCCAGCCCCACGTCCTGCAGCGTCTGGAGCTTGTTCTGGATGGCCGGGATGTTGGCGAAGAACTCCATCGCCTCGCTCACCGTCAGGTCGAGCACCTCGGCGATGTTCTTTCCCTTGTAGCGCACCTGCAGCGTCTCCCGGTTGTAGCGCCGGCCGTGGCAGACGTCGCAGGGGACGTAGATGTCGGGCAGGAACTGCATCTCGATGCGCAGCGTCCCGTGTCCCTGGCAGGCCTCGCACCGCCCCCCCTTGACGTTGAACGAGAAGCGGCCCGGCTTGTAGCCGCGGATCTTGGATTCGGGCAATGCGGCGAACAGATCGCGGATGGGGGTGAAGAGGTTGGTGTAGGTGGCCGGGTTGGAGCGCGGCGTGCGCCCGATCGGGGACTGGTCAATGTTGATCACCTTGTCGAGCTGCTCGACCCCCTCGATGCCCTCGTGCTCGCCGGCCCGCTCCCGCGCCCGGTGGAGCATCTGCGCCAGCCGCTGGTACATCACCTCGACCAGCAGCGTCGACTTGCCGGAACCGGAGACACCGGTGATGCACACGAACTTGGCCAGCGGGATGCGCACGTCGATGTCCTTCAGGTTGTGCTCGCGAGCACCCCGGACGACCAGCCAGCCGCCGTTCCCCTCGCGCCGCTGCGTGGGCACCGGGATGGACCGGCGGCCGGAGAGGTACGCGCCGGTCAGGCTCTCGGGGCAGGCGACCATGTCCTCGACCGTGCCGACGCAGACCACCTCCCCGCCGTGCTCGCCGGCCCCCGGCCCCAGGTCGATGATCCAGTCGGCGGCACGGATCGTCGCCTCGTCGTGCTCGACGACGATGAGCGTGTTGCCCAGGTTGCGCATCTCCTGCAACGTGCGGATCAGGCGGGCGTTGTCCCGCTGGTGCAGGCCGATGCTGGGCTCGTCCAGGACGTAGAGGACGCCCATCAGTTGCGACCCAATCTGCGTCGCCAGCCGGATCCGCTGCGCCTCGCCTCCCGCCAGCGTGACCGCGGTGCGGTCCAGCGTCAGGTAATCGAGCCCGACGTTCACCATGAATCCCAACCGGGCACGGACCTCCTTGAGGATACGCCGGGCGATGAGCCATTCCTGATCGGTGAGGGGAGAGCCGGAAGGAATTGTTTCAGGTTTCAGGTTGGGAACCTGAGACTCTGAAACCTGAAACTTGAAACCCGAGAGTTGGTCAACCCACTCCAGCAGCCGGTTCACGGGCCAACTGGTAATCTCGCTGATTGGCTTGCCTGCGACTGTGACCGCCAGCGCCTCCGGGCGCAGCCGCGCGCCCTGGCAGACCGGGCAGGGCCGGCGGGTCATAAACTCCTCGATCTTGCCCCGGACGTAATCGGAGTTCGTCTCCTGGTAGCGGCGTTGCAGGTTCGAGATGACGCCCTCGAAGCGGGTGAGGTACGAGTTGTGCCGCCCATCCCGGCTGACGTAGCGGACGCGCATGCGCTCGTCGCCGCTGCCGTAGAGAACGATGTGCTGCTGCGCGTGGTTTAGCTCGCGCCAGGGCCGGTCGGTGGGGATGCGGAAGTGCTCACAGGCGGCCTCGAGCAATTGCCAGTAGTAGCCATCCTGGTCCCGGACGTTCCAACCCTCGATGGCTCCCTCCTCGATGGACCGGTCGGGGTTGGGCACGATCAACTCGGGGTCGAGTTCCATGCGCGTCCCCAGCCCCTGGCACTCGGGGCAGGCGCCGTGGGGGCTGTTGAAGGAGAACGTGCGCGGCTCGATCTCGGGCAGGCTGATGCCGCAGACCGGACAGGCCAGGTGCTCCGAGTACAGGTGATCCTGCGGCGGCTCGACCGAGACGTCATTGACGACCGCCACCCCGTCGCCCAATCGCAGCGCGGTCTCGACCGAGTCGGTGAGGCGCGAGCGTAAACCGTTCTTCTCCTGCTCCGGCCCTTCCGGGATCACGAGCCGGTCGATGACCGCCTCGATCGTGTGCATCTTGTACCGGTCGAGCTCGATCTCCTCGTCCACGTCGCGCACGGCGCCGTCGACCCGCACGCGCACAAAGCCCGCCTTGCGCACGTCCTCAAAGACCGCCTGGTGATGCCCCTTGCGGTCCTTGACCAGCGGCGCCAGCACCTGGAAGCGGGTGCCGGGCGCCATCCCCAGCACCGCGTCGACGATCTGGTCGGTCGACTGCTTGGCGACCGGGCGGCCGCACTGCGGGCAGTGGGGCACGCCGACGCGGGCATACAGGAGCCGCAGGTAGTCATAGATCTCGGTGACAGTGCCGACGGTCGAGCGGGGGTTGTGCGAGGCACCCCGCTGGTCGATCGAGATGGCCGGGGAGAGTCCCTCGATCTGGTCGACGTCCGGCTTTTCCATCTGGCCGAGGAACTGGCGCGCGTAGGCCGAGAGGCTCTCGACGTAGCGCCGCTGCCCCTCGGCGTAGATGGTGTCGAACGCCAGCGACGACTTGCCTGATCCCGAGATACCGGTGACAACGACCATCTTGTTGCGCGGTATCTCGACGGTGATGTTTTTCAGATTGTGCTCTCGGGCACCTCGAACGACGATCTTTTCCTGGGCCAATGCTCACCTACCCTGCTCGAACATTTGTTCTCATATTGTAGCATCCTTGGCGCTCTTCGTCAAGGCGAAAGAATATTCTAACACATTTTTGGCGTTGGACAAAGCGAGGGCTCTTTGCTATAATCTGCCCACGCTACGCCACCATGTGAGCGCGTGTCCCACTCGAGGTTATGGCCACCATGTCCACGGAACCACAAGCAGCCCGTGTAATCGGCACATTGAACGAGAAGCCGCTGCACGCCGCTTTGAAGGAGTGGTACGCGCGGCCGGACGATCGGTTTGAGGTACCCGTAGACGGCTTCGTCGTCGACATCGTCCGGGGCGATTTGCTGGTCGAGGTGCAGACGGGCAGCTTTTCGGGCATCAAGCGCAAACTGGCCGTGCTTGCCGCCCGCCACCCCGTGCGGCTGGTGTACCCGGTCGCGCGGGAAAAATGGATCGTCAAGCTGGCACCCAACAGGCACGACCGGTTGAGCCGCCGCAAGTCGCCCAAACGGGGCGCGTTTGAACACGTCTTTGTCGAACTGGTGAGTTTCCCGCAATTGCTCTCGGACCCCAACTTTTCCCTGGACGTGCTGCTCATCCAGGAGGAGGAGGTCCGTCGCTACGATGGAAAACGCGGCTGGCGGCGCAGGGGATGGGTCACGCACGAGCGCCAGCTCCTGGAGGTCGTGGGGCAGCGGCTTTTCGAGACGCCTGCGGACATGCGGGCGCTCCTTCCCAGCGCGCTGGATGAACCGTTCACGACGTCGGAGCTCGCCGCCGCGATCGCCAGGCCCCGCTGGCTGGCGCAGAAGATGGCCTTTTGCCTGCGCGAGATGGGCGTGATCGCGCAAGTGGGGAAACGTGGCAACGCCATCTTGTACACTCGGGCTGCGGATTGAGTTAGCAGAGCACCCCGAGCTTGTCGAAGGGTGCGGCTCTGCAATATTCGCATCCTTCGACAGGCTCAGGATGCTTGAATATCGTGAAGCAAGGAAAAGGTATAAAGTCCTGATCACCGGAGGCACGAGTCTGATCCGCACCGCCACCACGCGCTTCTTGATGGAGCGCTGAGCCATCTGTCCTCTCTTCCAGGAAATGTAACTCGACAGGACATGACGCAAGTGCTAATTGACGATAAACTGAACCAATTGCGCCCTTTGTTTGAGAACGAGTCACGGGTTCTGGCCGTGTTTGTCTTCGGCTCCCAGGTGGATGGCTATGCCACACCTCGTTCCGACGTAGATTTGGCTGTCCTGTTTGAGGGCGACGTTCCACTGGATGAGCAATTGGCACTCCAGGTCAAGATTGCAGACATCCTGGGCAGGGACGTAGACCTGGTCTCCATCAAGGATGCCCCGCTGTTGCTCCGCCACCGTGCACTGCAGGGACAGCCACTGTTCGAGCGCGACTCGATAGCTGTGGCCGACCTGATCGAAGACACGCTGCGCCAGTATCGTGACTTCGCACCCAGATTGCGGGACGGACGGGCGGCCTACTACGAATCACTGGAACAAGACTATGGAACTCGATCTTGACGTCATACGTGGACGGATACAGTTCATCGCAGAGGTACAACGGATCGTCGCGGGGCAGCACAACACTGATGAGGAGACCACGTGATCTTACACACCATACACGTCGGCATCACACAGACCAACTGCTACGTCGTCGGCTGCGAGGAGACGCACGAGGGCGCGGTGATCGACCCCGGTGGGCACCCCGATCGCATCCTCAAGACAATCGAGGAGAGCGGGCTGGCGATCCGCTACGTCCTAAACACCCACTGCCACTTTGACCACATGGGGGCCAACGCCGCCGTCGTCGCCGCGACGGGGGCGCGGCTGGCGCTGCACCCGGCCGAGCTACC
>DATKTN010000164.1:0-5411 GCA_035531135.1 Anaerolineae bacterium
TCAAGGTCGGCCAGGGCTTTGCCTCGACCATGCAGAGCTATGGCCGCATCACCTGGTTCCACGACACCTCCCGCGCCTGGGTCGGCGTCGAGCTCGATGGCAGCGTCATCATCCGCTGCGGCGTGCCCGACCTGGGGGCCGGACAGGTCAACACACTGTGCCAGATCACGGCCGAGGTTCTCGGCGTGCCGCTCGAGGACACGACGATCTACAGCACCGACTCGGCGCTGACGCCGCTGGCGGGCACGTCGACCGCCACCCGCCAGCTCTACATGTCGGGTAACGCCGTCTTCCAGGCCGCGAGCCGGGTGCGCGAGGTGCTGCTCGACCGCGCCTCCAAGCACTTTGAGGAGGACCCCGACGACCTGGACATCGCGGACGGCGTCGTGTTCGTCAAGCACGACCCGGAGGACGCACTCCCGCTGGCCGACTTGGCGGCCATGTGCGCTGCGGAGGGGCTGCCGCTCTCGAACCTGGCCCTGTTCAAAGCGCCCTTCAGCGCCAAGCTCGATCCCGAGAACCTCCAGGGACCCATCTTCCCCGACTTTACCTTTAGCGCGCACGCGGTCGAGGTCGCCGTCGATACCGAGACGGGCGAGATCACGCTGCTCAAGAGCGTTGGCTGCCACGACGTGGGCCGGGCCATCAACCCCGTCGCCGTCGAGGGGCAGATCCAGGGCGGCAGCGCGCAGGGGCTGGGCTACGCGCTGATGGAGGAGGTCGTCGTCGAGGAGGGCGTGATCCAGACGCCCTCGCTGGCCGAGTACCTGATCCCCACGTCGCGCGACATCCCCACGACGCAGGCCATCATCCTCGAGTCGGGGACGGGGCTGGGGCCGTTCGGCGCCAAGGGGATCGGCGAGCCCTCGCTCACGCCGGCCGCGCCGGCCGTCGCGAACGCCGTCGCGAATGCCATCGGAGTGCGCATCTACAAGCTGCCGCTGACGCCGGAGCGGGTGCTGGCGGCGCTCGACCGGGCCAGGGGAGGGGGAGAGAAGGGGACAGGGTGACAAGGGGACAAGGGGACAAGGGGACAGAGGGACGAGGGGACAAAGGGGACGCAGATCAGGTCAATAGCGAAAGTGTTGGATTGCGCATAGCTGGATCGATGGCTCTCGCTGAGCAGGGCCAAATCATCCCTGTTGAGAGAAGTTGCGAGATGGCTCTGTGCTTGCGAAAACTGGTACAGGATAATCAATGGCAGATTTGATCAAGATAGTTGCCCCGGCCCAGAGAACTGTGGCGGTCGCTGCAGGTGTCGTTGGACTTGTGTTGGCCGGGCTGGGGATCTATTTCGGTTTAGCGAGGAGGAATATGCTGACTCAGACGAGGAGCGCGGCCCCCCGGGCCGCGATACCCCCCATCGACGCCGCCGCGCCGGCCAGGACGGAGACGGCGACGTTCGCGCTGAGCTGATTCTGGGGCCCGGACTCCCGGTTCGGGAGCATCCCCGGCGTCGTGCGCACCCGCGTCGGGTACACCGGCGGGACGACGAAGGACCCCACCTATCACAACCTGGGCGATCACAGCGAGACGATCCAGATCGACTACGACCCGGCCCAGGTCTCGTACCAGGAGTTGCTCGACGTCTTTTGGAGCAGCCACTTTCCGGCGCAGCAACCCTGGTCGCGGCAATACATGTCTATCGTGTTCTATCACAACGAGGAGCAGAAGAGACTGGCCATGGAGACGAGGGACCGCGAGGCGGCCAAACTGGGGGCCGAGATATTCACCGAGATCGTCCCCGCCTCCGAGTTCTACCTGGCCGAACCGTACCATCAAAAGTACCGGCTGCGGCAGGTGCGGGATCTGATGGAGGACTTGCGCCGCATATATCCCGACGACGGCGACTTTGTCGCCTCCACCGCTGCGGCGCGCGTCAACGGCTACCTCGGTGGCCACGGCACGCTCGAGACGCTCCAGGCCGAGCTGGACAGCCTGGGCCTGTCCCCGGCCGCAAGCCAGAAGCTGCTCGACATCGTCGCTGCGCGCACTCACGGGGTGCACGCGCCGGGCGGCCCAAAGTAGGACCTGAGACCCCCAGCCGTGGTCAGTATGGCCTCGATGACTTCCAGAGCCACCTGCAGTTGTCCCACCCACTTACCTGTGCTACAATGACAAAAGCCTCGGCGCTTTGCGCGAGCCCGAGGCGATGGCCAAGGCGGTGGGGGCCGCCCCGACAACCGCATGTCAGCACCACGCCCGCCCACCGTCAAGGCTTCGACCAAGCTCAGCCGGACGGTTGGGGCGGGTGTTTTGTTGCTGGATTGATAGGGCTCTGACGTTTGGAGACCGAACATCAGATGAGAATCCATCTGGTTACGCTTATCTCAATCCTGAGCGCGAGTTTACTGGCTTCGTGTTCAGTAATAGGGTCCATTGCTGACATAGTTGAGGGACCTGCCCGAGACGTGGCTCTGGGAGACGTCGATGGGGACAGCGACCTTGATGCATTTTTCGCCAATGGTCGTTACGAAGCATTCAAGCCAAACACGGTCTGGTTGAACGATGGCACGGGGCGATTCCGCAACAGCGACCAGCGGTTGGGCAGGCCAATGGATACTCATTCCGCTGCGCTGGGCGATCTCGACGCTGATGGCGACCTGGATGCCTGGGTTGGCAATGGGGTCACCTGCCAGATGTTCGAGAATGATGGTAGGGGGACGTTCGTTGCCCACCGATGGTTGTCCGTCCCTGGAGACTCTGGCGCGTGGAGTTGGACAGTCTCCTTGGGCGATGTAGATGGAGATGGCGACCTTGACGCCTTTGCGGCTGGTTGCTGTGGGACCACCTCAGGTTCCAGTGTTAGCCAGCCTTACAACATAGTGTGGTTGAACGATGGCGCAGGGAACTTTCGAGACAGTGGTCAGCGGTTGGGAATCCTGGGCAGTAAAGCCATAGCGCTGGGAGACCTGGACGGCGATGGGGACCTGGATGCCTTTGTCGGGAACTCTGATTCCATGATTGATGCGAGTGGCCGAGACTGGCACAATCAACCGAATAAGGTGTGGCTGAATGATGGCAGAGGGCAATTCAGCGACAGCGGTCAGTCGCTAGGGAGCGCGGAGACTCATGCCTTGGCCCTGGGCGATGTAGACGATGATGGTGATCTGGACATCTTTGTCGGGAATGATGGGCCGAATGAAGTTGGGCTGAATGATGGGCGCGGTAACTTTAACGGGAGTGGCCAGACCCTGGGCAATGCATACACCCGAGTTGTGGCATTGGCAGACCTGGACAACGATGGGGACCTGGACGCCTTTGTCGGCAATAAAACAACCGGTGAAGTCTGGTTGAATGACGGCGCGGAGAACTTTTGGGGCAGTGGCCAGCGTATGCGCTATTCGTGGAGACACGTTGTAGCCCTGGGAGACGTGGATGGCAACGGTACTCTTGACGTCTTTGCCGGGAGTTATGACCGTAATTATCGAGTCTGGTACAATGACGGCACAGGCCACTTTGGCCGGTGCAAAGGATTGATTCTCTATTGGCTGGCTGGTGGCCTAGTTGTGACCGGGCTGGGGGTGTTCTGTTGGCGAATGATGAACACCACGCATCCAACCATCGAGCACGTCCGCGCCGCGATGCGCGGCCCGCTGCCCGGCCCCACCGCGCAGATCACGATGGCGCCGCGCCCGCGCCGGTTCAGCCCGGCCCCCGGCGCCGAGCCCCGGCAGGCCGGCATCTTGTTGGTACTGTACCCCATCCGCGGCGTGCTTCACCTGGTGCTGACCGTGCGCACGTCCGGCTTGAACTACCACAGCGGGCAGATCTCGCTGCCCGGCGGCGGGTGGGAGGAGGGGGACGTGTCGTACCAGGAGACGGCGCTGCGCGAGACCCACGAGGAGATCGGGATCGCCACCGGCGGGCTAGAGATCCTCGGCCCGCTCACGCCCCTCTACATCCCGCCCAGCAACAACGTGGTGCACCCCTTCGTCGCCTACACGCGCCAGCGCCCCGCCTTCGACCCTGATCCCACCGAGGTGGCCGAGCTGCTGGAGGTCCCACTGCCCGTGCTGCTCGACCCGGCGACGCGGCGCGAGGAGGACTGGATCTGGCGCGGAGCGGAGCTGCACGTCCCCTTCTACGCCGTGGGCGAGCACAAGATCTGGGGCGCGACCGCCATCATCCTCGCCGAATTCCTCGCGCTACTGAAGCCCCCCCTCTGAAGCCCCCCACGTAGTGGGGGGTGGGGTCACCGCTGCGCCAGGCTTCTGCAGGGTCGTGGGTAGGCTGTCACGGACCCCCCGCTCCGCAGGGGGCTTGCAAGGGGCTTGCTGGGGGTCGCTGGCGCTTGCGTGCTATCTGTGGTATGCTTGGATTGTGCCTCGCAGGCAGCATCCCAGACGCGAAATGGGGGCCCGTTGGCCAAACGAGAGTTCAGGCTGGAAAACGAACACCGTTATAACCGCTCGGGGCCGGTGCGCTGGATCATCTCCCACCTGGTGCGGTATCCCCTGTTCCCGCTGGCCACGGTCCTGGCCGCCATCCTCAACAACCTGGCGTATAGCTACCGCCAGATCTTTATCGGGCAGGGGTTCGATCTCATCACCACGCCCGGCTGGCGCACGGGTGATTTGGTGGCGCTGGCCTTGGGCGTGCTGGGATCCGCCGTCGGGCAGGGCGTGACGGGGTTGATCCGCAACTATGCGATCGAGTTCCTGGCCCAACGCATCGAGCGGGACGCCCGCGACGAGCTGTACGCCAGTCTGCTGGGCAAGAGCCAGACGTTTCACGGCCGGCAGCGGATCGGCGACATCATGGCCCGCGCCACGAACGACGTGCGTGCGCTCAACCTGATGTTCAGCCCGGGCCTGATGCTGATCATCGACTCGCTGATGGCGCTCGTCGTCCCCATCATCCTCATCAGCCAGATCGAGTTCAAGCTGTTGCTCGTCCCGGCCATTTTCACCGTTCTGCTGGCGGTCACGGTCGTCGACTACAACCGGCGGCTCAAGCCGGTGAGCATGGCCCAACGGGAGCAGTTCGGGACGATGAACGCCGGGCTGACGGAGGCCATCGCCGGGATCGAGGTCGTCAAGGCCGACGTCCAGGAGCGGTATGAAGCGCGGAAGTTCACGGGCGACGCCCGCCGGTTCCGCGACTATTTCGTGCAGCAGGGGGACATCGAGGCCCGCTACCTGCCGATGCTGGCCTTCACGCTGGCCTGGGCGGGCGGCTTCCTGCACGCGCTCCTGCTCTGGCGGGCGGGCAGCGTCAGCCTGGGCCAGGTGGTCACGTTCATGGGGCTGCTGGGCTCGCTCCGCTTTCCCACGTTCATCTCTATCTTTTCCTTCAACCTGGTCCAGTTGGGCGTCGCCAGCGCCGGGCGGATCCTGGAACTGATCAACACCGAGACCGAGCTGGACGAGAACGAGGCCGGCGTCGCCCGGCCGATCCGGGGGGAGGTG
>DATKTN010000165.1:0-2173 GCA_035531135.1 Anaerolineae bacterium
CGCCTCCAGTTCCCCGTAGCGCTGGCCCTTCATGAACTGGCCGACGTAGGTGCGTAGCCCGTGTCCAGCAGCCCGCAGCGCCAGGCCCAGCGCGGCGGTCGTCTTGCCCTTGCCGTCCCCCGTGTAGACCTGCACGTAGCCCCTCGAGAGCCGTCCCTCGCTCACCCGCCGAGTGTCATCAGTCTGCATCCTCCACCTCCGCAATCCCATACCTCTGATCCGTCTTAATCCCAATGCTTTTCCAACAAGGTGCCTGGCACCCGAGTCCGTCAGAAATTGCGTGCTTTTTCGCCCTCAAGAGCCAGATGGCAGCCTTTCGAAACCCGGTCGGGAGGTGCCAGGCACCTGGGCGATTCATCCTCCCGATCCGTCTTAATCCTGCTAATCCGTGTTAATCCCGCCCAGCGCGTCCTCCGCAGTCAGCCAGCCGGTGCCGGGAAAGAGCCGCGCCACCTGCGGAGCAAAGCGCGGCGAAGCAGCCAACACCTGTGGGGAGCCCTCGGCGACGACCTCCCCCTGGCCGAGAATCACGACCCGGTTGGCCGCCTGCGCAGCCAGCTCGACGTCGTGGGTCACGAGCAGCACGCCCACCCCCTCTGCCTGCCACGCGCGCAGCAGGCGCACCAGATCCCGCTTGGCCGGGTAGTCCATCCCGCGCGTGGGTTCGTCGAGGAGCAAAAGGCGGGGCCGGGTGACGGTGACCGCGCCCAGCGCGACCCGCTGGCGCTGGCCGACGCTCAGGTCGCGGGGGTAGGAGGCGGCCAGGCCGCCCAGGCCCAGGCGGGCCAGGAGGCCGGCAGGAGCGACGGGCGGGCGATCCAGGAGGCCGTGGTTGCGCAGCGTGACCTCCAGCTCCTCTGCGACGGTGTCGGAGAACAGGAGGTCGTCCGGCTCCTGGGGCAGGTAGCCGATGCGCCGGCAGATGTCGGCCGTCTCCTGCCCGACGAGCGACGCACCAGCCAGCCGGATCTCCCCCCGCCGGGGCCGCAGCAGCCCGACGATGCATTTGAGCAGCGTCGTCTTGCCGGAGCCGTTGCGCCCCATCAGCGCGACCAGCTCGCCCGGACTGACGGAGAGGGTGACGTCACGCAGAGCAGGGGTGCTGTCATAAGCGAAGGAGAGACCCTCCACCCGAAGTATGGTTTCAGGTTTCAAGGTTTCAGGTTTCAGGTTGGAACGTGGGACTTGAAACCTGAAACTTGAAACGATTTCTTCCGCAAACGCCCGGCCTTCCTCCACCGTCAATGGCAGCGGCTCCCAGCCCAGCTTCTTGCCCAGCGTGACCAGGGGCGGGGTCAGGTCCATCCGGTGCAGGACGTGGCGGGGCGAGCCGCTCAGGACCTCCCCTTGACCACCCTCCATCGGAGGAGGGGCCAGGTAAACCAGGCGATCGGCGTGGGGCAGGACGCGCTCCAGCCGGTGTTCGGCCAGGACGACGGTCAACCCCATGCGGCGATTCAGGCGCACCAGCGCCTGCAGCACATCCTCGGCCGACTGGGGGTCGAGCTGGGAGGTGGGCTCGTCGAGCACGAGGACGCGTGGACGGAGCGCGAGCGCCGCGGCGATGGCGACGCGCTGTTTCTCGCCGCCGGAGAGCGTGTCCAGCGGACGGTCGCGCAGCGGCGCCAGGTCGAGCAGACGCAGCACCTCCTCGACGCGCGCGCGCATCTCGGCGGGCGGGACGGCCCCATTCTCCAGTGCAAACGCGATCTCGTCCTCGACCCGGTCCACGACGAACTGGGCCTCGGGGTCCTGGAAGACGAAGCCGACGACGCGGCTGAGCACCTGCGGCCCTTCGACGACGGGATCGCGTCCGGCGACAGAGATGCGCCCGCCGACCATGCCGCCGGTAAAGTGGGGCACCAGCCCGTTGAGGCAGCGCAGGAGCGTGGACTTGCCCACGCCGGACGGGCCGGCGACGAGGACGAACTCTCCCTCGGCGACGTGCAACGTCACGTCGGCCAGCACGGGGCCGGAAGCGCCAGGATAGGTATAGGTCAGGCGGTCAAGGTCGATCATCCGCGCTCCCCTTCCCGATCCGCCTGGCCTCCGGTGCAGGCCACCGCTGGCGCGAGCAACCCCAGCAGTCCCAGCCCGATGAGTGGATCGAAGGCGGGCAAGGCCAGGCCTGACAAGGTCAGGGCCGGGTAGGGCGAATAGTAGAGTGTGGACC
>DATKTN010000166.1:0-2176 GCA_035531135.1 Anaerolineae bacterium
GCCCTCTTGCAGACGCCCGGCGGTCTCGCTGGTCAGCGTGGCCACCACAGCGGCGTTCGTGTTCTCGTAGGCGCGCTCGCGTCGGTTGATGACCGACTTAGCGATGCGACTGGCGCTGGTGGCTGTGGTCTGCAGGCGGTCGCTGCGCTGCCCCTCGCCCATCCCGTAAAGGTAGTTATATTCGTCGCTGCTCTGGTATCCCTGCCGCACGTTGTCCAGGTTGCCCCACTCGATGCTGAACACATGGGCGCCGTCTACGCCGTCAGGGTGGCGATGGTCCTGCCCCCACTGGCCCACCTTCGTGCGGAATTCCATGTCGTAGCCATCGCCCAGGGGCACGACGCCGAAGAACGTAGCCGTGGCCGCCGTGCCCTGGCTCGTCTCGTATATCTGCTGTAGCGTGGGCAGCAGGTCGGCCCAGGAGCAGCCCTTGCGAACGCTGGTCCCCTGGGTGAGATCGGCCTGGATGGAGATCCACGTCGAATAGTCGCGGGTGGTATCCACCGCCGATGCGCCCAGGTTTTCGCGCATCAACTCCTTCATCATATCGTCAGCAGCATCGGCCGCCTTGAGGCTGTAGGTCGTGCTCGCCGCATAGGCCACGATGCGCCGGTCGATCATGTCCATGTAGTCAGGCCCGGAGAGAATCAGCCTACTCTCCCCGTTTACATAGGTGCGCACGCGGTCGCGGACGAACCCGGCCCAGTCGATGTAGCTCCGGCTGCCGAGAATGTGGCGCCAGATGACGAGCCGCCAGTCCGTGAAATCGCGCTCGGTGCCGAGGCTGAAATCTCCCGGCAGCGTCAGGTCGCACCAGCCGGGCCGGCATACGTTGGAAACGTACTGGATGCTTATCCAATCGGTGGGCACCTCCAGGGCCTCGCCTGTGGCCTGGTTGAGCAGGATGGGCTGATAGCGGACGGGCGAGATGCCGTAGTCAGAAGATAGGACTGGCAGCGTGTAGACAATGGTCAGCTTGGGACGGTTGTCCGCTGTGGCGTTCTCCGAGTCCTCGTATGATTTATAAGAGGCCCCCACCGCAGTCCAGATATGTAGGCCGTTATTTGTGAGTGTTCCCGCGTACCACCGGGTCACAGCATCGGTGCAATCGAACGATAGCCAGTTACCCACATCGGTAAAGGTATCTGTTCCCTGGGACGTCCCCCCCTCATAGTCGAGGGTCGCGTGCAAACACCCAGCGGTATTCCACGCCACGCCGGTCTTGCGAACGTTCCAGGTGGCCTCGGCCTCTACCCAATCCACCAAAAGGGCGTGGCACTGGATTAGGATATCCTCGACGGCCCCCTCAGCCAGACAGTGCAGCTCTAGGGTGGCAGAGATGATGGTCGAGTATGCAGGAATAGAGCTGATGTCGAACTGTACCAGCGATTTATTGCCGGTTCCGCCGCCAGTTGCCAGCGACGACCCGTCATTGTTCGTATCTGGCGCTGATAGCTGTATCCAGGTGTCTTTTCCCGCTGTTCCGTCGGGCTGGAGTACGAGCGTGACCATCAGTCTACCGCCGCCCAGAGGCTATCGTACCGCTCCCAGTGGCCGATGGTGGAAAGCGAATACTGCACCTCGATATTCACGTCCGCCGCCGTGGCCGCGTCGATGTAGATCGTGCCTCCCAGGCCGCTGGCCCCGTCCGCTACGATGGCCTGGCTACCCGCTGCGTTGTAGGTTGCGGTATGGCCGACTAAGACCGTGCGGAGGAAGTCGCCATAAATGTCGACGTGGAAAAAGCCGCCGGTATCGTCCACGATGATAACATAGATTGTACCCGCGTTGGTGTTGGTGGAGTCCAGGCCCGTGATGCCCAGCCAGCGGCTAAGTTGGTTGAGTTGGTCCCTTCGTTCAACCGGCGAGTCTGCCATAAAGATGCTAACCTGGTTGACCCCCGCCGCGGCCACTGGCGTGCAGGCCAGGTCAAACGAGGCCATTCGAGCGGGAGCCAACATCTTGCCGAGCAGGTTGTTCTTGTTGGGGCGGGCGTCCCAATCGCTGACGACGTTGATGTCTCCGGGAATCATGCCGGGCACGCCGAGGTTCACGCTCACCGTCTCGCCGTCGTTGATCCACAGATTGGCCGGTATCTCGCCGTCGTTCGTCTCGTTGCGGAGCATGACCAGCGTGCCGGGGCCGCCGATGTCAAAGCTGGGCGGCGTGTTGACAT
>DATKTN010000167.1:0-11156 GCA_035531135.1 Anaerolineae bacterium
CACTTGGCGGAGTAGGTGGGGTCGAGCGCGTGCTCCATGTCGATGTAGGCGGCCACGCCACCGCGCTTCTGGGCCTCGGCGACGATGTGTTGGGCGAGCGTCGTCTTGCCCGCACCATCCGGCCCGTAGATCTCGGTGACGCGGCCCCGGGGGACGCCGCCGACGCCGAGCGCGCGGTCGAGCGCCAGCGCGCCGGTGGGGATGACGTCGACCTGCAGGTGGGTCGCCTCCCCCAGACGCATCACCGTGCCATCGCCAAAGCGCTTGGTCAGGTTCGCCAGCGCCATTTCTAACGCCTTCCGTCGTCCTTCATCAGCCATGATTCTGTGCACTCCATGCTGGTACCGCCGATATGGGCGCAAAACGTAAAACACAGCAGGTTTCAACGTTTACGCCTACTTCCCTATGACTGTCTTTCAGACCTTGCGACAATTGTAGATAGTGTACACCAAATAAAACAAAAAGGCAAATGGACTTGACCTCCGGCCCGCCATGTGATAAAGTGGGACCAGGTAAACATGGAAGCAAGACCAGCTCATCCAGGCGACTGGCTCGCCGTCGAGGCGCTCAATCAGAGAGCTTGTCGCACGTTCCCCCCGCTGTGGCCGTGGGAGGAACATCTTGCACACGGCCCGTTCGTCATCGTCGATCACGAGGGAATCGTGATGGGTGCACTCTTCGCGTGGCCTGACGAATCGCCAGTGGCCTGGGTGCGCCTGGCCGCCATAGACGACGCGCTCGACGTCGATGCGTGGCTTGACCTGGCGCTCCCTCCTCTACTTGACCGGCTGCTCCGCCTTGGGACACGGGCATTGGCATGGATGGACTACGGGGGCTGGGCTGGGCCACGCCTCAGCGCGCATGGCTTCAGACGGCTGACCGAGGTCGGGACGCTGGTCAAGCTCGACCGCGCGCTACCGGACACGAGCGGTGTGGACGCTTGCCTGCGCCTGGCGTCGGACGCGGACATCCCCGCAGTCGTGGCCGTGGATCGAGCGGCATTCACCCCCCACTGGTGGCACAGCGAGGCCACGATGCGCCGGAGGGCCGCCGCGTCGTCCCACTTTGTCGTGGCAGAACTGGCCGATGAAGTGGTGGCATACGCTGAGGGGGTACTGCACCTACCAGGTGCTCACCTCAACCGTATCGCCGTGCATCCATCTCACCAGAGCCACGGCATCGGCGCGTTGCTGCTGGACGACGCACTGCGCGCCTTGTGGCAATACGGCGCGGAGCGAGTCACGCTCAACACGCAGACCGGCAACCGCTCTTCCCAGCGGCTGTATCGTCTCTTTGGGTTTGAGCCCACGGGAGACCTCATCAGAGTATGGGAACTGCGCCTGTAAATAGAGGAGGATCGCATGCCTAAAGAACGCCAGATGCCGGAGAAGTGGCGCTTCACCAACGCGCTGATGCGCCAGGCGATCCTGGCCATCGGCGAGGTGATGGGTGAACGGGGTCTCAGGGCCGTGCTGCGCCAGGCCGGGCTGGCGCGCTACGCCGACGAACTGCCGCCCAACAATCTGGAACAGGGTGTCTCCACGGTTGACTACGCTGCGCTCAACCAGGCGGTGCAGGAATTCTACGGCCGTGCAGGCAAGGGCATGTTGCAGCGCATCGGCCGGGCCTCGTTCCGCTACGGCGTTGAGGAGCAGGCGACGCTGATGGGTGTAGCTGGCGCCGCGCTGAAGCTGATGCCGCAGAAAACGCGCATCAAGTTCATCCTCACCCAGATGGCCAAGTCGCTGATGGACGTGAACGAAAACACGACCATCGAGGTACAGGAGACGCCGCAGGGGTTCGTCCTCGCCGACTATACTTGTGGGGTATGTTGCGGCCGCAAGGCCGGGCAACCCATTTGCCACCTCTACATCGGATCCATCAGCGAGGCAGTCAAGTGGGCGACGGGACAGGACTATGAGGTGCGCGAGATCGAATGCCGGGCGATGGACGTGGACGCGTGCCGCTTCCTGATCGTCGCATCGTGACCGGCCTGTCCAGACAGCGACGATAGCGGAACCAGGCCCAGGACCACCCGTAGGGCAACCAAGCCCCTGTCCTTCATAACAGCGGATCGTTGGGCTTATGGCCCCGCAGGCGTCCAGGTGGGTGGCGCTTCCTCGCCCGAAACCCCCTCTTGCGTGGGGGAAGGTTCAGGTGTGGGCGTCCCCGTCGGCGTGGGAGAGGATTCCAACTCAGGTGTACCGGTGGCGGTAGCGGAGGGCTGCACCGTCGGCGTCGAGGTGGGCTCGATCGTGGGGACCGCCGTAGGCGTGGCCGTCAGGCCTGGAATCGGCGTGAACGTCGGTGACAGCGTGGGCGTCGCCTCCGGCGTGGGGGACTGCACCGGCGTTGGTGTCTCGGTCGGGGCAGCGACGTTCACCTGTACCCGAGCCTCGACGCGGTGCTGCCCACGATCAAAGGCGCTGATCTGCAGGGTGTAGGGGCCGGGGGCCAGGTGCGAGGTGTCCCACTCGGCCAGCAGGCCGTCGCGCACCTGCGCCAGGTGTGGCCCGCTGATCCACCCCCAGCCCTGGGGGTTGCCTCCGATGCCATACCGTGCTTCGTACCGCTCAAAGTTGGGCAGTTGAACCGTGCCGGCCACTCGCACGATCCCGTGTACGGTGCTTCCAGGGGCAGGCTCGGTGATAAAGACCTGCGGGCGATCGGTGCTCTCGGTGCAGGTTTCGAGCGGTGCCAGCGGCAGGCCCCCGAAGCGCTCCGGGTGAGCCTGGGCCCACTCCCGCCCCCGCTCGTCGGTGATCGCGAGCATCAACTGCTCGGCGACCTGATCGGGACAGAACTCGTTCGCCAGAAGCCCGGTCAGCGCGTCGACCTGCACCATCTGGTACCAATCGTGCTCCCTGTCCAGCGGCGGCTGCTCCTCGGCAAATACCTCCCGCCTGCGACGTGAACAGTACTCGGTCGGTCGAGCGCCAGAGTCGGCGCAGATTTCGTGCTCGACGATGCCCGGCGGGCGCACAAAATCGCGCGCGGGCAGATCGGCGTGGGCCGCCTCCATAAAGTCGTGCCAGATAGGGCCGGCGCCGGCCGTCCCAGGCAGGTTGATCATCGGTGCATTGTCCGAATTGCCCACCCAGACGCCGGTCACCAGGTCGGGGGTGTACCCGATGGTCCAGGCGTCGCGGAAGTCGTTGGTCGTGCCGGTCTTGGCGGCCGCCGGCCGGGCGAGCTCGAGGATGCTGGGGCAATGGAAGGCCTGGCAGCGCGCCTGGGCGTCGGCGAGGATGCTGGTCACGAGATAGGCGTGCTGGGGCGAGATGACCGGCTCGCCAGCGGGCGCGGAGTGATCCACCAGGACGTTGCCCCGGCTGTCCTCGATGCGCAGGATGGGGCTGGGCGGCACACGCACGCCGCCGTTCGCAAAGACGGCGAAGGCACCGGCCATCTCCAGAAGCTTTACCTCGCCGCCGCCCAACGTGAGCGCCAGCCCGTAGGTCGGCGGCTGCTCGTACGGATACTCGGGGCAGTACAGCTCGGGATGGGCCACTGACGCAGCGCCGAGCCGCGTGGCCATCTCCAGCAGCCCATCAACCCCCACGAACTGGAGTGCGGCGACGGCGGGGACGTTGTAGGAGTTGGCGAGCGCCTCGCGCACGAGCATCGGGCCGTGATATTTCTCGTCATAGTTGACCGGGACGTAGGGCGGGTTGGCTCCGTCGGGGAACTCGGTGCGCAGGTCCCACAACAAGGTGGCCGGCGTCCAGCCGCGCTCGAAGGCGGCGGCGTAAGTGAGAGGCTTGATCGAGGAGCCAGGCTGGCGGCAACGCAGTGCGACGTTGACCTGGCCGTCAATCTCCTCGTCGTGGAAATCGGCGGAGCCGACCAGCGCCAGGATGTGGCCCGTGTGCGGGTCAATGGCGACGAGCGCGCCGTTCGTCGCGTTTCGGTCGGCCAACGCGGCCACGCCCTCGCGCACGGCCTGCTCGGCCAGCGCCTGCAGGCGGGGGTCAAGCGTGGTGTAGATGCGCAGGCTCGCGCCCTGCTCGTTCCGGTAGAGCGCCTCCGGGCCATACACTGCCTCCAGCGTCTGCCGCACGTAGACGACAAAGTGGGGAGCGGTGGCAAGGTCGAGCCGGGGGGCTTTGAACTCGTGGTCGCGCATCTCGGCAGCCGCCAGCGCGGCCTCGGTGTGGCTGATGGTACCGGCCTCGACCATCAGCGCCAGCACGTCCTCCTGGCGGGCGAGCGCCATGTCGAGCCCACCACCGAAGGGATCGTACAGGGCCGGCAACTGGGGCAGGCCCGCCAGGAAGGAGGCCTGCGCCAACGTGAGATCGGCCGCGTCCACGCCAAAGTAGGTCTCGGCAGCGGCCTGGACGCCATACGCCAGGTTGCCGTAGTAGTTCTCGTTGAGGTAGATCTCCAGGATGACGTCCTTGGGATACACGCGCGTCAGCTCGGCGGCCAGGACGGCCTCCTTGATCTTGCGCCCGGCCGTCTCCTGCACCCGCTCCTCCGCCGTGAGCAGGACGTTGCGGGCCACCTGCTGGGTGATCGTACTGGCGCCAGAGACAATCCTTTGCTCCGAGAGATTATAATAAACAGCTCGCAGGATCGCGATGGGATCAAAACCAGGGTGGAGCCAGAAATCACGGTCCTCGGTGGCGACCGTCGCGTGGATCAGGTGTTGAGAAATCTCGCCCAGCGGGACTTTGGTGCGCCGCCCTCCCCGAGGATCTGTGACTTCGTAGAGCAGATGGCCCTCGCGATCGAGGATTTTGCTGCTGACGAAGGCAGTCTGGCGGGTCTGCAGTTCCCCGGGCGACGGGAGCTGGTTGGCGATGGCGACGTAGCTGACGAGCGTAGCCCCGACCGCCAGGAAGAAACCCAGCACGCTCACGACGACCACGGCAAAGCCGGCCCTGAGCAGGGCCCTTTCCCATTGGGGCGGCCTGTGGCCTCCCCTACGCTGCGCGCCCATCGCTGGCTGTGGTGGGCTTGGTCGGGAGCGCGTCTCGACCGAGCTCGGAGTCTTCGCCGGGCGGCGGGGCGGGACGTAGCCAGGCCGCTGCGGGGGCGGCACGGTGCGGGGCAGGCGGGCCGTCGGAGTGGCGCCGGTGGGCACCCGATCCCACGCGATCGTCGGCTCGCCCAGCTCGCCCGGCAACTCGGCGGTCTCGACGTCGTCGGGCGAAGGCACCCGCGTAGGCTGCGTGTCGTCCAGCGTGGCAGGGGGTTCGGAAGGCCAGACACCCCGGCTGCCGCCTCCGGCATCAGCCTGCGGGCCACGCTTTTCGTCTGAGTGATTGTCTTCGAACATGCACTGGTTCTCTGTGAGTATAGGCGCGATACACGCGCGCCGGGTTCCGCATCCGGGGCGGATTATAACAGGCGGATTGGAGATTGCAAATTGGAGATTGCAAATTGCAAATTGCAGATTGCAGATTAATGAGCGGCAGATAGTGGCGATAGCCCGGCCAGAGGGTGATATTCTGCGTGGCGGTCACCCCGCTGAGCGCCACGACCTGGGTCAGCACGGTAGAGAGATAGCCGGGAGCGCTGGCCACAAGCGTGTACGTGCCGGTGAAGACAGCGAACGCATAATGGCCATCGTGATCGGTGATATGCTTCTCCTCCAGGCCATTGCCCTTCAGGTGAACGGTGGCCCCTTCAACAGGGACACCCGAGCCACCTTCCCAAACTGTACCGCCGATCGCGCTGTCGAGGACCCACAGAAAGACAGCGCTGGGAACCCCCCAGTTGCCCGGCGCATCCTGGCCCTCCACGAACAGGATATGACGGCCTGGCGTCCAGCCGGTGGTGTCCACGATAACCTGGACGGTTTCCACAGCAGCGTCGAAAGCACCGTCGGCGGGAGCCATCGGGTAGGAGACGACGCCGGTGATCCAGGAGGGGGCGTCCACGGTGTAGCGGGCGGCGGCGACGTCCTGCACCGGCTCCTCCCCCCAACCGTTGCTGTCGGTGCGAGTATCGTCGGCCATAGCCGTCAGCGTCACCAGGGCTCCCGCGATGGTGACGGTAGGCGTGACCGTCACGCCGAGGCTCTCCGGCCCAGCAGGGCTCTGATAGGGCCGGCGAGCCGCCTTGAACGCATACAGGAGCGCAGGGAGGTTCTCCGGGAGGATCGCGTTCTCAAAGGTCGGGCAACCCTGGAAGAAATGCGTGCCCAATTCAAAGGTGTAGGCAGCCAGGCCCAATTCCCCATAGGCCCAGTCGTCGGTGGTCCCGGTCGTGGGGTAGAGGCAGCCCGGCTCCCCGGCCTGGCAGACCTTGTACCCGTTAAAGTACCCGAACTTGCGCCCCAACGTCTCCAGTTGGGCGTGATTGGGGCACGACGCGGGTCGAAACCCGTAGGGAAAGAGCACCAGCTCACTAAAACTGTGCAGCGTGACAAAGACGCCCATCGCATCGTCAGGAGCAGGGTCGTCGTCTCCGGGACCACGTTGGTCAGAGAAGACACCCGCCACATAGTTCTGGATGGCCTGGGTCTCGGGCTCCGATGCTGCCGATGGCCCCTGATACGTCTCAGTGCAGGGATCCGTGCCGGCCCCGCCCCAATGGAAGCTGCTGTTCCGGTTCAAGTCAGTGCCGTAGAAGGGAAAAATCGTGCAACCATCGTCGTCGTCGGTGTTCTTGCGCCAGTATTCGCCGGCCTCGGCCTGCTTGCGTCCATCAGAGTTGGTCATGGGGAGGACGTGAACCTCGAAATAGTCCAGGAGCCAGGTGACGTCGGGATCGGTGCCATAGTCTGCGACCAGATATTCGGCGAACCGGGCGGCCAGCTCGGCTGTGACCAGCTCGCGGGCGTGGATCGCGGCCATGAGGAGGAATTTAGGCTTGGGGCCAGGCACGGCGCTGTTGGTGAGCACGAGCGCGTAGAGATCATAGCCCGGCCGGGTACCGGAGACCTTCTCCCAACTGGCGCCGATGTCCACCCAGGCAACCATGTCGGGGTGATCGGCGGCCAGTTGGGCCATATCGGCGGCGGTCTCCTCGACGGTGCGGTAGCAGGGATAGCCGGGAATGCCTATCACCTGGCCGGGAAGCCACTGCGAGGGCCGGTCAAGCAGGGCAGTCTGGCCCTCGTCGATCTCCACCCGATAGCCAGTGCGACGCAGCGTCGCAAACTGGTCCGGGCGCAGGAGGGCCACCAGGTAGCCCTCCTCGTGCACCACCTCCCAGACGTCCAGTTCCCCCGCCAGCCGGTTGAGGTCGGCCAGGTCGGCGAAAAAAACCCGCGCCACGACCGGCTCCTCCTCCGGTGGGGCGACGGACGGAGATGCCCCATCTATGGAAGGCATCACCAGGACAAGCAGCGTCAGGAACAAGACCAAGACCCGGTAGGATGTCATCTCGATGCTGTACCCACGGCGAGATTGCCTAAATCACCCGCCGCCAATGGGCAACGCCGCCGTGCTCGTCGTGCGTCACCCGGCCCTCGACCTCGAGCCACTGGAGGTGCCCGACGACCTCGGAGATGGCGAGGAAGTAGTCGACGGGGTCGACGCCGGGAAAAAGCACCCCGGCCATTTCGTGCGCCGTGAGCGCGCGCTCCCCCATCACCTCCAGCATGTGGCGGGCGCGCGCCTCGTGAAAGGCCAGCCGCTCGCGGATGAGCGCGCGGTGGTCCGTGATCGGTGGGCCGTGGCCGGGCAACGCCAGCGCGACGTCGAGCGCGGCCACGCGGCGCAGTTGCGCCATGTACTCGACCAGGCGGCGCGGCCGCCCGGTCTCGCCCGGTGCAGGCGGCTCGACGACAGGGTTGGAGGAGATATCGCGCAACAGGTGGTCGCTGGAGATGAGCAGCCGGCGCCGGGGCTGGTACAGGCAGATCAGCCCGCCCGCGTGCCCGGGCGTGTGGAGCACCCGCCAGTCGTCGCCGCCCAACTGGAGCACGTCCCCGTCGGCCAGCGTCCCGTCGGGGACGATCGGTTCATCGTACCGTTCCACGCCCCGCCGCATCCTGGATAGATCCACCAACGTCTTCACCGGGACGCCCGCCCAGCGCATCACCTCCGCGTAAAAGGCCAGCCGCCGCGCATTGGCCGATTTTTCCAGCCAGGGGACACTCACCGCGTGGGTCAGCACCTCCGCGCCCGACGCCCGCACCAGTTCCGCCGCCAGCCCGCAGTGATCGGCGTGGGCGTGCGTGAGGACGATGCGCCGAACGTCGGCCACGCCGTACCCACGCCCGGCCAGGCCGTTCTCCAGCGCCTGGCGGGCGCGGTCGCAGCGCGGGCCCGCGTCGACCAGCGTCAGCGGGTCCCCCTCGGCCAGGTAGACGTTGACCGGGCCGACGGGGAAGGGGGTGGGGATGGACAGGGTGTGCAGATAGGGCGGGGCAGTGGGGTGAGTCATTGAGTCAGGATGCAAGATGCAGGACGCAAGACGCAAGATGCAAGATGCAGGATGCAGGATGCAAGACGCTGGATGCTGGCGACCAGCGGCGGGTCAGGGAGCGCTCTTGATCAGAACGGTCCAGGTGCCCTTTTGCACCGTCTCGTCCCGCTGGTTGAGGACGGCCACGTCAAAGACGACGAAGCCACCGCCCAGGCGGGCCATCTCCTTCTTCCGCCGGACCTCGAGCCGCACCCGGATCGTGTCGCCGATCTTGATCGGGCCGCAGAACTTCCACTCCAATCCGGTGAACGCCTCGACAGTGCCCTCGTCAAAGCCCAGCCGCGAGACCAGGCCACTGGCGATGGCAAGCCCCAGCAGGCCGTGAGCGATGCGCTCGCCGAAGAGCGTCCCCCTGGTGAACTCGGCGTCGGTATGGACCTGGTTGTAGTCGCCCGAGAGCCCGGCGAAGAGCACCACGTCGGTCTCGGTGACCGTGCGGGCGGCGGTCTCGGCCGCGTCGCCGATCTCGAACTCTTCGAAATACCGCCCGCGAGCACGCGCCAATTCAGTCATTGTCTTCCTCCATGTGCAATCCTAAACCTTGCGAAGGTTGCGCGAAAGCTTTCGAGGCACGAAGGCCGTCATCTGGCCCATCATACCGTGGCGGCGAGGGCTATGCGTAACCTTCGCAAGGTTTGCGTGAATAACATCTATCATTGGTCATTGGTCATTGGTCATTAGTCATTGGCGATTGGTCATTGGCGATTGGTCATTGGTCATTGAAATTGTAGCACGCTTGTGCCAAAGACGCAATTTCTCGCCTCGTGCCTGGTGCGGTATAATTGGGCCATGTGCTAGTGAGTACACGAGCAATGAGTGAGTGAGTAAATGAGGCAACGAGAAAGGGGACAATGAGCAGCAAGGTCTACTTCGCACCGGCACGGGCCAAGCGCTGGGACTATAGCGCCAGCCAGGTGGCCGGGTTGGAACGATTGATCGAGCAATTGGATTTTGGCAGCAGGTTCGGCGATGGAGAGTACGTGGCGATCAAGACCCACTTTGGCTCTCGGGGCGCTCACAGGATCGTGCGCCCCCGCTTCCTGCGCATCCTGGCCGACGCGGTCGTCGCCGTTGGAGGCAAGCCCTTCGTCTGCGACACGGTGCGCATACCGGGCTGGGACTACCTGGAGCTGGCCAACCAGAACGGCATCAACCCCCAGTCGGTCGGTTGCCCGGTGATCGTGGCCGACGGGCTGTTCGGCTACGACAGCGTCGAGGTGGAGGCCGGGCCGGTGCTGGGGAGCGTGCACGTCGCCTCGGCCATCCACGACGCGCCGGCGATGATCGTCGTCAGCCACTGCAAGGGGCACATCCAGACCGGCTACGGCGGGGCGATCAAGAACCTGGCGATGGGCGGCGTCGCCGGCCGCGACCGCAGCGGCGACTGGAAGCAGGCGCGCGGCCACCTGCACGCCGCTATGGCCGAGTCGTCCGTCATCCACGATCCCGAACTGTGCATCACGTGCCTGCAATGCCTGCACGTCTGTCCCACCGAGGCGATCTCAGAGACAGACGACGGCCGGTCGTGGACGAAAAAAAGTGCTGGCGCTGCGGCCGCTGCGAGCGGGTCTGTCCCGAAGGCGCCATCCAGTTGGAGAAGCGGGGCGAGGACGAGTTCCAGGCCGCGCTGGCCGAGGGGACACAGGCAGTGCTGAGCACGTTCGAGCCGGGCAAGGTGGTGTACCTGAACTTTGCGCTGGAGGTACAGCCGGAGTGCGACTGCATGCCGATGGCCGACACCCCGCTCGTGCAGGATCAGGGCATCCTGGCCTCCACGGACATCGTCGCCGTCGAGCGGGCAACGCTGGACCTGATCAACGCCGGCGTGCCGCTGCCCGGGTCGCTGGCGGAGGACCGGGGGCTGAAAGCCGGCCAGCGCATCCTGGCCGAGGCGCTGGGCAAGGACGGGCAGTTGCACGTCGACGCAGCGGCGCGGATCGGGCTGGGCAGCCGGGAGTATGAGCTAATTGAAGTCTGAGGCAGGGGTACCCTTGCGAAGGTTCGATGACAACTTTCCGGCCAGAAGCGACCTGGCCCACCGGGAATCGCATCGCTGCCAGGGGCTATGCGCAACCTTCGCAAGGGTGAGTTGATCGAGGTTTGAGGCAGGGGTACCCTTGCGAAGGTTCGACGACAACTTTCAGGCCAGAAGCGACCTGGCCCACCGGGAATCGCATCGCTGCCAAGGCTATGCGCAACCTTCGCAAGGGTGAGTTCACCAAGATGAGACTATTGAATAAACTTACCAAAGGGATACACATCCTGTGGAGCCGGCTCACCCAGCAGGGGCTGCGGGTGACGGCGCTGTGGGCAGCCGACCACGCCGTGCGCATCGTCACCGGCGCGCCCATCCGCCGCGTGAGCCAGATCACGCCGCACTTGCACGTCGGCGGCCAGTACCGGAGACGCGGCTGGCCCCGGCTGGCGGCGCGGGGCATCACGGCGGTGGTCAACGTGCGCGTCGAGTTCGACGACAATGACGCCGGGATCGCCCCCCCCGTTACCTCCACCTGCCGACGGTCGACGACGAGCCGCCGACGCTGGAGCAGTTGCGCGCGGGCGCCGCCTTCATCGCCGAGGAAATCACGCGGGGCGGCGGGGTCTACGTCCACTGCAAAGCCGGCGTCGGCCGCGCGGCGACGGTAGCCGCCGCCTACCTGGTCAGCACCGGCCTGACGCCCGACCAGGCCTGGGCGCGCATTGGGGAGGTGCGTCCCTTCGTCCGCCCCAAACCGCGGCAGGTCGCACAGGTCGGGCGGTTTGCTGGAACA
>DATKTN010000168.1:0-4992 GCA_035531135.1 Anaerolineae bacterium
GCCGGCCTGCCGTCCGCAGCGGGCGGTAGGCGATGCGCTCTACCAGGACGCCCATCAGGGCCACCGTAACCAGCACGACGATGATGGTCGGCGGGATGGCCCACGGGCTCGTCCGAGCCAGCAGGGCCACCGCCACGTTCAGCCCGGTCAGGCCCAGGTAGGCTCCCCACATAAACATGTCGCCGTGGGCAAAGTTGATCAACTTGAGCACCCCGTAGACCATCGTGTAGCCCAGGGCGACCAGCGAGTAAAACGCGCCAATGGTAATGCCATTGATCATTTGCTGGAGGAGTTGCATGGGGTTGGGCCTCCTTCCCGTGGACCCTGCAGAGATGACCGCGATGAAGGGGGGAATTCGAGAGGCCCCTCGAACTCCCCCCCCATCGGCCGGCGAGTCTACTTGGTCGGTTGTTGTGGGTTGACGATCAACTCGCCCTTGTCGTTGATGATGTAGGCCAGGTGGATGGTGCCCAGCCGGTCACCCTTCTCATCCCAGCCCAGGATCGGGCCGGTGATGCCGTTGAGGTCTTTGGCCTCGTTGTGAAGGAAGTTGGCCAGGACCTCGGAGTCGGTGGACTCGGTCTGCTCGATGGCGTAGCGGATGACGTTAAAGGCCTCGGCGGCCATCATCCACCACACGCTGTCGGGCATCATGTCGTACGCTTCCTGGAAGTCGGCGACGAACTGCCGCGCTTCGGGATAGTCCACGTCCTTGGGCAGCGGCTCGGTGGTGATGTAGGTCCCCACGGCGTTCTCCAGCCCGCCGATCTGGATCAACTCGGGGTTGTTGCAGGCGTTGCCCATCACCCAATTCAGGTCCAGCCCCAGTTCGCCGGTCTGCTTGAGCAGCAGACCACCCTGGGCGTGGTAGCCGGTGAAGTAGATGGCGTCCAGCCCGGCGGCCCCGATGTTGGTGAGGATGGGGCTAAAGTCCTGGTCGTCAGGGTTGATGGCGTCGTAGAAGAGCACGTTTATCCCCATCTCCTCGGCGTAGCGCTTGGTGTGCTCGGCCAGGCCCTGGGCATAGGTGGAGTTGTCGTGCAGGATGCCAAAATTCTGCACGCCCAGCACGTCCTTCGCGAACGTGGCGGCGAACAGGCCCTGGCGGTCGTCCAGGAAGCACACGCGGAAGAACCGCTTAAAGCCCTTCTCGGTCAGCCGCGTGGCGGTCGAGGAGGGGGTGACGTGGAGCAGGCCAGCCTCGTTGTAGATCTCGGAGGCGGGCTCGGTGGCGGTAGAGTTGTACGCGCCGATGACGGCGACGACGTCAGCGTCGACTAACCGCTGCGCCACCAGTGCCGCCTGGGTCGGGTCGCCAGCGTCGTCCTCGATGACCAACTCGATCTGGCGGCCCAGCAGGCCACCGGCCTCGTTGGTCTGTTCAGCGAGCAACTTGACGGCCTTGTCAAAGCCCTGGCCCTCGTAGGCGTAGTCGCCAGTCATGGGGCCCTCGAGGCCGATCTTGATCGTCCCGGTCTCCTTCTTGCAGCCCGTGAACAAGGGCAGCGTCAGGACGAGCACGAGAAGCAGCAGAGCAAGCTTTCTAAACATTTGTTCTCCTCCGTCTAAATATGTGAGCAGCGGTCCGGCCTCTGGCCGGATGAGGTCCAGCCTCTGGCCGGATAGGGTCCGGCCTCTGGCCGGATAGGGATACGATACGTTGCCATATGCTTGACCGGTTTGTCCTTGGTATGCCACCTCCTTTCTGGCCCGGGCCAACTCCTCGCATCCTACGGTAGCGAATGGAAGCGCGAACGCCTCGACTGAGTGTCCGATTGAGCCGCTCGTGCCGAGGGCTCACCGAACTGGTATGTTGGCTTTGCCAGCGGATAAGAAGCCGTACATGTGTCGGGATCGACGAGACAACTTTCAGCTTCCATTCAAACCGGAGAAACGCGGGATATGGGCCGTCGGTCCATGCCTGCCCTACGCTGCAAAACCAACCCGAACCCAGTGAGGCACCATTGCTTATAATACGGGTAAATTTCCTACCTGTCAAGTCGCACTGACCGGCGGTCACTGATCGCTACTTTAGCTTCTCCTCGCCGCCAAACTCCCGGTACGAACCCAACGCCTCCAGGATCTCCTCGTCCAGCGTCGTCAGGTCGTCCTGCACCATGTGGGTCAGCAGGACCCCCACGCCCGGCCCCAACATGTACCCCTGCCCGCACATCCCGACGGCGTAGATGTAGCCCTCCAGTTCCCGCGCTCGCCCCACGATGGGGAAGCCGTCGGGCGTCATCGGGTAGAGACCCCGCCAGGTGCGCCGCACCTTGACGTTGGCCAGCTTGGGCATCAGGTCCACCATGCGACGGGCGATCATCGGCAGGAAGACCGAGGTCTCCCGCCGGTCGGTGCCGACGATGGGGGGCTCCGGCGTGATGCAGAAGACGATGGGGCCGGGCCCATGCTGATAAAAGTAATAGTTCTTCGAGCCCTCGGCGGGCCGGATGTCGACCACCATCGGCCCCAGGAAGCGCTCGACCGGCTCGGTGATGCCTGCCTCGTGGCTGTCGGGCACGACCGGCACGTCCAGCCCGGCCATCTGGGCCACCGCCCGCGCCCAGGGACCGGCGGCGTTGATGACCGTCCCCGTGGCATAGCCTCCCTGGTCGGTGCGCACGCCGACCACCTGTCCCCGGCGGCGGATGATGCCGGTGACCCGTTCGCGGAAGCGGAACTCGATCCCGAGTTTTCGTGCCTGGGTGTAGAAGGCGTGGGAGGTGAGCAGGGGCGAGGCCGACCCGTCCCTCGGTGAGTAGGTCCCGCCGATGAGGCCATCCGGGTTCAGGTCCGGGATCACCTCGAGCAGGTCGTCCCGCTCCAGCCAGCGGATGTCCAGCCCGTAGGACTGCTGGATCTTGAGCAGATCCTTCAGGACGCGCTCGTCCCGCTCCCGATAGGCGACGAAGGAGTAGCCGCCCTCGTACCACTCGATGTTGTCCCCATAGGTCTCCCGCCAGGTGGAAAAGATCTCGATCGACTTGAGGCAGAGGTAGATCTTGGAGGGCGCGGAGTGGGTGGCGCGGATGCCACCGATGGCGGCCTTGTTGGAACCCTGGCCCGGGCTGGCGAACTGGTCAATGACCAGCGGCTTGAGCCCTGCCTGAGCCAGGAAAAACGCGGCCGGGAGCCCGACGCTCCCCGAGCCGATGATGATGACGTCGTATACTTTTGTCGTCACATATGCCTCCTTATGCCAAACGCGACATCAGTGCCAGGTCCTGGCTGGACGCAATGCGTGATGCGTGAAACGTGATGCGTGAAACGTGAAACGTGAAACGTGATGCGTGAAACGTGATGCGTGATGCGTGAAACGTGAAACGTGATGCGTGAAACGTGATGCGTGATGCGTGATGCGTGATGCGTGATGCGTGATGCGTGAAACGTGATGCGTGAAACGTGAAACGTGATGCGTGATGCGTGATGCGTAATACGTAAGGTGCAAGCGGGGGCTACTGCCATTTCAATAAGAACCCCCGATAGGTCTCGTCTCTTTCCGGGAAGCGTTCGTCCTCGGGCAGGCCGTTGCCCCCGTTCAGGGCGGCAAGCGCTGCGTTGTGGGCGACGGGGAGGATTTCGACGTCGTCCATATCTATTCACCGGCGTAGAATATACGATAGATGAATCCGCCGCTATCGTCGGAGACGAACAGGCTGCCGTCGGACGCCGTGAGCACGTCCACGGGGCGGCCCCAGTTGGAACCGTCCGCGCGCAGCCAGCCAGCGGCAAAGTCCTGTACCGGGCCGGGGCTCCCATCGCGCATCGAGATGCGCACGATCTTGTAGCCCGTGGGCACGGTGCGGTTCCACGAGCCGTGAAAGGCGACGAACAGGTCGCCGCGGTACTCTTCGGGGAACTGTTGCCCGGTGTAAAAGGTCAGCCCCAGCGGCGCCGAGTGGGCCTGCATCTCGACGGCAGGTGTCACGATCCCATCACAGGCGCTGGGGCTGCCATAGTCGGGATCGACGATGTGCCCGCTGTGGCAGTTCGGCCAGCCGGCATCGTCCCCCTCCCGCACGTTGTACACCGTCTCAGGCGGCTGGTCGTCGCCCAGCCAGTCGCGCCCGTTGTTGGTGGCCCATAGCTCGGCGGTGCCAGGGCGGAAGGTGATGCCGACGGCGTTGCGCAGGCCCCGCGCGTAGACCGCCTCGCCGCTCCCGTCGGGGTCGTAGCGCACGATGGCCGCCCGCCGTTCATCCTCCTCGACGCACACGTTGCACGATGAGCCGACGGAGACGAACAGCGTCGCCCAGGCGGGGCTGAAGAGGACGGTGCGGGTGTTGTGGCCGCCGCCGGGCAACCCGTCGACGATCACCGCTCGCTCCTGGAAGACGCCGCGCTCGTCGGGAGCGCTCAGGCGCAGGACCCGCGTCGTCTCGCCGACGTAGAGTGAGCCATCCTGGTAGAAGGCGATGCTGCTGGGCGCGTTCAGCCCCTCGGCGACGACCTCGACGCCGTCGGCCACGCCGTCGCCCCAGCGGTCGCCCTGACCGCCACGGTCGGGCAAGCGCACGACGCGCCCGGCGCCGCGCTCGGCCACGTACAGGAATCCCTCGGGACCCAGCGCCATCATGCGTGGGTCGCGCAGTCCTGGCGCGAAGACGGAGATGCCAAAGCCAGGCGGGAGGCTGATCGGCTCGGCTGGCGGGATGACACGGGTGGGTGTCGCGTCTACGACCGGCGTGGCCGTCGCCGCAGCCGCCGTGGGAGGCAGGGGCTCAGGCGTGGGCGTGGGTTGGGCCGCGCTGGTCGGTGTGGAACTGGGCAGCGGCACCGCCGTTGGCGCAGGTGCATCGGGAAGCCTTTTGTGAAACAGGCCCTGGGCCTCCCGACAACCGCTCAGCGCCAGCGCTGCTATAAGGATAAAGATGAGTGGCAGACGTTCCCTGGCCATACGTTTTTCAACGAGGTCCTCCCTACCCCGGTTGGGAGAGGAGGGGCACTCCTACATACCCCCCTCGTGCGCGTCCGTGGCGTGGACCACCAGAG
>DATKTN010000169.1:0-5519 GCA_035531135.1 Anaerolineae bacterium
GCATGGCCTGCGCAAACTCGGTCAGCCCCTGATCCTCGACCGGCGGCAACGGCAACTGGCGAATCACTACCGCCGACCGGTGATCTTGACCCCGGTCGTAGCGATACTTGAATTCCCCATTCAAGCACAGCGCCAGCGTTCTGAGCCACTGCCAGTTGCTGAGCGACGCGCCCGTCCACAGGGTACACGGGTGATGGACGTGCGTCGATCGATACGGGGCCTCGATGCCATGCTGGTTCAACACGGTGCACAGCATCTGCGCGCTTTCCAGGATCATCTTGACCACGTGCTGGTCGGCGTGATACGCAGCGCACTTTTCAATGTCCAGATCCAGGACAAAGATGTTCATGGCTCATTATCTCGGCCAGCAGCTCGGGATTGATCAGAATTCGACCTTGTCTGCCAGACGCGGAACACGGAAGGTGAACCCTCGTATTCGTCTGGCTCGACGACCGACCTGTACCCGTCGCGCACGCGGGTGTTTCACGCGGTGCCTCCTGAGACCTGACAGGTTTACAGACTCGACCTCACTCACTGCCGATCCGCCATGCACGCGCGCCATCACTCCCAGCAACTACCGCTAAAACCTGTCAGGTCCGGGCTCACAAATCGCCCGCTGCCTCGCTATGGCACCCAGATCATGATCAGCGCCAGGATGCCCAGCAAAAACGTGGCCGATACATAGTTCACGCCGAATAACCTGCCACGAAGCGTGGTCCCCTTCCGTCCGTACTCAAGCCACTCGTCCGGGAACAGAGCCCCGCCCTCCGGGTCAAAATACCCCCTCTCAAAGCAATGGAGGGCCTTGTCAATGCGAGATATCACCTGGGCATTCCGACCCCGAAACTTGTTGTTTCTGCGCTGCCACGCCGTTGAATAAGCAACGACTAGAACCACAGCGGCAGAAGCGACGATATTCCCCCAACCGCCATAGACCTTCCAAACGACCCCTTCGGGCTGCCTGGTGATCAAGAGTGCGCCAATCAGAGCCAACAAGATGTTGCTTGACCACGTGAATATTCGATACTCGCGCTCCCGACGATAGTGCACTTCACCACGTTGGTCTTGACGTGCTTGAGGATGTCGATTTTAGTGTCGATATCAAGCTCTTGGCGCTCCATGTTCACGGCCCTTTGAATTCCTCTATCTCCTCCCATCCCCTTGCCTCCCTGCCCCCCTCCTCCCCGCCCGGTCCAGCAGCAGCAGCAGGTTTGATACCTGCCCTACAGCTTCGGTCTCTGTTTACGTTGGCGTCCGTTTTCGCCTCGTCATCATCCCTCCGGCCGTCCAATCGCCCCCCGCCGCGCGGGCGTCGAATCACGAAAGGACGAAAGCCCGAACGTCACGAACGAGGTCGCCCCGCTCCGCAGAGCCCACGCGTTTCGCGTCCTTGATCCCTTCGTGACCTTCGTGTTTCAAGCACCCAAACTCAGACCCTAAGGGTTTCGGAAAACCCTTAGGGTCTGGCAGCCCATTTACGGCAATTCATCAGCAGCAACGACAACCTCGTAATCCACCCCCAACGCATCCCGGAAATGCCGCTCGCCGCAGACGACCTTCCGCCGCTCGTCCGGGAGCCACTTGTCGCGGTCGTGCGTCCCCTTCGTCTCGCGCACCAGGTACAGGAGCGGCTTGCCCGTCGGTTGGCCGTGCTCGTCCCGGTCCTCCATGACGATCGCCCAGTCCGGGTTGTATTCGCCGATGGGCGTTGGCACGGTGAACCAGGCCGGGAGCTTGAGGTACAGATTGACGTCGTCCCGGTGCTCCAGCCCCTCCACGAACTGCCGCTCGACGTCGGAGTCGCAGACCACGTGGTCGTAGACGGAGCGATCGGCCGGCACCAGGTACTCCTCCCAGCCCTCGATCTCGACGTCCAGTTGGGCCATCTCGTACCACTCGTCGATCCTCTCGTACTGGATGCCCTCGACCAACTGGTCGGCCAGCTTTTGCTTGATGATCCGCACCGCGACGGTCGCGAACTCGTTGGGGTTGTCGATCACGGCTTGCTGGTCTGGCGCGCGCTTGACGATCTCCAGCAGCGTCCGGCGCGTCAGCCGCACCGGCGGTGTGGTGTGCGCCATCAGGTTCGCCATGATCTCGACCAGGTTGGGCAGCGGATAGCGGCCGGCCAGGCTCATCACGCTCCTGGCAGCGCTCATCTGCAGGGCCTCAAACGCGCTCTCGTCGCCCACGTCCACGCGCGCTTTGGTGATCGTGACGCGCGGCGGCTGGA
The DNA here is from genome assembly GCA_035531135.1 of Anaerolineae bacterium. Lineage (GTDB taxonomy): Bacteria > Chloroflexota > Anaerolineae > B4-G1 > B4-G1 > DATKTN01. Next base: position 2,234 of record DATKTN010000169.1, read on the forward strand.
TCTCCGCCCCGGTGAGCTGTGCCACCACGTCCTGGATCAGCCGCTCACTGTCTATCCGGACGGCGTAGCGCGTCTTGTGCTTGATCCTCCCCCACAGCTCCTGGAACTCGGGCTTGAGCGTGTATTCCTTGCGCAGTCGCGCCGCGCCCCGCCTGCGCGCGTTCGCCGGCCTGGGCGGCAGGATGCCCTCCCCGTACTCCTCGGCGATCCGGGCGCGCTCCTCGTCACTCAGGTCGGCGATGGACTTGCCGTACCGCGCCTCGATCTCCTCCTGGTACTCGAGCGCGACCTCGCTCTGGAGTTGGGCGACGAACCGCTCGTAGCTCTCGTTGGCGACGACGGTGAGGACGTTGAAGCGCTCATCGTGCACCCGCTCGCCCGCCTGGTTCACGGCCAGCCGCACCCCGCGCCCGACCTCCTGCCGCTTCTTCATCTCGGACACGGTCTGGTTCAGCGTGCAGATCTGGAAGACGTTGGGGTTATCCCACCCTTCGCGCAGCGCCGAGTGGGAGAAGATGAAGGACACCGGCTCGTCGAAGGAAAGCAGCCGCTCCTTGTCCTTCATGATCAACTCGTAGGCCTCGCGGTCCCTCTCCGCCTCGCCGGTCTTGCTGTCTTCGAGAATGACATCACCGCTGCGAGTGCGGCGCTGGGCAAAGTAGGCCGCCTGCACCTCCCCGGCGTCCCGATCGCGCCAGTCAGGGAAGTGTTGCTTGGCCTCGTCAAAGGCCTGGGCGAACAACCGGCGGATGAGACCGTCCTCCGGGGCATAGTTGTCGACCCGATCGATGAAGAACAGCGAGAGGACCTTGAGCCCGGCGTCCCGCAGCCGGGCCTGCCTCCGCATGTGTTCCTCGACCGTGTACCGGATCTGGGCCTCAAAGACCGCCTCTTTGTCGGCCCCCAGTTCCTGCCTCAGCCCGATCTCGACGTTGTTGGCAAACCGCACGAACCTGCCCGCCAGGCTGATCTCGTCGATCTCATATCCGCTGTACTCTGTCCGGCCCGTCTTTTCCTGCAACGAGTCGCCGGGCCGGACGGTCACGGTCGTCTCCTTGACGGTGCCGCCCTTCATCAGCCCGTGGACGCCCAGCCGCGCGGTGAGCGTCCTCTTCCGCGTCTCGATCTTGTCCAGGCGCAGGTAGGGCTGGGCGGTAGCGTCCTCCCGGACGACGGAGGCGACCTCGATGCGCTTGACCAGCTTCTGCCGGTAGGCCTCGTAGGGAGTGAGGCGATAGACGACGTTGTAGGGGTTGCGGTGGGTGGCGCTGTAGCGCAGCGCGAAGAGCGGGTCCAGCGAGGCCAGCGCGGCGACGCTCTTCTCGCTCTCCATGTTCTGCGGCTCATCCAGAATGAGGATGGGCCGGGTGGTCTGCACCAGGTGCACGGGCGTCTCGCCCTGGAGGCGGTCGGTCGTCTGGCGGATGACGTTCGAGGCCTTGTTGAAGGAGGCCAGCGTCATGACCATGAACTCGACGCTATCTGACAGCGCGAACTGGCGCACCTGGGAGAGGTTGGCCGAATCGTAGGCATAGTAGCGGTAGGGGACGTTCTCGTACAGCTCGCGGAAGTGCTTTTCCGTGATCTGGAGCGTCTTGATGACGCCCTCGCGGATGGCGACCGACGGGACGACGACGACGTACTTGCGCAGGCCGTAGCGCCGGAACAGCTCCAGCGCCGTGCGCAGGTAGACGTAGGTCTTGCCGGTGCCGGTCTCCATCTCGACGGAAAAGTTGTAGAAGCGGGCATCCCGAGGGCCGGCGGCGGTCTCGACCAGCTCCTGGATGCACTTGAGCTCGGAATCGGGCGTGATACCGTTTATCCGCTGGACGGCCTGGAGGTTCTCCAGCAGCTCCGCCCCGGCCAGATCCAGCCGGTTGGCGACCGCGGCGAAGGAGGATTGGGCAGCCCCATAGCCGGGGGCGAAGCGCAGGTCGGCCTCGACGCGGGGCTGCCCCTCCAGCAGGCCGACGACGGCTTCGATGGCCTGGAGTTGAAATTCCTGTCTGGCGTCGAATTTGAGTTCCATCGGTTGTGTTTCTACCTCAGTGAGTGTTGAGATTCCTCGTCGCTACGCTCCTCGGAATGACAGTAGCAGCAGTGTCATTCCGAGCGAAGCGAGGAATCTCGCCGCGCGATACGAGGGCTATACTTGGCCTCAGGCTCTCGTCCTCGTTTTTAGGGTCTGCAGGACCTCCACGCAGCGGCGCAGGCTATCCGAGCGTTGTGCGGCCACTGCGGGTCGCCAGGGATTCTCCGCAGCCGTCACGAACTCGATCAGGCGACCCACGTAGCCAGGTCCCACCCGGCTGCCGCTCCCTTCGCGGGGCACGATGTCCTCGCGAATTGCCCTGCTGCGGCTCCGCCGGGCCAGGTTGATGAGCGTCGTCTTGGGGTCGGGCTCCGCGTCCGGGTCCGGCGGGATCAGGGCCGCACGAATGGCCAGGAAAGCGGCCAATTGCCCGGCGTCGGCCAGGAGCCAGGCCTCGACGGCGCGCACGGCCACGCGCAGATGCATGCCATCCGCCGGATGCGGGAGCACGCTCTGGACAAAGGGCGGCGCACAGTCCGCATCTCGATCCAGGTCGACCACGACCAGCCAGGGCGCGAAGCGTGCGGCCCGGTTATAGTTCGGGAGGCGTCCGAGCAATGCGCCCTTGCCCTGCTTGCCATACACGGTCCCGCAGGCCAGCCCCATGTGTTCGAGCAATCGACGCACGACGACCTCGTCCGTGACCCCCTCGACGAGCACGTTGACGGGAAGCGTGGCTGTCTCCATCTGTACCGGGGTTTCAACCTCCAAAGAGAGAAAGCTGAACGGCGTTGGCCGGCTGGGTGCGGGGGATGACGACCTCGGCAGCGGTCAGGCCTGCCTCCAGCAACTGCCGGACCTCGTCGATGTCGGCGCCCACCTGGACGACGCTTCCTTCCTGGGAGGGGACAAACAGCAGCACTTCGTCGGCCGCGATACCCTCGTCGCGCAGCAGGTCGCTGGAATGAGTGCTGAGAAGGATCTGCCGGACAGCACGCTTGCGCCCGCGCTGGACGCGCAGCATCATCTGCGGGATGTAGCGCACGATCTCGGGATGCAACGACAGCTCCGGTTCCTCCAGCAGGAGGGGACCGCTGCCTTCAAGCAACGACCACAGGAGCCCCATCAGGCGCAGCGTGCCGTCGGAGAAATCGGCCTCCGTCTGCCAGGCCCCCTTGGGACGCCAATGCTCGTAATTGCCGTATAGGTGGGGCACACCCCGTTCGTCTTGCTCCAGCTTGAGCTCGCTGAGCT
>DATKTN010000170.1:0-7978 GCA_035531135.1 Anaerolineae bacterium
ACTGGCCAACGCCGTCAAGTCCCTCTTTCTCCCTGGTGAGTCTATCGTCGTAAAGATCGTGCAAGAGGGGAAAGAGGTAGATCAGGGTGTTGCGTACCTGGACGACGGTACGATGGTTGTGGTGGAGGACGGGGAGCCGTATATCAACCAAGATGTGGACGTGATCGTGACCAAGGTGCTCCAGACATCGGCCGGTCGTATGCTTTTCGCCCGAGTAGCAAGATAGGGCCCAATGGAGAATGATGCAATGAGTCTGCAAGTCTTTAACTACCTGACGCGTGAGAAGGAGCCCTTTGAACCACTGGAGGAAGGGCGAGTGGGCATGTATGTGTGCGGCCCGACGATGTATGACCACGCCCACCTGGGCCACGCCAAATTGTACGTGGCGATGGACGTGATTGTGCGTTACCTGCGCTATCTGGACTATAAGGTCCGCTACGTCCAGAACATCACCGACGTGGGGCATCTCTTGGATACTGGCGAGGATCGTATTCTCAAGGGAGCCCGGCGGGAGCGGGTCGAGCCTATGGAGGTGGTGGAGACCTACACCCGCTCTTACTTTGAGGACATGGATGCGCTGCGAGTGCTCCGCCCCAACATCTCACCCCGTGCCAGTGGCCACGTCCCTGAGCAGATTGAGATCATCAAGACGCTGCTGGATCAAGAGTACGCCTACGAGACGGAAGAAGGCGACGTCTACTTCTCGGTGGAGAACTTTGCCGACTATGGCAAACTGTCTGGGCGCAAGGTCGAGGAACTGGAGCCGGGTGCGCGAGTGTCGGTGCGGGAGGAGAAGCGACATCCAGCCGATTTCGCGCTGTGGAAGCATGCTGAGCCGGGACATATTCTGCGCTGGCCCTCGCCCTGGGGCTGGGGCTATCCAGGCTGGCACGTCGAGTGTTCGGCGATGGCAACCAAGTATCTGGGCGAGACGTTTGACATTCACGGGGGTGGGCTGGAGAATATCTTTCCTCACAACGAGTGCGAGATTGCCCAGTCGGAGGCCGCCACCGGCAAGCCGTACGCGCGATACTGGATCCTGGTCGGTTCGCTGACCGTCGGTGGGGTCAAGATGAGCAAGAGCCTGGGCAACTTTCTCACCATCAAGGATGCGCTCAAACTCTACAGCCCGGAAGCGATTCGTCTCTTTATCCTCTCAAGCCACTACCGGGGGCCGATGGACTTTAGCCGAGACGCGGTATTGGCCGCCGAGCGGGGGGTCGAGCGATTGTACAAAACCGTGCGTACCCTGCGGGCGCGGATGAGGGATGCCAGGCCGGCAGGGACGGCCGAGCTGTCGCACGTGACCCGCCTGATGCCCATCGCGACGCAGTTTGTGGAGGCGATGGATGACGACTTGAACACGCCCAAGGCCATCGCTGCCCTGTTCGATCTCAACAGGCAAGTGAATGAGCTGTTGAATTCAGGAAAGACGTTGAGCCAGGGCACGCTGGCGGCGATAGATGGCCTCTACCGTGACTTGGGTGGTCGGGTACTGGGCATCATCTCAGACGATGTGACTCCCGATGTCGGCGGTGATCTGGTTGAGGGGTTGATGGACATTATTTTAGCCTTTCGCCGGCGATATCGCGAGAACAAGGATTGGGAGCAAGCCGATGCGCTGCGCGAACGGCTCAATGAACTGGGCATCGTGGTCGAGGATCGGCCTGAGGGGCCCACCTGGTGGGTGAGGCCCGCCGGGCGGGTGAGGCCTGCCGGGCAGGTGAGGCCTGCCGGGCAGGTGAGGCCCGCCGGGCAGGTGGGGCGTGAGGAAGAATGAGAGAGATCCTGTATGGCCGGAACGCAGTCTGCGAATCGCTGCGGGCTGGGCGGCGCAAACCCTACAAACTGATGCTGGCTGATGGTGTCCGGCGAACGGATGCCGTTGGACAGATCGTTTTCCTGGCCGAGCAGGCTGGAGTGCCGATCAGTCGCACCGAACGGCGCAATCTGGACCGGATGGGTGATATCAATCACCAGGGCGTGGCGTTGGAGACGAGCGAGTACCCCTACAGTGTGCTCGATGACATTCTGGTTGTCCCTCAATCCCGTGGCGAGGCCCCACTGCTCCTGCTGTTAGACCTGCTGAAGGACCCTCAGAACGTGGGGAGTCTGTTGCGCACGGCCGAGGCCGTGGGCGTAGACGGCGTGGTGATTCAGAGGCGGAGGGCGGTGGGTATCACACCGGCGGTGATCCATGCCTCGGCGGGTGCAGTCGAGCATCTGCGGGTGGCACAGGTGACCAATCTTGTGGATGCCATTGGGAGGATCAAGGCGTACGATATGTGGGTGGCCGGATTGGAAGCCGCGCGCGGTGCACAGCAGTACGACCAGGCGGACCTGAGTGGTCCATTGGCGTTCGTCGTGGGCAGCGAGGGGGAGGGGCTGCGGCGGTTGGTGCGGGAGCGGTGTGACTTTCTGCTGTGTCTTCCCATGCACGGGCAGGTGACTTCTCTCAATGCCGCTGTGGCCGGGTCCATCGTGCTCTACGAGGCACGGCGTCAGCGGGTGTCGCGCGTGGAGGGGTAGAGAGGTCCGATTCGTGAACGGGCGACGTGTTTCTTGGCTGCGTCACGCGTTCACGCGTTGGTCAACTGATCTGATTGAAGGCAGACGTGAGACGGCACTGGTTCATCATCGTCATTGGCCTGGTCGTCAGCCTGGGCTTTTTATGGTACGCCCTGCGTGACCTGCACCTGGGTGAAGTCTGGACGGCGCTGCAAGGTGCCAATTATTGGTGGCTCGTCCCTGGCGTAGCGGTCTACTTTATCTCCGTCTGGTTCCGGGCCTGGCGCTGGGGTTTCCTCCTGCGCGGCAGCAAAATCGTCTCGGCCAGCCGTCTCTTTCCCGTCGTCGTCATCGGCTACATGGGCAACGACATCCTCCCCTTCCGCCTGGGTGAGGTCCTGCGCGCCTACGTCCTCTGGCGCAAGGAGGGGATCAACGTCGGCACCACCCTGACCACAGCCGTGCTGGAGCGACTGTTCGACGGGTTGACGATGGTGCTGTTTGTCCTTTTCGGCCTCCTGTTCGTCCCACTCTCCGCCTTCCTAAGCCGGCTGGTGACCATCGCCAGCGCGGCCTTCTTTGGCGCGCTGGTCGTGTTTCTGTTCCTGGCTTCTCAGCCCGATCTGCTCCGCCGCGTCGCCCGCGCACTGGTCGGGCGGGTGGGGCCCGCGCGGTTCCGGGCCCCTGTGCTGGACCTGGTTGAGGGGATCGTGGCAGGGCTGGAGAGCCTGCGCCGAGGGCGGGACGTCCTGGTCCTCTTCGGCGTGACGCTCTGGGTGTGGATTCTGGAGACGGCCAAGTACTGGCTGGTCAGCTTTGCCTTTGCGGACCTGCACTTGCCCTACGTGGCCATCTTGCTGATGGGCGGGGCAGTCAATCTGCTGACCGCGCTGCCCTCCCTCCCTGGCTACATCGGGACGTTTGAGCTGGGGATCAAGATCCTGGAGGGGATCGGCGCGCCCTCGTCCTTGGCGGGGAGTTATATCCTGGTTCTCCACGCCATTCTCTTGCTGCCGGTGACGCTCCTGGGGCTGGCGTTTATGGCCATGGAGGGCGTGCAGTGGACAGAGGTAGGCAGACTGGGCGAGCTATAGACTGATTGAACGGTGCTGGCTCTAAAAGGGGCTGTCCGCGGTCTGGACGAATCCTCGGGTTAGCGACCTTTGGGGTTTGGTCATTGGGATTTGGGATTTGGAATTTGGGTTTTGAGGTTTTCATGGACATTGGCATCATCGGCGCTGGGATCACAGGCCTCACGGCCGCGTACGACCTTACGAAAGGGGGCCATGCCGTCACTGTGTATGAGGCGCGGCCCTACGTTGGCGGGCTGGCGGCCGGTTTCCGTGACGAGCGGTGGGAGTGGCCCCTGGATCGGTTCTATCACCATTGGTTTTCCTCCGACGGTGACGTCATCGGCTTGATCGAGGAACTGGGAGCGCGTGACCGCCTCTTCTTCCCCTGGCCCACCACGACCATGTACCACCAGGGGCGGCTTTATCCTCTCGATAGCCCCATCCCTGCGCTCAAGTTCATCCCGGTATCGCAACTGCACCGCGCCATCCGCGTGCTTCAATTTGCGCCCCTGCCGTTCGTGGACCGTATGCGGATCGGGCTGGTGGCATTCTATCTGACGCTGACCAGGGATTGGCGCCCACTGGAGCGCATTTCGGCGGATGCGTGGTTGCGCCGGGCGGTCGGTCAGCGGGCCTACGAAGTATGGTGGAAGCCGCTGCTGATCAGCAAGTTCGGCGAGGAGAACTACCGGGACGTGAACATGGCCTGGATGTGGGCCCGGTTGTACAAGCGCTCCGCCAGGCTGGGCTACTTTGCCGGCGGGTTCCAGGGCTTTGCCGACCTCCTGGCTGGGCGCGTGCGGGAACAGGGTGGGGAGGTACGGTTGGAGACGGCGGTGCAGGCTGTCCGTCCGGCCGCTGACTCCGGCCCGGCCGTCGACTCCGGCCTGGCCGTCGACTCCGGCCTGGCCGACGACGGCCGCCTGCGTCTGGAGACAGCGGCGGGGAGCTTTGATCACGAGCGGGTCATCGCCACCTGCTCTCCCCAGGAGATGCTGCGGTTGGCTCCTGGCCTTTCCGCCGACTATGCCGCGAAACTGGCCGGGCTCAGATCCATGGGCGCGGTCGTGCTCATCCTGGCGCTCAGGCGCCGCCTGACGGACGGGCACTATTGGATCAACCTGCCCAAGGGGGGAGAGTTCCCCTTCATGGGGCTGGTCGAGCACACCAACTACATCAGCCTGGAGCACTACGGCGGCGACCACGTGGTCTATTGCGGCGACTATCTGCCGCCCGATCACCCCTATTTTGACACCAGCAAGGAGCGGTTGCTGGAGGCCTACCTGCCGGGCCTGGCAAAGATCAACCCCGAGTTCCGTCTCGATTGGGTGCGCGCCAGTTGGATGTTCGCGGAAAAGTATGCCCAGCCGGTTCCCACGCTCAACCATGCGCGCAACATCCCCCCTCTGAAGACGTCCATCCCCGGGCTGTGGATGGCGAACATGAGCCAGGTCTACCCCTGGGACCGGGGGAGCAACTACGCGGTCGAGATGGGGCGACGGGTGGCACGGGAGGTGGTGAGTTGAGGGCCGCGATTCTCACGATCGGCGACGAGCTGACCTGCGGCTACCGGCTGGACACCAACTCCCAGGCCATCTCGCGCCGCCTGGCGGCCGTGCCCGTCCAGGTCGCCCTGCACCTGACGGTGGGCGACACCGTCGAGGACATCCAGCGGGGGCTGTGCATCGTGCTGGATGCGGCCGACGTCGTCATCGCCACCGGCGGGCTGGGGCCCACGGAGGACGACCTGACTCGCCAGACCATCGCCGCCCACTTTGGCCTGGGGTTGGTCGAGGATGCCGAGGCGCTGGCCCGCGTCCGGGCGCGGTTCGCTCACCGGGGCCGCACGATGCCGGAGAGCAACCGTATCCAGGCCCAGGTGCCCGCCGGCAGCCAGGTCATCTACAACGACCGGGGGACCGCTGCCGGGTTCTATCTGCCGGTGAAGGGAGAATCGTCGAACCCTCCACCCGGCGGGGGGCTCGTGGGTGAGAAGCATATCTTTGTGACACCCGGCATCCCGTACGAGATGGCGGGCATGCTGGAGGGGTTCATCCTGCCTCGCCTGCGGGGGTTGGTGGATGCCGGCCAGCACGTCCGGCGAGCGGCGCTCAAGGTCTATGGCCTGCCCGAGTCGGAGATCAACGAGCGGGTCCGGTCCATGCTCGCGCGGGACCGCAACCCGCTCCTGGGGCTTCTCCCCCGCCGGGGCACGATCACCGTCGAGGTGGTCGCCACGGGCGCGACGGTGGAGGAGGTGGAGGCGCTGGTCGAGGCGGACCTGGCGGCGCTGCGGGCCGAGCTGGGCCGGTACGTCATCAGCGAGGACGATCGGGACCTGCCGCAGGTGGTGGCCGACCTGCTGGTGGAGCGAGGGCTGACGATCGCGGCGGCGGAGCTGGGCACGGGGGGACTGGTGGCCGCCCGGCTGACCGGGCCGGAGGGGAGCGAGCGATGGTTCCGGCGCAGCGCGACCTTGGGCTCGGAGTTGGAAGCGCCAGGGAGTGGGGAAAGTCCCCATCTGGAAGGTGAGGATGATGCGCTGGCGATGGCGGATGCCATCCGGCGGGCCGCCGGGGCCGACGTCGGCGTCGGCGTGGGGGCGATCACCGTCCCCGAGGACAGCACGCCGGGACGGCCCTACGGCGTGGTCCACGTGGCGGTGGACGTGCGGGGGATAGGGACCTGTCGCCGGCTCAGTTTCAACGGCGACCGCGCCCGCGTGCGGGAGTGGGCGGCCGATGGTGCGCTCGCGCTGGTGCGGCTGTGGCTGCTGGAGCGGGGCGAGGACGGGGAGGGTAGCAAGGCGAACGTGGCCGCCACATCGGGGGCATAAGCAGCACCAAATACTGATTGAAGGAGGTATGACCGTGTTGAACCTGTGTAAGTCGGAAAAGATCGTGTTCACAGTACCTCTCATCGTCGGATCGTTGCTTCTGGTGGTATGGCTCTTCTGTCATGCTCCCCTGGGCGTGTCGGCAGCGCCGCCGGGGCCTGGTGCGGGAGGTGTGTCTTCACAGGATTGGCCGCCTGACGGGCCCGAGACGGCAGGCGACCTGCACCGGTGGTTGGGCTGGCCGCCTGCGCTGCTGGCCCCCGGCGCGCTTCCCGCGCCCCAGCAGCTCGGGCCGGCCGATGGCGCACACACGACGGGCGACCCCGCTGACCCCACGCCGGGCCGGGTGCTGTACCGGCCGCTCGGCCTCCCTTGTTTCCGGTGGGGGAGCGTGGCCGATGCGACCAGGTACCAGTTGCAGGTCTCCGAGGTAGAGGGTGATTCAGGGATTGTCCTGGACAGGAACAACCTCCAGCAGACCATGTACTGTCCCACCGCCTACGAGTTCCAGGGGCACGGCATCCAGGACGGGCAGACGTACTACTGGCGCGCGCGGGCCTACGGCGGGACGCCCGCCAGTTGGGGGGACTGGTCCAACTGGCGGCGCTTTACCCGCCATTGGGGCAGCGCGCCGGCCCTCCTGGAGCCCGTGGCGACGGCCGTCCTCACCCGCGCGCCGGTCCTCTCCTGGACCCCGGTCGACGGGGCCGAGTACTATAAGCTGGAGGTGAGCTCCGACCCGGACTTTCCCGATCCCTCGGCGCAGCATTGGCCCAATTTTACCTGGCGGATCACCACGCGCAACACCGCCTTCGCGATGGCGACCAGGAGCGACAACAAGCTGCCCAACGACGAGGACATCTACTGGCGCGTGCGGGCGGTGGCGGGCAGCAACGTGGGCGAGGATTTCCGGCTCGGCCCCTGGAGCGACGGCGGGTCGGGACCGGGGTCGGGTCGTGAGTTTAGCCTCTGCTGGTCCTGCAATCTGGAGCCCGAGCTCGGCGCGGGCAACGAGCGCCGCCCGCTGCCGCTGACGCCGGTCAACCTGGAGGATCACGTCAACAGCGTCTACTTTAGCTGGACGCCGGTCGAGGGGGCCAAGGCGTACGACCTGGAGATAAGCCGCACCCCGAGCTTTGAGCAGGCCAGCTTGATCCGCAGGTTCGAGGCTGCCAATCCGGGCCTGTTGGTGCCGATCAACTCGAATTGGGGCTATGACCTCTCGTTGGCTCCAATCTACTGGCGCGTGCGGGCCAGGAACTATTACGACGTCTACGGCGAGTGGAACAACGAGACCCCCAACGTCAGCAACTCGTTCTACCCCGAGGACAAGTGGGCCAACCCGGTCGCGGAGACACTCGTGCCCGACCTGCTGTTTCCCGAGTTCTACTACGAGCCCATCTACGACAGCGACGTGTGGGAGGACCGGACCGTCGCCGTGCCGACCTTTATGTGGAACCAGGTCGCCGGCGCGGTGACGTACACGATCCGGGTCGCCGACAACAAGTTCTTCTCGCCTCTCGCCTGGACGCTGACGACGCAAAACCTGAGTGCGACGCCG
>DATKTN010000171.1:0-60929 GCA_035531135.1 Anaerolineae bacterium
CCGGCGTCTATGCCCTGAGGGTCGAGAACCCCGATGGACAGTCGGATATTCTCTCGCCAGCCTACGTCGTACTCAGCCCGGTCACGACGCTGGAGACAGGTGACTTGGTGACCTTCGGTACAGCCCCCACTTCGCCAGCCAACGGCGACAACGATCAGGTACAGGTCGTCTTTTTCGAAATTCCGGATACAGTCACAGATACCCTCTACATCCGTATCCTGGACCCCGACGTAGGCGGGAGCGGTGCATTCGACGAGCAGCAAGGCGGAAGTTGGAACACCGCCACGAACTTTGGCCTGTATGGAGGCAGCGGCGCCTACGATCCTGCCGCCCGCCGGGCCACGTTCGCCACGACATCAGATCCCGGCATCCGCAGTGGCAGTCTGATCATCAGCCGGACGTTCGCGGTCAGCAACACTTGGGAAGGAGCCTGGTACTTGCTTGCTGCGATCAACCCCAATCAGGGGGAAGCGGTGGGTAACAAGCGCGTCTTCAAGCTGTCGGTGGTGGGTGCCAACGGCGGCGACGATGGCAATCGGTACAACGTGGCATTGAGCACCGACCCCCTGGCGAACGTGCTGCCAGCGGGCAGTCGGATCTTTGCCTATTCGTGGACGGTCCCGCTGCCCCGGAGTACCTCTCAGCGGATGTACCCGTACGTGCGTACAGGGGCACCGTTCTTTGTGCAGTATAACTGGGACATGGACGGCGCTTCCGGCACTATGACGCTGCTCACGCCGATACGAAGCATCAACGTACCGGGGAGTGGCATCTCTGGCAATGGTGTCGAAGCTTCGTCTAGCTACAGGGTTGATGCCAGCGAAGATGGAGCCACGTGGACCGTGACGATGAACTTTTTCACCGCTGGACCGTGGGATGACCTCACCTTCTGGGCCGAGGATGGGGCTGGAGCTGCTCTGGCGATGTTCACTCGCCCAACGATGAGCTCGCCACCCTAGCTTTTCCAGAGGGTACGTGATACTCGCTGACTTGACCGTCGTCGCGATCGTAGAGAGCCGGACCATCTGTAGACGTCCGGCTCTCGGGTTTCTGGCTGTCCTCGTTGGCTTCAGCGAGCTGCTGGGGGAAGAGGCGTGGGCGTGGCAAGTGAACCAGGGTACCAATAGGCCCTGGTCGCGACGCACGGGTCATAGTTGGAACCGAGTATCACGCGAAAGTCCACCGCGCTGCCCTCGGTCGGCTGGGAGATGACGTCGCTGTTGTTGTGCCCGTAGAGGCGTGTCAGCCAGGCGATAGCCGAGCCCTTCGCACTCGTGGTGAAATCCACGATCTGCGTGCGCAGATAAGTCCCGTCGGCCCGGCCGACGTTCACGACCTCGAAGCCCTCCCATCGCAACCGTTCGGCCGCCACGTGGCCCAGACCCTCGTAGGGGGTGGCATTCCATACCTCGACCCGGAAGGCGCGCTGCAGCGCACGGGCGCTGGCCGGCGGCGCTAGCGCCTCGTTGATCAGCGGGCCAAGGGCCTCGTAATAGGGAACCAGGACATAGGCCCCATTGGGCGCGGTCCAGGATTGCACGACGCTCCGTTCCACGAAACGACTCTTCACGTTTATCATATCCAGCCGTGAGCCGATGGCCCCCAAATACAGCAGTTCGTCCAACCCCAGATCGGTTGAGACGGTCTCGTTGAGCGCCCCCCACAGTTGAGGGATCTTGGGGATGATGTCCAGAGTCATGATCTGGTGATACAAGCCCCGTAGCACTTGCTGCTGGCGGCGGTTGCGGTCAAAGTCGCTGGTACTCCAGCGGGAGCGGGCATACCAGAGCGCATGTTTGCCCTCTAGTCGGTGGATGCCTGGCAGCCAGTCCACCTCAGTCTGACCGGTGGACGAGTCAGGGTCGGGGAAGGTGTCCGACAGGGGGCATTCCACAGCTACATCCACTCCTCCCAGTGCATCCACGATCTTGATGAAGCCATCGAACCCGACCCGCGCATAGTAATGAATGCGTATCCCGAGGTTATACTCGATGGTAGCCTTGATCAACCCTGGGCCGCCACCAGGGTAGCCGTTGCGCTCTCCGCGGCTGTAGGCAGTGTTGATCTTGTCGAAGCCGTGGCTGGGTATCCACGCATAAAAATCGCGGGGGATGGAGAGAAGTGCGACCGAGGGTAGGTCGGGATTGACGCTGACGACGACGATGGTATCGGTACGTCCTACGCTTTCCGTGGAGGTTTGGTCGGAGCCCAGTACGAGGACATTGATCACACCGCTGGACTGTTCCACCAGCGGCATCGGCGCTGGCATAGGGAACGGCTGAGGCGTGGAATTCGTGGCGGTCAGGATAGGAGATGGTGCGGGCAATGCAGACGGCGGGTGGGGCGTGGGACTGGGTGTGGAGGTGCGGGTGGGCGTGGGTGTAGAGGTGGGGGTATGGGTGGGCGCCTGGGTAGGTGTGACTGTCGGCGTGGGCGTCTCTGTGGGCGGGACTGATGGCAGGACGGCAGGCGCAACGGTAGGGGTTGCTGTGGCAAGCGCCTGGGCAACTTCAGGTGCGGCGGTGATGACCCAGCGACTGACCCCAATCGCCAGTGCCAGGATGACGATCAAGGTCAGTCCCTCGGAAAGATGGTTCAGAGAACGGTGCATGTTATTCAAGGGTGGTTCATCCGGAGGGGGTAGCGGTGGGTGTCGGCGTGTGCGTGGAGGTGGGAGGCTCCGTTGGGCTGGGTGTCGGCGTGTGTGTGGATGTAGGAATCTCTGTCGGGGTGGATGTTGGCGTGAAGGTGGGCGTCACGGTGGGACCTGGAGTTTCAGTGGGTGTGGGGGTGTAGGTTGGGGTATGAGTCGTGGTGCCCGTCAAGGTGGGAGTAGCTGTGAACGTGGGATAAGTCGTGGCGGTCGGGGACTGGGTAAGAACAGGTGTCTGCGTAGGAGTGGGAGTATGGGTCTCGGTGGGTACGGGCGTGTACGGGAGGGTGGGAGTGTCGGGAGGGGGCGGGGTTGGGGTGGGCGTGGATGGTAGTTTGGGGAGGTAGAGCGCGTGGCCGGCCAGGATGGTGTAACCAGGCAGGCAATTGGCTCGCCGAATAGCCTCAATACCGGCGCCGGAACGCAAAGAAAGAGAATAGAGCGTATCCCCTGGCCGCACAATATACACAACCCAGCCGAGAGGCGGACCACAGGGCCACGGCGTAGGGCTGGCGTAAAAGACAGGTGGCAGGTAAATCTGCTGGCCTGGATGGATGGCCGATATGTTCAAGCAGTTCGCCTCCATCAACGCAAGTGTGGTAATGCCAGCCCGCCAGGCCAGGCCGGTGAGCGTGTCACCCTGCTGCACGGTGTAGACAAACCAGCCCGGCGGTTGTGGGCAACTAGGCATCAAGGGCAGGGGCGAGGTAGGGGACGGGGACGGAGGTAACGCTGGCCCAACGGCCGTTTCTGTTGCAGATGGCGGAGGAGATGGGGACATCGTGGGGGAAGGCGCAGAGGTGCCCGCGGGCAGAATCGGTGTGGGCGAGGGGAAGGACACAGCACCTGCCTGGGTCGGCAGTGGGCGCCTGTCTGACGTATCAAGCTGGCTCAGCAGGAAACTGCCCAGCAGCATGCCCACGCTGATGAGTGTGATAACAACGCTCCCAAGCATTTGCCGTATCCCATTGGCTCGGCCTGTACTGGGGCGCATTTGCTCGCTCACTGTTGCCTCCCCGCCTCACTGGAAGTGGTCTCTGACAGCCGGTCACGATCGTCCTCGAATGAGAGCGGCAAGATGAAACTGAAGGTGCTGCCTACTCCCATCTCGCTTTCCACCCAGATGCGCCCTCCTTGTGCTTCCACCAGCGACTTGGCGGTGGACATACCGGCCCCGGTATCGCCCAGCCCGGCGATGGGGGAATTGTCGGCCCGGTGGAGGTGCTGGAAGACCCGGCGTTGGTCCTCGAGGGCTATGCCGCCGCCTGTATCGGTCACGGATACGAACAGGTAGTCGGGCAGGCCCTCAACCTGGTCATCGTACTCTTCCAGCCGGGCACGGATCAGAATCTCTGTACCAGGCTCTGAGGATTGACAGGCGTTAGATAGAAGGTGCTGTACGATCTGATAGAGACTATCTCGGTCCGCGTGCACGTGTGGCAGCTCGGACGGCATGTCCATTTGCATTGTCAGTTCGTGTTCGCTGAACTGGGCAGACAACGACATGATTGCATCCTCGATGACGTTGATCACGTCAACCAACTCGGGCGCAAGTGAGATTTGCCCGGCATCCACGGCGGTGATCTTGACCAGATCACTGAGCAGCCCGTCCATACGCTCGATGTTGGCCTTGATCCGTTGCAGGATCTGGCGCTGCTTCGCTCCGAGGATGCCCATGGACTCGCCCAGCAGCAGATTTGTGTAATCAGAGATCGAGTTCATTGGGGTGCTCAGATCGCTCAGCTCAATGCCGCCGCAGCCACCATCAGCGGGTTGCGCAGGCAGGGCTGACGGCGCCTTGCTTAGTGCCTCCTGCAGTTCGGCCTGTACCTGTGCCAGTTGGTTCTGCAAATCGTCCTTTGAGTGGGTGAGTTGTTCTGCCTGCTCTTTCCATTCGGCTAACTTGGCTTCCAGCGTGGCCCGAGCCTCCGCCAAATCGCGTATCTCTTCCTGCCAGATGATGGCTTCCGCCACAGGCTGGTTCTGAGTTGCGGCTTCCTGCTCTCGCAGACGCAGTCTGGTAGCCAATTCCTCAGCTCGCTGGTGTTGTTGCTCCAGTTCAGCTTCAAGTTCAGCCACTCGTCGCGCCAGACGGCGTGTCTCGCCAAGGGCTTTTCGTAACTCGGCACTGCGGTCGGTGCTCTCCCGCCGGAAGGCGTTGGCCAGCGACGTCGTTATGGCTGCACCCACGGCTTGCAAGACCTGTTCGTCGCGCATCGTCCAACCCTGCTGGGAGACCGGGTTTCCAGCCAGCATGACACCCGCCAGGGTACTCCCATCAACCAGGGGCAGCACCAACAGGGGTCCAGGTCGGTCGAAACCCAGGCGGCGATACAGCGCAGCGATCGTGGGGTCCTTGTGCGGCGCGCGAGCACGCTGCAGATGACCCGTCTGGAGCGCAGTGGCCAACAAGGGATGTCTAGATGCAAGCAACATCGGTTCTTGGTGTGCGAGCATCGCGCCGGTCGACGGGTGAAGCGCGACGATGCGTATCCCCTTGGCAGGTCCAGGGGCCGGGAGGCCAACGGCGACCGTGTCGGCTCCTAGCGCATGAGCGACACTTGAGGCGGCCAACTTTAAAGCAGCCTCGGTGTCTCGGTTCGCCTCGATGCGCTGGATGGCCTCAAGGATGTTGGCCATCCTCAGAGCGGTGTCCGCATTGGTGGCTGGAGACGCAGTCAACACGTGGCGATACACGAGGCTGGCCAGCAACGGCAGCGCAGCCAGGTTAGCCAGTCGCACCCACCCGGCGGTGTGGGAATCGGTGAATGGCACGGTGAACTGCAGCGCGTGGCCCACGCTCCAGAGGGCAAACAGACAGGTTGCCAGTCCCCAATCATCCTCGCGCCAGATCACACCGGCGATGAGAGCCAGCCCGAGAACTGATAGGGCGGAGAACTCCCACACCATCTCCTGCCAATACCCGTTGTAGGCAATGCCCTGGGCTTCGGCCTGTGGCCATAGGGCAGCAAAGGCCGCATAGACCCCTGCGGTGCCCAGGAGCATGAGAAGCAGGAGCGTTACACCCAGGCGCGCGTGGCGCCCCAGGATCGGCAGAAACGTCCAGACAGCCAGTAACAGCGTGGCAAAGTCGAGGAAACGCTCAAGGGGGGGCAACACGATGTTCGGTGATAGCACGCCGATCCGGTCAAGTGCGGCGACGAGCATCAACAGTGCGCGTGCGAGGACAAAGCCTGCCCCGGTCACCAGCAGCCGTATTGCAGCCGGGTCACGGCGGTGGCGATACCAATGCCCGAATGCCATTCCCAGGACAAGCTGAATAGCGAACAATGTGACCAGGTGATAGACCAGGTCACCAGGTGGGACCGTGATTAGTCCAATCAGATCTCTCACAAGCACCATTGCCAGTCGGTTACCTGCTGCCCACCTCCTGCGGTGGGCGGCCTCCCCAATCAAATGCGATTGTACACCAGACTCAGGCGGCGGTCAACTCACTGTCACGCGGCTGGCTTTAACCACGATGTCGCTCCGGTCGTCCGGCGCTGCGGTCCAGGCCTGATTCGCTGTGATCCGGTGACCGCGGCTCCAGGACGAGGCGCCACGAGCCCATCAGCGGTTCCTCGTCGTCCTCAAGCGGGCAGGGCTCGATCTGTAGGTCAGTGACCAGTGGCATCCCCAGTTCGCCGATGCCGAGCACGTAGCTTGTACCCGGTTCAGCGTTGAAATCCGCATATCCTGCTCCGTTCTGGGGTTTGAGCCCGGTCACGGCCCGGTCGGCTCCGCCGGGCCACAAGAGCCAGACATCTACCCCGGCTAGTCCTGCCCCGCGCTCATCCTTCAAGAGCACCTCGATACGCGGCACCTGCCCCGGTTCGCAGATCTGCTCTTGCTTGGCCAACTGCAAGCGGGCCAGAAGCGGGGGCGTCGGAGTGGGAGGAGGAGGGGTGTGTGTTGGCTCGGAGGTGGGAGTGGTCAACGGTGACGTGTCACGAGACACAGGTGTCGACGTATGAGTGGGCGTCGGAGTGGGAATAGTTGGAGACGGCGAGGCACGCGGGGTGGACGTGAGAGTCGGCGTCGGAGTAGATGTGGGTGATGGGTATGGCGTGCGAACAGGTGACCGTGGTGACGACGTCGGTGCGTATAGGTACACCAACATCGCTGGTGTGTGTACGTCCAATGCCTTGGCCAGTGTGGTCAGGCTGCGCAGGGTGTCCGCAGGACGACCTGCAGCGGCATACTCTTCGATCAGTGCCTGTATCACGCCCGCCACGTCCTCCTGCTTGAGCCCGTCCAGCCGCGCGCGGGCCCGCTCCAGGTCGCCATCGGCTACGTACGACAGTGCCGCCAGGCGCACCCAGCCCCGGCGGTAGTCAGTGCGCAGTAACGCCGGGTGCGTGTTAACAAGCTCTACGGGAGCAATGACCCAGGTGTACAACAGGCCCAGCGCGAGCCCAATCACCAGGCCGATGACGCCCGTCACCTGGCGCGTGGAGAAGCCGCTCATGGCCGATCCTCCACATACGGGATCAGCGTTGGACTGTTAGCTCCCAGTGCCTGGGCCAGGCGCACCAGGCGGGTGACGTCCTCGGCGCTGCCGCCCGCTTCGACGAGCCGCTCCGCCAGTTCGATCACAGGCGTGGATGGCTCCTCCGGGTCGAGCAATTTCAGCCACTCGCGAGCCTGTTCAAGATCCTGCTCGACCTCGTAAGCGGCTGCGACCATCGCGACGTAGTCGTCGTGATAGTCCTGGCGTAACACGTCCGGCGCGGTGTTCGTGTACTGCACCGGCCAGAACCACCAGCCGACAGCAAATCCCAGCGTCAGCCCCGCCGCAATGCCGGCAGCAGCCCGCGTGACCCACTTTGGTAGAAGGCGTGCTCGCTTGCTCACGACCTCCTGGCTCCAGCATTCCCTAAAAAAAAGCGGCGTTTTAGGGCGCGTACCCCGCCCGCGGACGCCGCTTATGGACCTTCGGCCCGGTCCTGATTCGGTCAGGTGCCGGAGGTGGGAATCGAACCCACATGGGCTAAGCCCACACGATTTTGAGTCGCGCGCGTCTGCCTGTTCCGCCACTCCGGCTCGGAGAAAGTATACCAGAGAATGAGATTCTGGTCAACTGCTTCTACGCGGCACTATGTTGACGCTACTCCTCCGCCTCCTGGCAAAGTCGAATGCCTTGCAGGGCGTTGACCTCCTCCGGATCTATCTGGAGAGCTGCGTCAAAGAGCGGGTACGACTGTTCGCACTGTGCCATGTAAAAGTAGGCCAGGCCCAGCGTGTAAAAGTACTCGATCCGGGGTCCCTCGACCCACCCGGTTTCAAGCTGGGCCTCCACGCGTCCATCGCTCTGGACCCGGACCCGCCCGGTGCTCAGTGGATCTCCTGAGAGTGCGTTGACTCCCTCGAACCAGCCAACGTACGTCTGCCCGTACTTTGGTTTGGGTATGCCTGCCAGCGATATGGTGTACTTTCCTGTCTGCGTGTAAAGTGTCACCGTGCCGCGGGCGTTGGCCCACGCCTCGTCGTACTCGGCAGTCGGCTTGAGCGTGGCCTGCAGCGTATCCCGTTTGCCCGCTGATGGGGATACAAACTCACCGCGCATCACGATGTCTGGTGACGGTCCAGAAGTGTCGTCACCGGGACGCTCAATCGTGACGTAAAACGTGTCGGCCTGCTGCCGGGCCGCGATACAACTCAACTCGATGGCCGGCTTGAAATATTCGATGGCTGACTCATAGTTTCGGCGCGACCAGTAGTTGATCGCCATGTACCCGAATGCCGGCCCAAACCGTGGGTCGGCCTCTGTCGCCTGCTTGAGGTAAGTCTCGGCTTGGTCAAACTCTCCCAATTGCTGATGCGTCTTCCCCAGTTCGGTGAAGGCGACCGCATTGTCTGGATCAATCTCGGTGGCCCGCCGAAAGTTCTGCAGCGCTGCTTCAAAGTCGCCAAGCCCCCGGTAATTCCGCCCAAGTGTGATATGGATGTAGGCCAGGTTGGGGTGAATTTCCAATGCCCGCTCGTATTCCTCCACTGCCATCCAGTAGTTGCCCTGAACCTCCAGCACGTAACCATAGTTGCGGTGCACGTCCACGCTATGGTCGTCCAACTGCAGAGCAGTCCGAGCGACTTCGACTGCGTCGCCCCAGCGCTGAGCGTCAGCGTACGCCTCGGCCAGATAGGCGTACGCCTCGGCGTATGTGGGGTCGAGTTCAATCGCGCGCTTGCAGGCATCAATTGCCTCAGGCACGTCTCCGCTCCAGTCGTAGGCCATGCCCAGGACGGCCAAGGCGCGCGCATTCTCCGGCGCCATCTCTATCGCCTGTTGACCGCGTTGCACCGCCTCCGCAGTTCGCCCTTCTAGTGCCAGCAACCGCGTCAGTGGGATGTACGTCAGCACATCGTTCGGATCAAGTGCAAGAGCTTGCTCGTAGGCAGCGATCGCTTCTGCCAGTTTGCCCTGCAAGTACCACTCTTCTGCTTCGGCAACGTAGGAAAGCGCCGAGCGCGTCGGCGTAGGGGTGGGGACAAAGGGGATCTCGACCTGCTCCCCCTTGATCATAGCGTAGACGTAGATGCCGGCGCTGATCAACATCAGCAGGAACAACACACGGATTGGAGACGAGCGACGTTTTTTCCTCCGTATCGTTGGCTCGATGTACATTCGCTGGAGCGCCTTTCGCAGGGTAGAATGAGATGTAATGATAGCATCTTCGTGGCTCAAGTCAAGGTTGCCTGGCTTGTCAGTTGTGGTAGAATGTTCAAAGCAAATCCCGAGATGGCATTTTCAAGACGGAGGAGGCTTGCTGTGCACAACTTGATGGTCACCGGCGGTGCTGGATTCATCGGCTCCAACTTTATCCGCTACATGCTGAAAAAGTATCCCGACTACCGCGTCGTCGTCTACGACAAACTGACTTACGCCGGTAACCTGGATAACCTCAAGGACGTGGCCAAACAGTTCGCTGACCGCTACGATTTCGTTCAGGGCGACATCTGCGACGCTGCTTCTGTACGAGAGACGGTTTGTGCCCACGATGTGGACACTATCATCAACTTTGCCGCAGAAACTCACGTCGATCGCTCTATTATGGACCCCGACACGTTCATCAAGACCGACGTCTACGGCACCTACGTGCTTCTGGAGGCGGCCCGCGAGTTTGGGCTGGAGCGCTATCATCAGGTCTCTACAGACGAAGTGTACGGCCACGTGCCGCATGGGGCCTCGAAAGAGAGCGACCCCGTGGCCCCGCGCAGCCCCTACGCTGCCAGCAAGGCTAGCGCCGATCTGATGGTCAACGCCTACTACGTCACGTATGGCCTGACGGTCACCATCACGCGTGGAGCAAACAACATCGGCCCCTATCAGTACCCCGAGAAAGTTGTGCCGCTCTTTGTCACCAACGCAATCGACAACCTGTCGCTGCCGCTCTACGGCGATGGGTTGCAGGTGCGCGATTACCAGTACGTATTGGATCACTGCGAGGCGATTGACCTGGTGCTGCACAAAGGGGAGATCGGCGGCATTTACAACGTCGGCACCGGTACTGAGATGCACAACATCGACATGACCCGCCTGATCTTGAAACTGCTGGGCAAGCCGGAAAGCCTCATCCAGCCGGTCAACGACCGGCCTGGTCACGACCGGCGGTATGCGCTTGACGTGATCAAGATCTGCGCCCTGGGGTGGGAACCGGCCCATTCCTGCGAGGAAGCCATCGAGAAAACGACGCGCTGGTACGTCGAGAACGAGTGGTGGTGGCGGCCTATCAAGAGCGGCGGGCACTACCAGGAGTACTACAGGCGGCAGTACGAGGGGCGGGAGGTCAAATGAGCAAAATCCCAAATCCCAATCCACAAGCTGGGGGCCTCAAGTTCGGGGTTTAGAGGTTGGGCTTTGGGCGCATCTGACTCGGCGCGGCTAGCCTTCTACCTTCTCAAAGAGGTGACTCGGGCCATCGGCGAGTTCGACCTCATCGACGAGGGTGACCGGGTGGCGGTGGCGGTCTCTGGTGGGAAGGACAGCCGGGCGCTGCTTCAATTACTCCGCCGCCACCAGCGCAAGGTGCCCTATTGGTACGAATTGGCCGCCCTCCACGTCGTCGGTACGTCGGCTGGCTTCTCCGACCTGCGTCCTGAACTGGAGCCCTGGTTTCGAAGACTCGGCGTTGAGTATCACTTCTCCCTATTGGAGTTGCCGCCGGAGGAACCGCTGCCGCTCAACTGCTTTCGCTGCTCGTGGAACCGGCGTAAGACTCTTTTCACCTCTGCAGTCGCGCTGGGTTGCAGCAAGCTGGCTTTCGGCCACCACGCCGACGACGCGGCCGCCACGACGCTTCTGAACCTGATGTTCAGTGGCAGACTGGAGACAATGGTCCCCCGCGTTGAGTTCTTCGACGGTGCTGTGACTGTCATACGTCCTCTGATCTACCTAACCGAGAAAGAACTAGCCCGCTACGGGCGGGCGGCTGGATTCCCTGATGCCCCCCTGTGTCCCCGGGGCTTGACCTCTCGGCGGGCGCGGATAAGGGCGATCTTGCGCCAATTCGGCCGTGACGAGAAACAGATCCGTGTTAACCTTTGGCGCGCTGCCCGCCGGGCGATGGAGTTCTGAGCCGACTCTTGTGCCACTGTGAATTCTCCTCTTTGCTCGCTTTTATTCCTACGTCGCTTGTGGTATACTTGTTTGCAATCACAGATTCCACCGGAGGCAGGAATGGACCACTTTCTCAGTCTGACGGACCTGACGCCTGATGCACTCCTAGATCTGCTCAAACTGGCGGTTGAACTGAAAGAGGAGTGGAAGGCCGGCGGCAACCGTCCCTTACTCGAAGGAAAGACGCTGGGTATGCTCTTTCAGAAGCCCTCTCTGCGGACCCGTGTCTCTTTCGAGGTGGGAATGCACCACCTGGGTGGGCAGGCGCTCTATCTCTCTCCCTTCGAGATTCAACTGGGCAAGCGGGAAAGCGTACCTGACGTGGCTCGCGTCCTGTCCCGCTATCTGGACGGCATCATGGTGCGTGTCTTTGACCACGCCGACGTGCTCACGTTGGCGGAATACTCCCGCGTGCCTGTCATCAACGGCCTCTCCGATTACAACCACCCGTGCCAGGGTCTGGCCGATTTCCTTACCATCATCGAGCGAAAAGGCTGGGACCTGGGGGGACGCAGGCTGGCCTTTGTCGGCGACGGCAACAACGTGGCGGCCTCACTTCTCTTCGGCGCGACCTTGCTGGGGATGGACTTTGCCATCGCTGGATCGCAGGGCTATGAACTTGCTCCCGACGTGTGGGCGCTAGGGCAGCGGTTCGCTGCCGCTAGCGGCAGCCACCTGCTGGCAACCCACGACCCTCACGAGGTGGTCACTGGAGCTGACGTGATCTATACCGACGTGTGGGCCTCGATGGGGCAGGAGGGTGAAGCCGAGGAGCGGGCCCGTATCTTTGCGTCCTACCAGGTCAACAAAGTGTTGGTTGCGGAGGCCAAGCCGGATGTCATCGTCATGCACTGCCTGCCGGCCCATCGAGGGCATGAGATCACCGACGCAGTCTGCGATGGCCCGCACTCGGTGCTGTGGGATCAGGCCGAGAACCGTATGCACGCGCAAAAAGCTATCCTGGTGGAGCTGATGAGATAGCTGGAAGGACAGGATTGTGGCCAGGAATCGCGAGGTCTTTGAGGAGGCAATGCAGGCGGGCGCCAATGCTGCCTGGGACAAGAACTGGGACCAGGCGATTGAGGCCTACCAGCGCGCATTGGAAGAGTTCTCCGACGATGTCGGTGTGCTCACTGGTCTGGGGTTGGCCTACTCTGGCGCAGGCCAGCCCGAGGCTGCCTTAGATTCTTACCAGCGAGCCAGCGACCTTGCGCCGGATGATCCCGTGATCTATGAGCGCATAGGCGAGGTGCGGGAGCAAATGGGCCTGGGGGAGGAGGCTGCCGCAGCATACCTGGACTCGGCCGAGCGCTACCTGAGTCAACAGCAGGCCCCCCAGTTGGCGCTCGAACGCTGGCAGGATGCCGTTCGTGCGTATCCCGATTGCCTTAAGGCTCACGGGCAGTTGCTCCAGTATTATCATCGCCACGGTCAGGTGCGTGAGGCGGTGCACGAGTGCTTGGCCCTGGCGCACATATACCGGGCACAGGGGCAGCATGAGTACGCCGTACAGGCCAGTCAGTATGCCCTCAAGTTGGCCCCGCACGATCCCAAAGTGCTGGCTGCACTCGACGACCTGCGCTATGGCGCACAGCGCGCCGTCGAATCGGAGGCTGACGCTCTCCACGAAGAAGCTGAGCAGCTTGTGGGTATGGAGGGGGCAGTTGGCTCTGCCACGCTCGATTTCGACGTCACGGTCGAATCTGACCAGGAGCGGGGCAGCCTCATTGAGGTCACCCGCCAGAAGGCACTCTCCGAACTCGCCGAGAGCTTCTTTGAGGAGGAAGAGGGTGCAGCACGTTCCGCTGGAGCTTCTCGGCTCAGCAAGGCAGAGATTGATGCCTTGATCAGCCGGGCGATTGATTTCCAGACCAGGGGAAAAACCGACGAGGCGATTGCCGCCTACGAGCAGGTGATCAGGGCACGGGTGGAAAAGCCCGCTGTGCACTTTAATCTTGGCCTGCTGTATCAGGAGAAGACACGTTTCGACGCCGCCATCTCTCAGTTCGAGCGTGTGATGTCTCTGCCCGAATACATGCTGGGCAGCTACTTTGCGCTGGGCGAGTGCTATCGTGCCCAAGGGCGCATCAACGAGGCGCTGGAGAAGTTTATCGAGGTGCTCAAAATCATCGATGTGGCCACTGTCCAGCGCAAACAGGCGGATGACCTGGCCCAACTCTATAGGAGCCTGGCCCACAGGTACGTCGGCAAGGGCGAGCGGGAGCAAGCTTCGGCGTTCACCAGTTCGCTGGTTGATTTCCTCAGCGAGAGCGGGTGGAAGAATCGGGTCGTCGAGGTGCGCCGACAGCTCGACGCAATAGCCCAGGAAGGGCCGGTCTTGAGTCTGGCCGAAATGCTGACTATCCCAGAGTCAGAACGTGTTCTCGAATCGATCGTCCTGGCTCAGGAGTACGCCAGGCGCGGCATGTCCTACGCTGCACTGGAGGAATGCTACTATGCCCTGGGGCTTGCACCCACCTACCTGCCCATCCATCGGCAACAGGCCCAAGTGCTGGTGGCGATGGAGAAGGTGAACGAAGCGGTGTCCAAGTTGGTCGTCATCGCCGATGCCTACCGAATGCGCGGCAGCTTGCGCGCAGCTACGGCGATTTACCAGCGTGCACTAAAGTTAACGCCGATGGACACCGTGGTGCGAGCCAAGTTGATTGACCTGCTTGTCAGCCACGGGGAAATCGACAAGGCGTTGGAGCATTATCTGATCCTGGCTGATACTTACCATAATCTGGCGCAGATAGATCAAGCGCGTGAGACGTACCAGGAAGCGCTAGAGTTGGCGCCGCGGGGTTCCTCTGAGAGCGGATGGAGGGTGCGCATCCTGCACAAAATCGGTGATATTTATATGCAGCGCGTGGACTGGAGACGCGCCGTCGGGGTCTATGAGCAGATCCGCACACTTGCGCCCGACGACGAGCAGGCTCGTTCAACACTGATGGATCTCTACTATCGCTTCGATCGGCCCGAGCTGGCAATCGTCGAGCTGGATAGCCTCGTGAGAATCTATCAAGACAGTGGCAATACCCAGCGAGTGTTTGCCATCCTGGAAGACGCAGTCCGCGAGCGTCCTGATGATATTCCGTTACGCACCCGCCTGGCGCAGGTGCATCTTGATGCGGGTCACGCCGATCAGGCCCTGGTGCACCTGGACAGACTGGGCGATCTGCAATTGGAGGCCGAGCGGTATGAGGACGCCAAGGCAACCATCCGGGCCATCATTGCACTCCAACCCCCCAATGTCGTGGCCTATCAGCAACTGCTCGATCAACTTGGCGACCGTGGCTCTGACTGAAAACTGGGACCAGGGATTTAACTAGTGGCCGATCTTTTATGGTATTTGCAAAGGCTCAACCGGATAGACGTTCTCGATATCCTGCTGGTAGCCTTCATTTTCTTCTGGCTGCTGTATCTGGTACGCGGCACTCGGGCTGTACCCTTGCTGCGTGGCATGATATTCCTGATCATCCTGGTTACTCTGTTGAGCGGCCTGATACGCTTCCGTGCTTTCGGTTGGTTGACGCAAAAGGCGTTGCCAGCGCTGCTCGTGGCTATCCCTGTTGTCTTTCAGCCGGAACTGCGCCGGGCGCTAGAGCGGCTGGGGCGAGCCGGAACGTTGTTTGGAAAGGCGACGGGCAACCGGGCCAGCCTGGAACAGGCTCTGACTGCGATTGCGCAGGCTTGCCGCATTCTCGCTGAGCGACGGCACGGTGCGCTCATCGTCCTGGAGCGAGAGACAGGTCTGCAGGAGTTTGTAGATAGCGGCGTCCCCCTCGATGCCACCATCACTACTGACCTGCTGGTCACTATTTTTGATCCTCATACCATGCTGCACGACGGAGCTGTCATCGTGCGGCGCGGGCGGGTCTTGGCCGCTGCCTGCGTGCTGCCTCTGTCCACGGCCTTCCTGGCAGATCGACAATTAGGGCTGCGCCACCGGGCCGCCATTGGCGTGACGGAGGAGAGCGACGCCATCGCCGTCGTCGTCTCCGAGGAGCGCGGGTCCATCTCCATTGCGCACAATGCTCGCATCATCCGCAATCTGGACGCCAAACGGTTGGAGGTAGTGCTGAAGGCGTTCTTCCAGCCTGTGCTGGAACGAGCATGGCCACGGAAGAATGCCCGGATGCGGCGGACAGCAGGGAGGAGCAAGTAGTGAGAGCGGCACTGCGTTGGATCGGAAGCGCTTTACCCCTGATGATTCTGGCGCTCGTCCTGGCCGCATTGGCCTGGGTCGTGGCCGTGGAGGAGGAGGATCCCACGCTGGATGAACGCTATAGCCAGCCCATCCCGGTTGTGCCACCTGATCTGCCGGAGGGGATGCTCATTGTAGGGGAGTTTGATGAGCGCGTTCAGGTTACAGTCCACGCCCCCAGGTCAGTGCTGCAGGCGCTCACGGTTGGTGATTTCACTGCCACCGTCGACCTGATAGGCCCGAGCAGCGGGGTCCACCAGGTGCCTGTACAGGTGGAGTTGAGCAAACACCCCTCGCGGGTGATTCTCGTTGAGCCCGAGTACGTAACCCTCGAACTGGATTCCAGAGCCGAGCGGTCGATACCCGTCCGTGTGGAAATCGATGGCGAACCAGCTTTGGGCTACCTCCAGCGAACGTGGGTCGTAGATCCGCGCCAGGTGACCGTGCGCGGACCCAGCTCCTATGTCACTCGGGTTGTCGAAACCGTCACGGCGATTTCCGTGCAGGACGCCAACGCCGACATTGAAGGGGAATTCCCGCTGCAACTCCGGGACAGCGAAGGTCAGTCCGTCCCCCACGTCACGTTGATGCCCGAAAGGGTCAAGGTGCGCATCCCCATCGAACCTTCAGGCTACTACCGTGCCTTGGCCGTCAAGGTTGTTCTCGAAGGGAACATCGCTCCCGGCTACTCTAACCCCTACATCTTCGTCGAGCCACCCACCGTCACTGTCTTCGGCACTCCCGGTGTCATCTCCGCCCTCCCCGGCTTTATTGAGACTGCACCGATAAATGTCGAGGGAGCGCAGGCTGACGTGATCGACCGACCCGCACTCAACGTGCCCCCAAACGTCGCGATCGTCTCAGGCCAGCAAGTGGAGGTACGGGTCTCCATAGAGCCTATCCCCAGCAGCCTGACCGTGGAGGTCACTCCAGAGGCGCAGGGCCTGGGGCCGGGCCTCGCAGCCAACGTCTCGCCGGAGACCGTTCAAGTGATTCTGGGCGGCCCTCTGCCTGTCCTGGAGGCACTCGAGGCCGGCGATGTGCGCATCGTCCTGGACCTGTTCAAACTGCCCATCGGGACACATCAGATTGAACCGCAGGTGGTAGTGCCGGAAAGGGTGACCGCTCAGAGCATCAACCCTGCCACGGTCCAGGTAGAGATCCTCGCTTCAACGACGCTCACGCCGACTGAGGTCGCCACTGAAGCCGAGTGAGGTCAGCAATCGAGGTGAGTACATGCCAATTGTGGCCCTTGTAGGCCGACCCAACGTGGGGAAATCGACTCTCTTCAACCGCATCGTCGGGCAGCGGCTGGCGGTAGTGCACGACCAGCCGGGTACGACGCGTGACCGGCTGGTCGCTCCTGCTGAGTGGAACGGCATTGCCTTCACCGTGGTAGACACTGGCGGTATTGAGATATTGTCCGATGCTGTCGCGGCTGGGAGGCGGCCTGGCCCTGAACGTGTGCTGGCACAGGACTCGGCTCCCTTTATTCCGCTGATGCGCGCCCAGGCTGAACAGGCGATCTATGATGCGGATGCGATCATCTTTCTGACCGATGCTGCCGGTGGCCTGACCGCTGGGGACCGCGAGGTGGCCGACATCTTGCGCCGCGCCCGTTGTCCGATCTTTCTGGCTGCCAACAAGGCGGACAACCCTGGCCTGCGCCAGACTGCGCTCGAGTTCTATGGCCTGGGTCTGGGAACGGTGTACCCCATCTCCGCCCTACACGGCACCGACGTTGCCGACCTGTTGGATGACGTGGTCGAGGCGCTGCCTCCCTCCGAACCCGAGGCCGAGGATGAGAGTATCAAGCTGGCCATCGTCGGCCGACCTAACGTGGGCAAGTCATCACTCCTGAACAAGTTGCTTGGTGAGGAGCGGGCGATCGTCAGTCCTGTCCCCGGTACTACCCGCGATGCCATTGACACATATCTGGAGTGGGAGGGTACACCCATCACCTTGATCGACACAGCCGGCATCCGACGACGCGGCAAGATCGGGCGTGACGTAGAGCGCTACAGTGTGCTGCGGGCGTTGCGGGCGATCCAACGGGCCGACGTCGCGTTGTTGGTGATCGACGGCGTTGAGGGTGTCACTGCCCAGGACGCACACGTGGCCAGTTTCATCCTCGATGAATGGGCCAGTGTGGTGGTGCTGATCAACAAGTGGGACGCGGTGGAGAAGGATACCCACACTGTGGCCGAGTATACCAGATGGGTACGTGAGACCCTGCGCTTCCTCGATTATGTACCCGTGCTTTTCATCTCCGCACTCACGGGGCAGCGGGTGCACAAGGTCGTGCCGACGGCGTTGGCTGTGCGAGAGGCCCGTTTCCGACGCATCTCCACCGGGGACCTTAACCGTCTGGTGCAGAACGCGCTTGCACGCCACGCGCCACCTAGCAAGCGCGGTAAGCGGCTCAAGATTTACTACGTCAGCCAGCCCGGCGTGGACCCGCCGACCTTTGTCTTCCACGTCAACGATCCTGACCTGGTGCATTTCAGTTACGAGCGTTACCTGGAGAACCGGTTGCGGGAGGCCTACGAGTTCCCCGGCACCCCGCTGCGGTTGATCTTCCGAAGGCGGGAACGTCGGAATGACAGACGCAAGGCGTAGAACTGGACTTCTACAGGCGTAGTCCCGGGCTACGAGGACAAGGAGAGGGATGGACAAGATCAATGACTTTGTCAATACACAACTATCCAACGGACTGGCCGTGCTGATCAAAGAGGCACACACCGCTCCGGTGGCCAGTTTCTGGGTCTGGTATCGGGTGGGGAGTCGGAATGAACACACAGGGATCACCGGTATCTCTCACTGGGTCGAGCACATGCTCTTCAAGGGAACACAGATGTTCCCCAAGGGTGCGGCGGAAAAGGCCATCGCGCGCGAGGGCGGTGTGTTTAATGGCATGACATGGTACGATTTCACCACCTACTTGGCCACGCTGCCCACCGCGCGCATCGAGTTGGCCCTGCGTATTGAGGCCGACCGCATGGTCAACGCGGTTTTCGATCCTGATGAGGTTGCTGCCGAGCGTACCGTCATTATCAGTGAGCGGCAGGGGGCCGAGAACGACCCCGAGTTTCTGCTCAACGAAGAAGTGATGGGCGCCGCTTTCCGTGTGCACCCGTACGGCAACGACACCGTCGGCCACCTGTGCGACTTGGAGACCATGACCCGCGATCAACTCTACGCGCACTATGACACCTACTACAAACCTGGGAATGCACTTGTTGTTGCGGTGGGTGACTTTGAAGCCGGTGAAATGCTGCGAATGATCGAGCAGCACTTTGGGTCAATTCCAGATGGCCTGGGCGTACCTCCGATGAACGCTGGCGAGCCACCACAGAGGGGGGAGCGGCGGGTGGTCGTGGAGGAGCAGAGCAACGTCGCCTACCTCCAGATGGTGTTCCGCGCCCCCACCGTCCACGAACCCGACTTCTTCGCGCTGACCGCGCTCGACGCCGCTCTCACTGGGGCCAGTGGTCTGACGTTCTTCGGCGGCGGCCTGACCAACAAGAGCAGCCGCCTATACAGGGCACTGGTGGAGACGGAACTGGCGACGACCATATCGGGTACACTGGTCCCGACCGTTGATCCCTTTGTCTACGGCCTCTCGGCCACCGTTCGCGCCGGCCATACGCTGGCCGAGGTGGAAGAGGCGCTGGAGGCAGAACTGGCGCGCGTGGTCGCGGAACCGGTTGCGCAGGAAGAATTGGACAAGGCGATCAAGCAGGCCAAGGCGCAATTTGCCTATTCCAGCGAGTCCGTCACCGGGCAGGCGATGTGGATCGGCTTCAGCGAGATCTTTGCCGATTATGCCTGGTTTGAGAACTATATCGCGAACCTCAGTACTGTCACCGTCGAGGACGTGCAACGCGTGGCACAAAAGTACCTCCACCGATCGAATCGCACCGTGGGATGGTATGTGCCGCAAGGAAATTAGTTTCACGTTGCAACGCTTCAGGTTTCAGGTTGCGTGAACCTGAGACGTGAAACCTGAAACCTGAAACCGCGAGAGGAGACCTATGTCTATACCTGGCCCTCAAGATATCACACGCCACGAACTGTCCAACGGCATCACCGTGCTGGTGCGCGAGAACCACAACAGCCCGTCGGTCGTCATAGGCGGTTATTTACCCGTAGGGGCCTACGACGAACGGTCGGAGCAGGCTGGACTGGCCGCCTTTACGGCCAGTGCTCTGATGCGTGGCACCGCACATCGCACCTTTGAACAAATCTACGAGGAGATGGAATCGGTCGGCGCCAACGTGGGCGTCGGTGGAGGTACTCACACCACTGGTTTTGGCACCAAGAGCCTGGTCGAGGACCTGCCGTTGGTGCTCGACATCCTCGCCGACGTGCTGCGCCATCCTACCTTCCCGCACGATGGCGTCGAGAAATTGCGCGGCGAGATCCTCACTGACCTGGAGGAACGCGCCCACGACACCGGGCGCATGGCCAGCCTTGCTTTCTACGAACTGGCCTACCCTCAAGAGCATCCCTATTCTAAAAGTCTCCTCGGCTACACCGCGACGGTGAGCGGGCTTGGCCGTGACGACCTGGCTGAGTTCTACGCCGGCGGCTATGGCCCGCAGGGGATGGTCGTCGTCCTGGTGGGGGCGGTGAAGACGGCTGACGCTCTGGCGCAGGTTGAGGCCACCTTCGGCGATTGGGAGGGCCGCACCTACACGCGTGATCCACTCCCCCAAGTTCCCCACATCACCGAGGTTCGTGCGCGTACCACTTCCATTCCCGGCAAGACGCAATCGGACATCGTCCTGGGCTATCCCGGCCCTCCGCGTGCCGCGCCGGACTTTTTGGATGCACTCGTGTGCAACACAATCCTGGGCGTCTTTGGATTGATGGGCCGGCTGGGGGAGAACGTGCGCGACGAGCAGGGGCTGGCCTACTATTCGTTCAGTCGCGTGGCCGGTGGTCCTGGCCCTGGCCCGTGGCACGTCATCGCTGGCGTCAACCCGGTCAACGTCGAGCCAGCCATCGCCGGCATCCGCGTCGAGATTCGCCGCATTTGCGAGGAGCCGGTGGGCGAGGACGAGTTGGAGGACAACAAGGCGTTTATTACGGGCAGTCTGCCCCTGCGCCTGGAGACCAACGGGGGGGTAGCGCAGGCCATTCTTGACATGGAGCGTTACAGCCTGGGCCTGGACTACTTGCAGCGATACGCGGACCTGATCGGGACGATCACCGCCGAGCAAGTGCAGGCCGTCGCACAGCGCTGGCTCGACCCTGACGCATATGCCCTGAGCATTGCCGGTCCTCCCGCACCGTGATACCCGCTGCCGTTTCACGCATCACGCTTCAGGCATCACGCATCACGTATTACGTTCTATGCTTACCGTCGGCGTTGACCTGGTCACGATCGCCCGCCTTGAGCGGGTGCTGCAGCGCTACCGCGATCGATTCTTGGAGCGTGTCTTCACTCCGGCCGAGATTACGTATTGCCGGGGGCGCACCGCGGAGCTTGCGGCCCGTTTCGCTGCCAAGGAGGCTGCCTCCAAGGCGCTGGGCGTGGGCATGCGGATGATCGCCCGCGATGGCATCGATTGGCGGGACGTGGAGGTCATCGGCGACCCACGGGGCAAGCCGCTCATCCATCTTTATGGCCGCGCCGCTGAGCGTGCTGGTGAACTCGGGCTGACCGAGTGGGCCATCAGCCTATCCCACACCCGCGAACACGCCATCGCCTTTGTGGTAGCGCAGTGAGTTCCTTGCTCCCCCGCTGCTCCTGTGGTACACTACCAGGGCATAGACCAGATGGAGGAATATCCGACACCATGAGCAACAAGAAAGGCCGCGTCTTTTCCGGCGCTCGGCCCACCGGCCGCCAGCACCTGGGCAACTACCTGGGCGCCATCCGCAACTATGTCGCGTTGCAGGACGATTACGACTGCATCTACTGCGTCGTGGATCTGCACGCGCTGACCACGCTCGAGGACACCGATCGGTTACGCAGTTGGACGTACGAGATGACGCTGGACTGGCTGGCTGCCGGCATGGATCCCGAACGCGGCACGATCATCTTTGTCCAGTCCCACGTGCCACAGGTGACCGAGTTGCATCTCATGCTATCGATGGCGACCCCCCTGGGCTGGCTGACCCGGTTGCCCACGTTCAAGGAGAAGGTACGCCAGCATCCAGATAACGTCAACTACGGGCTGGTGGGCTACCCGGTGCTGATGGCTGCCGACATCACCCTCTACAAGGCCGACACGGTCCCGGTGGGAGTGGACCAGGCTCCCCATCTGGAGTTCACCCGGGAGATCGTGCGTCGCTTCAACCACCACTTTGGCGACCTGTTGATCGAGCCGCAGGCCAAGTTCACCGACTTTCCCAAGGTGCTGGGGCTTGACGGCCAGCAGAAGATGAGCAAGTCGCTGAACAACCACATCGAAATAGCCGCCTCGCCGGAGGAAATTCAGAAGAAGGTGATGCAGATGGTCACCGACCCGGCCCGCCGCTATCGCACAGATCCTGGCCATCCAGAGGTATGCAACGTCTTCACCTTGCACGATTTCTTCTCGCCCGACGATGTGGCGCAGATCGAGACGGATTGCCGTTCTGCGGCCATCGGTTGCGTGGCGTGCAAGCGGCTCTTCGCCAAGAACCTGGCCGCCTACTTTGCTCCCTTCCGCGAGCGGCGGGCAGCTCTGGCCGCAGACCCCGATCGCGTGTGGGACATCCTGGCTGATGGTGCCCGCCGGGCGTCCGTCATCGCCGCCGAGACCATCACCGAGGTCAAGGCGGCGGCAGGGCTACCGTGAACCTGCGGTGACTTGTCCCATGAAGGACAACGACACCACCGTCGCTGACCTGCGCCAGCGTGTGGCTGGATTTGTGTCCGCCCGCGCCTGGGAACAGTTCCACACCCCCAAGAACTTGAGCGTCGCCATTGCCATCGAGGCTGCCGAACTGATGGAGCACTTCCAGTGGCTCACGATCGAGCAGGCCGTAGATGCCGTGCAGGACGAGGCGAAGCGAGCTGCTGTGGCCGACGAACTGGCGGACGTGCTCATCTACGGGATCAGCCTGGCAAACGCGCTGGGCGTGGACGTGAGCACAGTAGTGCTGGCCAAACTGGATCGTAACGAGGATCGCTTTCCCGTCGAGGAGTGGCGGGGACGCGCACGAGGAGTGAAGGCACACCGTTCTACTGAGGGAACGTGAACCCCAGGGAGGATAATGAAATGATCGGCAAACTACCCGAAACCGTGTTGGAAGCCTTGCTGGAGACCGTCCCATTTGAATTCTCGGTGATTGACCAGAACGACAAGGTACTGGCGTGGAACAAGCACGACACGAGAATCTTCAAGCGGCCCGCTGGAGTCGTGGGCAGGGACGTGCGTGACTGCCATCCCAAGAAGAGCCTGCACAAGGTTGAGCAGCTCTTGGAGGAGATGAAGGCAGGCACCCGGGACAGAGCACGCTTTTGGATCGACCTCTCGATTGGCGGCGAGAAACAGAAGGTGCTCATCGAGTATTATGCCCTGAGAGACGCGGAAGGGAGGTACCTGGGCTGTCTTGAAGCCACCCAGAATATCCAGGAGCTACAGTCACTGGCGGGTGAGAAACGGTTGCTCGATTGAGCCGGAAAGCAGGGGCCGTAGATGCGGGCAGTCGTACAGCGAGTGAGCAGGGGTTCGGTGAGCGTGGGGGGCCAGGTCATCGGCGCGATTGAGCGGGGCGTCGTCGTGCTGGTGGGTGTCACCCACGGCGACACAGAAGAACGGGCCGAGTGGCTGGCGCGCAAGATCGCTGGCCTGCGGATCTTTGAGGACCGCGCGGGCAAAATGAACGCCGGCCTGCTGGACGTGGACGGCGCGGCGCTGGTTATCTCCCAGTTCACGCTTTACGCCGACGCTCGCAAGGGCCGCCGCCCGGGCTTCACGGATGCCGCTCCACCGGAGGTGGCCGAGCCGCTGGTGGAGTACTTTGCCCGGGCGCTGCGGAACCACGGCGTGCCCGTCGAGACCGGCGTCTTTGGCGCGGACATGCTGGTCGAGATCCACAACGACGGCCCCGTAACCATTCTTCTGGAGCGGTAGCACAAGGTCGGGATGAGCGGGTGGACACGAGGCCGGTCGCATCCTTTTCGTATTGTCAGGGTTGTAGCATGAGCAGTAGGTTGTCCGGTTGAACGCCATGGCTGCACAGGAGGCGAGCCTGATGGTCAAGATCGTGACTGATACCCTCTCCAGCCTTCCTCTCCACGTGGCCGAGGAAGGCGAGATCCCGATGCTGCCGCAGATCATCATATTCGGCGAGGAGTCGTATCGGGATGACACCGAGATGGACACTCACACCTTCCTGGAGAGACTGCGTGCGTCGCCCGTCCTGCCCAAGACCGCCGCACCGCCCCCGGCCTTGTACACCCCCATCTTCGAGCGATTGGTCGCGGAGGGCCACACGGTCATCTGCCTGCATCCCTCTACCGAGCTGAGCGGCACTGTCCGATCCGCCAGTGTCGCCGCGCAGGATTTTCCCGCTGCCGATATACGCGTGATCGATACCCGCGCGATCGGTGGCCCGCTGGGCGAGATGGTCCTTCTGGCTGCCCGATGGGCCCGTGAGGGCGCTGACGCCGACACAATCGTGGCCCGCGTGCGCGATCTAATGGCCCGCCAGCGTACGTACTTTGTGGTGGATACGCTGGAATACCTGCACAGGGGCGGGCGCATCGGCGGGGCGAAAGCGCTCCTGGGAGGGGTATTGCACGTCAAGCCCATCCTCACGCTGCAGGATGGGCAAGTGGAGCCGTTAGAACAGCAGCGCACAGCACGACGCGCGCTGGCCCGGCTGCGGGAACTGGTCTTGGAGGAGTGCCCCCACAGCGGCGAGGCTCATCTCTGCCTCATGCACGCTGACGCTGAGGCGGAGGCACAGGCCCTGGCGGCCGACTTTGCCGCAGCGATAGACGTGCCGAATGTGCCTATCTACGAGGTGCCCCCTGCCATCGTCGTCCATGCCGGGCCGGGGGTGCTGGCGGCCGGTTTCTTCGCCGCCCAGGCATGATGGGCCAAGGGGTTACGGATGGTAGAGATTCACAAGGTAGATACTACTGAGCCAGGGGACGCGAAACGGTTTGTCCAGTTTCCGTTTCGCCTGTATCGAGGCTGCCCCCAGTGGGTACCACCGTTGGTCTCCAGCGCGCGCAAGCAACTGGACCGGGAGCGCCACCCCTTCTACCGCCACTCCGATGCCGACTTTTTCTTGGCGCTCCAGCGTGGCGAGGTGGTCGGGCGCATCGCCGTGCTGGAGCCGCGCAGACGCAACGCCTACCGGGACAAGCAGGGTGCCTTCTTCTACTTGTTTGAGACAGTGGAGGACATCGAGGTCGCCCGGGCGCTTTTTGCCGCTGCGTTCGACTGGGCACGGCACCGGCGTTTGGAGGGGATCAGCGGCCCGGATGGGCTCCTCCCTGGCGACGGCTTGGGCGTCCTGGTCAAGGGCTTTGAACACCGGCCGGCGATGGGCATCGCCTATAACTATCCGTACTATGACGCTTTCATCAAGGACTCGGGATTCCACAAGCAGACCGACTATTACTCCTGCTACGTGCCAGGGGACTTTTGTTTGCCGGAGCGAATCTGTCGCATTGCGGAAAAGATAAAAGAGCGCAGGGGATTCCAGGTACTTTGCTTTGAGAGCAAGGACGAGTTGCGGGCCATCGCTCCCCGGGTGATCGAGGCCTACAACGCCGCCTTCTCAGAGAACCGAGAGTTTGTCCCCATGACTGGCGACGATGCCAGGAAGATCGCCCAGCGGATCATTGACCTGACCCAGCCGGAGTTGGTCAAGCTCGTTGCCAAGGGGGACGAGATCATCGGCTTTGCGCTGGGCTTTCCTGACGTTTCAGCAGCGTTACAACGCTGCAAGGGGCGGCTGTGGCCGTTCGGCTGGGCGCTGCTCCTCTGGGAGTCCAGGCACACCTGTTGGGTCAACTTTAACGGGGGCGGCGTCCTCCCCAAGTACCAAGGGCTGGGTGTAAACGCCGTCCTATACGCTGAGCTATACAAGGTCTTCAGGGAGCGTGAATTCCTGCACGCCGATATCGTACAGGTCAATGAGCGCAACACAAAGATGGTGCATGAAATGGAGGCGCTGGGGGCAGACTTTTACAAGGCGCACCGCATCTACGAGCGCGCGCTCTGAGGGCGTTACCCTCACGCCTGACTCGCTCCCAGTGGCGAGCGTCCGGGCGTACCGGCGGTCATCCACGTACATTCGGATGCCCGCCGTTTCACTGTGTGGGATAGCAAAGCGCGCGAGTTCGCCCGCCGGAATCCGGTCCCAGCGCCGGAGTGCCCGTGCCGAGTCCGCTGTGCAATGGAGGATTGGCACCACGTCTTGCCCCAAAGGGACATCGCTGGTATAATTAAACAGAAGAATATAAGAGGAAAGGTTGGATTATCGGATGACATGGCTGCGAGATACTCTCGCCGCTCATCAGTTGGTGCTGGAACTTTTACATGGTCAGGCCTTTTTCGTGCTGGGCCTCTCAATCGTCTTCCTCGCCCGCCGAGGTGTACGGCTGGAGATCGCCCGTGCTCTTCCACGTCTGGCGGTCTTTGGGTTTTGTGAGGCGTTGGTAGCCTGGATTTCCGCGTGGTTCGTGTCTTGGGATGCTCCGCATCCGTGGCTCGCTTGGTCGCGGCTGTTCCTGATGGTCATTGGCTACATGTTCCTGCTGGCTTTTGCCTTGCAGACCTATGTGCCGCCTGACGAGAGAAAGTGGAAGCAGTGGGCATTGGCCGGCGGTGTCCTTATGGTGGGGTTGGTCGGTTTGGTCGTCGCTCGCCTGGCCAGCGTGCCTTCGGACCAGGTGTGGCTCGGCGGCGAGATCGCTGCACGATACGGGCTGGCACTCCCCGGCGGTCTGCTCGGGGCGTGGGGGCTGCGCCGCCAGACCTACCGCACGATCGAACCGGAACGGCTGCCGCTGGTCAAGCTCCTGGTGCGTGTTACCGGGTTGGCTCTCGGATTCTTCGCCTTGTTCGGAGGGCTGATCGGCCCGGCTGCACCTTTTTTCCCCGCGAGTTGGCTTAACCAGGAAGTACTTTTGCAGGCGGTGGGCATTCCGATCGCGCTCCTCCGGGGCTTGTGTGGCATCGCCATCACGTATGGGGTCGTGCGGGCGCTGGGTGTCGTCTTGAACGAGGTCGAACTCTGGCTGGAGAGCGTGGAGCGAATGCAGGCATTGGCCCGTGAGCGCGAACGCATCGGGCGTGAGCTGCACGATGGCATCATCCAGTCCATTTACGCCGCCGGGCTCATGCTGGAGGGAGCCTGGCACAGCATCTCCGATGAGCCGGAGGTTGCGCAGGGCCAACTGACGCGCGCGATCGGCAGCCTGAACCAAACCATCCAGGACATTCGACGCTACATCTTTGACCTGCGTGGCGAGATGCCGCACGATGACCTTGAGACAGGCCTGAACAAGATGATCAGGGACTTTCGGGTCAACACGCTGCTGGTGACCAAGTTTATCGTAGAGGGCGAGGACACTCGACCGCTGGGGGCCGAGCGCCGGCAGCACATCTTTCAGATCGCCCGCGAGGCTTTGACCAACGCGGCCCGGCATGCACAGGCCCGGCAGGTCGAGGTGCGTCTGCGGTACGGCGTCAATGCGCTGCAGCTCCGCATCTCCGACGATGGCATTGGACTCCCGGCGCTGCCGATCAACAAAGGACAGGGATTGCGCAACATCCGCGAGCGAGCGCGTTTGCTCGACGGTATGCTGGACATCGACACTGCCCCAAATAGAGGCATGACCTTGATTCTCACCGTGCCCTACTAGGCCCCATGCGTGCTGCGTGACACGTGACCGTACTCTGCAGATCGCGCTTCATGGTTTACGCATCACGCATCACGCATCATGCATTGCGTATTTCGTCGAGAGGTGGTATGACACTCAAAATCATCATCGTGGACGATCACGAAGTGGTCCGGCTCGGCCTGCGTACGCTCCTTGATCGTTATCCTGATTTCACGGTCATCGACGAGGCCGCCACTGCGAAGGAAGCTGTTCAAAAAACGCTGCTTCTTCAGCCGGATGTTGTGGTGATGGACATCCGGTTGTTGGGTGGGAGCGGCATTGATGCCTGCCGGAAAATCGTCGAGCAGGCACCCGAGACCAAGGTCGTCATGTTGACCTCGTACGCAGAGGACGAGATGCTGTTCGACGCCATCGCGGCCGGGGCATGCGGCTATGTGCTCAAGCAGATCGGCAGCGACGACCTGATCCGGGCGGTGGAGGCGGTGGGGAGAGGAGAGGCGCTGCTGGACCCCGCGCTCACGCAGAGGGTCTTTGCGCGTGTGCGCGAGGCGGCCCGCAAAGAGCACGAGGAATCCTTCGCCAGTCTCACCGACCAGGAGATGCGCGTGTTGGCCCAGGTGGCCGAGGGGAAGACGAATCGGGAGATCGCCCAGGCCCTGTTCCTGGGCGAGGGTACGGTGCGTAACTATGTCAGCAGCATCCTGAAGAAACTGGACCTGACCAACCGGGCTGAGGCTGCTGCCTACGCGGTGGGGCACAACCTGAAGGAATTTCTCTGACGAGGACAGCGGGTTTTTGCCCGCGCTCACCGCCGCCCGATGGGGAAGACCCGCACAAGTTC
The DNA here is from genome assembly GCA_035531135.1 of Anaerolineae bacterium. Taxonomy (GTDB): domain Bacteria; phylum Chloroflexota; class Anaerolineae; order B4-G1; family B4-G1; genus DATKTN01. The sequence continues at coordinate 28,122 of DATKTN010000171.1, forward strand.
AGGTATCCAGAGCACGTGAAAAAGCGGGTTGCGAGTTCAAACGACTCGCAACCCGCGATGGTTTTCGGCGAATTCAGGGATTCACTCGATTGCTACGACCTGTCTAAGGCGCAGCCTCTGCCAGATATTCGTTGCATTGCTCGACGGTGGCGTCTAGCTGCGCCTGGGCGTCCTCACCCGCCAGGACGGCGATGAGCATCTCCGCGACGGCGCTGCGGCACTCGTCGTAGCCGGCCACCGGCGACTCGACACCATAGTCTTCTGCCATGAAGCCAAAGGCCTTCGCGTACGTGGGGTTCTCGGCCAAGTAGTCGGCCAACAGGTCGGCCGCTGACTGGCGGGTGGCAAAGTACCCGGTGCTGCTGGCCCACGTCGCCTGCGGTTCGGGCTCGCTCAGCCACTTGATGAACAACCAGGCGGCCAACTGCTCCTTGGGGGTGCTCACGAAGAGGGACTGGCTGGCGCCGTAGATGTTCATCCGCGGTGCGTCGCGGTCAGCGCTGTGCGGTGGCGGGTTGACGCTCCAGTTGAAGCCCGCGCCCTCATTCACCGCCTGCCCGTAGTAGGACAGGCCGGAGATGGAGCTGATGGTGAACAGCGACCGGCCCGCGCCAAAGTCGCTCTGGTCGCCGTAGCTCTCCGTCTGCTCTATCGCGCAGCCCCGATCCACCAGGTCCTTCAGGAAGGTCAGCGCGTTCAGACCAGCCTGATCGTTGAAGACATAGCCCGTGCCGTCCTCGTTGATGATGTTGCCGCCCCGGCTGAAGGCGAAGGTGGCGAAGCGGGAGGCGTCAATGGAGTACACGTAGCCGTAGCCCCCCTCGCCCGTGGTGCCTGAGAACGGCTGTTCGGCGGCGGCGCACGCCATCTCGGCGAACTCGTCCCAGGTCTCAGGCGGGCCGTCGTAGCCCAACTCGGCCAGCCAGTCCTCGTTGTAGTACATCACCTCCATGGATTTGTATGGCGGGAAGCCATAGCGGGCCTCGAACTGCGGGAGGTAGTCGGCGGCCAGCGCGATGGGGAAGAAGTCGGCCAGTTCTTCCTCCGTGTATCCCCACTTCTCGCTCTCGATGTAGGGGTCCAGCGCGACTAGCACGCCCTGGACGGCGTAGGTGGCGGCCTGGTTCTGGTAGGCCACGGCCATGCTGGGGAGCTGGTTGGCGGGGATGCCAGCGATGATTTTCTGATACAGGTCATCGTAGCCACCCTGGGACTCTCCCTGGACCGTGATGCCCCATTCGTTGGTGCGGTTGAACTCGTCAACCAGGCTCAGCATGAGCTCCTCGCGGGAGCCGGTGTGCTGGTACCAGTAGACCACCGTCTGGCCGCTGGGGTCCAAGTTCTCCAGGTCGCCATAGATCTCCACGTCGTAGGTCAGCGGTACAGGCGTGGGCGTCGGCTCCTTTGTCGGCTCCTCTGTAGGCGCTGGCGCTTCGGTCGGTTCTTCCTTCGGGGCCGCGGTCGGTGCTGGCGCCTCGGTCGGTTCCGGGGTTGCCTGTGGCGCGCACGAGGCGACAAATGGGACAGTGAGGGCCAGGATGGCTAACACAGCAACTAGCGTTCGCATTTTCATTGTCGTTTCTCCTCCAAGTTCAGATTAGATTACCCATTAAGTGGGAAACTGGTCGATTGGTAGACTGGTGAATCGTTTGCTTCCTTCGCGTATCACCCCCTTTCGCCTTGCGTTTCGCGCGGCACATTTTGCGTTATCCCTTTAGCCCGGTAGTTGCAATTCCCTCCGTGAACTGCTTCTGGGTGAAAAAGTACAACACCAGGATGGGGATGGTCGTGAACACCGAGCCGGCCATGATGAGCTGAGTCTCCGCCCCCGATTCGGTGATAAAGCCCGACAGTCCCACGGTGATGGGGCGCCAATCGGGGGTGCTCGTGACGATCAAGGGCCACTGCAGCGAGTTCCAGGCCCAGATGCCGTTGAAAATGACCACCGACATCAAAGGTGCCTTCGAGATCGGCAGCACGATCTGCGTCAGGAAGCGCAGATGGCCACTACCATCGATCAGCGCTGCATCGAACAGCTCGTTGGGGATCTGGGCAAAGAACTGCCGCAACAAGAAAACGCTAAAGGCATTGACCATGAAGGGGATCGTCAGTGCGGTCCAGTTGTTGTACCAGGCGTTCGTGATGCCAAACGTTTCTTTGAAAAAGTCCTCCAGTCCGACGACGATCAGATAGTCCGGGATCATGATCACCGTCCACGGGATCATGTAGGTCGCCAGGTAGGCCGTGAACAGAAGGTCCTTGCCCGGAAACTCCATGCGGGCGAAGGCGTAGGCGGCCAGCGTGCCCGTCACGATCACCCCCGCGGTGGTCAACAGCGTGGTGACGACGCTGTTCCGTGTGTACCGGGCAAAGTCCGCATCCCGCCAGGCCAGGATGTAATTCCCGAACAAGATGGGACCCAAATTCCACGCCTGCCGGACCACAAGGTGGTCCGGGTTGGGGTCGATCACCTTAAAGTGCGGTCCCCACCGGCCCCGGTCAGCACCGGCATAGTTCGGCCCGCCCCACTGTCCCAATCTGATGCGCGTGGTGAACTGGTCGGCCGTACGCGAGTCGACGGTCAGAACAAACCGGTCATAGTTCTGTGTCCCGTCATCGGTGGTATCCAGCGCCAGAATCAGCACGTTGAAGGGAAGCGCTACTCCATCCTTCTCAAGGCGCTCGGCCACGACCTGGGACACCTCGTTCACAGGGATGGTGCCTTCCATCAGGGGGCTGAAGGAGGCGGTTGCCCCCTGCCACCTTTCGGCCGGATGGAGGGGCACCACGATCTCCTGGGCGGACGGCCGGTTGGCGAACGGACGCGTCGTCAGGCCCACAGGCCAGAACACCCTCTGGCTGTGTTCGCCGTAGGTCTTGAACGAGGTGAGGAGCATCCAGGCGAAGGGAAATATCGCCACGACGGCGCCCAGCGTGAGGATCAGGTACAAGATACTCTGTAGGAAGGTGCTACGTACCCGGTACTCGCTCGATTCACGTGCCACGGTGGCCGTTGCGCTAGCCATAGAACACCCGTCCTTCCGAGATGCGGTTCTGGATCCACGTCAGGCTGAGCATCACGCCGGTCAGGATGAACGCCAGGGCCGAGGCATAGCCGAAGCGGTGCCCTTCCCAAAAGTTCTTGAAAATGAGGATGCTGGCCGTCATCGTCGTGCCCTGGGGGAAGCCCAGCGTTCGGCCGGCCCGGGTCATGACGTATATGTGGTTAAAGGCCCTGAAGGTGCCCAGCACGCCCATCATGACCAGGAAGTAGGTGGTGGGCGAGACGAGGGGGATCGTGATGTGACGCAGCACCTCCCAACGGCTGGCGCCGTCTATCTCTGCTGCCTCGTAGAGTTCTCCCGGGACGGTCCCCAGCCCGGCCAGGTAGATGACGGCGTTGTAGCCGACGTACACCCAGATATTGTAGATGATCACGGCCACGAGCGCCATGCTCGGCCCGCCTGCCCAGGCCGGGATCTCCAGGCCCAGCCTGCTGCCGATCCAGACAAAGATCGGCGTCGCCTCAAACAGCCACTGGGGAAGGTTCTCCTCGGCCATGCCGAGCGCGGTCAGCGCCATGTTGATCAAGCCGCGGCGCGGGTCGAGGATCGACCGCCACACGGCGGCGGAGGCCACCGTGACGGTGACGTACGGCAGAAAGTACAGAATGCGCCAGGTGGTCTTGCCGCGGATATTCTGGAACAGGATGTTGGCCAGAATGAAGGAGAGGACGATCTGAAACGGCACTGTGCCGAGGGAGTAGTAAAAGGTGACCAGCAGCGATGTGAACAGGTCCTCGTCGCCGTTGGCCAGCATGTCCGGGAATCCCACGACCAGCGCCAGGCCGCCAAAGATCAACATCAGCGCGGCGACGACGCGCCACAGAACCACCCGTCCAGAAGTCTCGGGCCTGATGCTCTGCCACACCCACCATGCTCCAGCCAGAAGGGCCAGCCCTCCGATCACCCAGATGATGTCCTTGGGTGTGCCCAGCGCCCTGAGGTAGTTATCAAACGCGACAAAGTCGCCGCGTTTGATACGCCACTTGTGCATGCTGATGTAGAAGGCGTATCCTACGGGCAGGAGGTTCCAGACAAACAGCAGGAGCGTCCCGGGGAGCAGGAACAGATAGGCCTGGAGGGCCTCGCGAATGCGCCGGCCACGTTGCCCCCCAAAGAGCCCACGGCGAGAGACAGGCGTCACGGCGTTTTCAATAGTGGCCATACTCTCCTTTCACAGGCTGGACTGCGGTGGGTATTATAGGTGAAAGGAAGATGGCTGTCAAGCTTGAGGGGGCAGTGCGCAGAGCGCAAGCAGAAGAACCATTTGCGGTCTTGGACTGCAACGGATGCAAAACAGGCCGGGCATCGTGCCCGGCCTGTCATGGTACGCAGCACTGCCCAAAACCCTACTCGACGAAGCCCACGTACTCCGGGGGCCAGTACGAAAACCAGGCGTGCCCCACGACGTGCTCGATCGCCACCGGACCGAAATTCCGCGAGTCGTTGGAGGCGCCTCGGTTGTCGCCCATGGCAAAGATGTGCAGCGGCGGAATGGTCCGTGGGCCGTAACTGCCCCCACCTGGATTCACCGTCCAGGGTTCATCGAGTGGCTTGCCGTCGATGTACACCCGCCCACTGCGCACTTCGATGCTTTCCCCCGGCAGCCCCACTACACGTTTAATCAGCATCTCTGATTGCTCCGGCAAGGCGATCACGACGATGTTGCCGCGCCGCGGGCCGTGGAAGAATCGGTACGTCACCTTCTCCACTACCACCCGCTGTGTGCTGTGCAGGTTCGGCTCCATGCTCTGCCCCAGTACCTGGGTGGCCTGGGCCAGGAAGAGATTGATGATCAGGGCGATGACAACTGCGGGGATGACCGTCTCGGCCACCTCACGCAGTGCTTGCAGCAGCCACCGCAACGTCTGAGCCCCGGTACCACGGGGCTCAGGTCCGATTTCGTCTTCACGGTCTTCGATGATCTCTTCCACGGCAGCCTCTCAGCAGGAGCTAACGTTGTCGGGGTGGGCGCCGTCCTCTGCTGTCCCCCCTGCTGCTCCGATTCCCCCCCGGTCGGTCAGCCGCTTGGGCTTGCTCCAGCGTCCATCCCTCCAACACCGCCCGGCGCGAGAGCCGGATCTTTCCTTCAGGGCCAATGTTGGTCACCATCACCATGATCTCATCGCCGACTTCCGCCACGTCCTTGACAGCGTTGACCCGATAGTCAGCCAGTTGCGAGATGTGCACCAGCCCGTCGGTACCCGGTAGGATCTCGACGAATGCACCAAAGTCGGTGATGCGCACCACGCGCCCGGTGTAGATGCGGCCTGCCTCGGGCTCCTCGGTCAACTCCTCAATCATCCGCTGCGCTTTCTCCGCAGCCGGGCCGCTGGTCGACGCGATGTAAATCGTGCCATCGTCCTCGATGTCGATACGCACGTCGAACTCGTCCTGGATGGCACGCACCGTCTTGCCGCCCGTCCCGATGACCGCCCCCAGTTTGTCGGGGTCTACGTGGAGGATGGTCATGCGCGGCGCGTAGGGCGAAAGTGTCGTCCGTGGTGCAGAGATGGTCGTTTCCATCACGTCGAGAATCTGCATCCGTGCCTGGCGGGCTTGTTCCAACGCCTGTGCCAGGATGTCGTAGGAGAGACCGGCGACTTTGATGTCCATTTGCAACGCACTGATCCCTGCGCGCGTGCCGGCGACTTTAAAGTCCATGTCTCCGATGTGATCTTCCAGCCCCTGGATGTCGGTCAGGATTTGAGAGCGCCCCTTCTCCATCATCAGCCCCATCGCGATGCCCGCGACCGGAGCCTTGATGGGCACGCCAGCGTCCATGAGCGCCAACGTGCTCCCACACACGCTCGCCATTGATGTCGAACCGTTGGAGCTGACTGCCTCGCTGACGACGCGAATCGTGTAAGGGAACTCGCTTGTGTCGGGGATCACCGGCAGCAGTGCCCGCTCGGCCAACGCTCCGTGGCCGATTTCTCGCCGGCGGGGACCACGCAGCGGGCGCGTCTCACCGGTAGAGTAGGGCGGGAAGTTGTAGTGGTGTATGTACCGCTTGGTCTCCTCCGGTGAAAGATCATCCAGCATCTGCTCTTCCCGCGGCGTGCCCAGCGTGGCGACGGAAAGCACCTGGGTCTCACCACGGGTGAAGAGACCGGACCCGTGCGTCCGTGGCAGCAGTCCCACCTCGGTCGAAAGGGGACGGATCGTCTGCGGATCGCGCCCGTCGGCGCGAATGCCCTCCTCGATGGTGCGCCTGCGGACGAGTTCGCGCTCCACTTCCTCGAAAGCTTCCTTGACTGATCCCCTGTCCCACTCCTCGCCCAGATTCTCGACGAGCTCATCCTTTAAGACCTTCAATCGCTCGCTGCGATCGTGCTTGCCCGTTGCGCCGTAGATGGCCTCCGGTAGCCGGTCGCCCACCTGCTGACGGGCAGCCTCAATCAACTCATCGGGCAGGACGTAGGGCGTGTAGGTCCGCTTGGGCTTCCCCACCGCCTCCCGCATCTCGTTCTGGGCACGGATCACGTCCTGTACTGCCTCGTGACCACGGCGAAGTGCCTCGATCATGACAGCTTCGCTGACCTCATCTGCCCCGGCCTCGACCATCAGCAGCGCGTCGGCGGTGCCAGCCAGCCGCAGGTCGAGCGCGCTGTGTTCCATCTGCGAGATCGTTGGGTTGATGATCACCTCGCCATCTATGTGCCCCACGCGCACGGCCCCTACCGGCCCATCAAATGGGACGTCGGAGATCGTGAGTGCTGCCGAAGCACCAATGATAGACAGGATGTCGGCCTGATGCTCCTCGTCTTGTGAGAGCGGTGTGATGATGACCTGCACGTCGTTGCGCAGGTCGTGGGGGAACAGGGGGCGGATGGGACGATCGGTTAACCGCATCGTAAGCGTGGCCGATTCGGTTGGCCGCCCCTCGCGGCGGAAGAAAGAACCCGGGATGCGGCCCGCCGCGTAGAGCCGTTCCTCAAAGTCCACTGTCAGGGGGAAGAACCCGATCCCCTCGCGGACATCGTGTGACATGGTCGCTGTGACGAGCAACACCGTGTCGCCATAGCGCACCGTAACCGCACCGCCTGCCTGTTGGGCCAGTTTGCCGGTCTCAATCGTGACGACCTCGCCACCCAACGTGGCGGTAGATTTGTAGTTATTCACCTTTTATACCTCCGTGTCTGGGATCAGGCGCGAAGGTCAGGGACTGGGCAGTATCTCGTAGCAGACTGCTCGCCGTTAGGCTACGCTACACTTCCCAATTCCTGGACCCGCGTCTGACCTCCTTCTTGCTTACTTACTTGGACTGTCTGAATTCCAGAGAGATACACCAAACGAGTAGATGGGCATACCTTCACCCGCATCTACTCGTTCAATTGACTCCCCACTTATGCGCTACCTGCGCAATCCAAGGCGCTGGATGATCTCCTGGTAGCGTTCAGGGGCTTTGCGACTGAGATAGGTGAGATGACGCCTCCGTTGGCCAACCATCTTGATCAGGCCACGCCGCGAATGCTCATCGTGCCTATGTGTCTTCAAGTGTTCCGTCAGTTGAATGATGCGGGTGGTCAATAGCGCAATCTGTACTTCCGGCGAGCCCGTATCGTTGGGCGCACGGCCGTACTCTTGGACAACGACTTCTTTCTCGCTCTTACTCAACGGCACCGTTTCCTCCTTACTGCACGCGGGCGGGGCTCAATCTGCACCCCTGCCAGTCTACGGTGTTATTCTACCACGATTCAGCCCCATGCGCAAACCGGCGGATCGGCAATAACCGGGGTTGTGGTCCTTCCCGAATTGCGGTAGAATGGCGCGGATTCATGAGAGCCCCGGTCCCGGAGGCGATGCGCCGTTGGGGCAGGCAGTCGCTCACGGGATGGGAGGAACAGGTTGGACGAAACACACGGGACATCGTTACAGCGAGACGTGGAGGTCGCACAGGCAGCCGGGATCATCGCGCTGGGCAACATCGCCAGCCGCTTGCTGGGGTTGGTGCGGGAGATGGTCAAGTCCGGCCTGTTCGGTGCAGGCCCCCACGTAGACGCGCTGAACGCAGCGCTCCGCGTCCCCAACACCCTTTACGACCTCGTGGTGGGTGGTATGACCAGCTCGGTTCTCATTCCCGTCCTCTCCGACTACGCCGTCCCGGAGCGCCGTGCCGAGTTGTGGCACCTGCTCAGCGTCCTGATTAGCATCGCCTCGCTGGTCATGTGCGGGTTCGTCCTGCTGGGGGAGCTCTTGGCCCCCCAACTGGTCGGGTTATTGGTGGAGGGCCTGTCGTCCCCCTACCAGGCCCTGGCGACTGACTTGCTGCGCGTGGTACTCCCGGCCATCATATTCCTTAGCCTGGCCAGCATCCTGTCCGGTGGTCTCTACGCGCTTAAGCAGTTCACCTTCCCCGCTTTCACTGTGGCCATCTTTAACGCCGGCGTCGTCGTCGTGGCGCTGGCCCTGGGCCGCCGCTGGGGGGTCCACAGCATGGCAGCCGGCCTGCTGGTGGGTGCTGTCCTCCAGGTGGCACTCCAACTGCCTGGACTGCGCGGCGCCCGGCTGCGCTTCGCCCTCGATCTCCGCCACCCTGCCTTGCGCCGCATCGTTCGTCTCTACCTTCCGATCCTGATCGGCCTGGCGGTGGACACACTGGCGGTGTTTCTGAGTTACAATCTGGCCTCCCGTACTGGCGAAGGTTCGATATCCTGGATGGAATACGCAGCGACGATCATCCAATTTCCCCTCGGCCTGGTCGTCACGGCTATCTCGATCGCCATTCTACCTACGCTCTCCCGGCAGGCGAGCGCCGAGGAAATCGGCCCTTTCCGGGCTACGCTGGCCCAGGGGCTGAGGCTGGTTCTCGTTCTCATCATCCCGGCCACCATTGGCCTGTACGTGTTGGCGACCCCCATCGTCGCTGTCATCTTCGAACACGGCGGCTTTAAGCCAGCGGACACAGTGGCGACGGCGGAGGCGCTACGGTGTGCGCTCCTGGGGTTGCTCTTCGCGGCTGTCGATCAGCCGCTCATTTTCGCTTTCTACGCTCACAAAGACACGCTGACCCCTGCCCTGGTGGGTGTGGGGACGACGCTGTTGTATGTCCTGATGGCCCTCATCCCCTGGTGGCTGGGTGTATTGACACTGCCGCTCCTGGTCCTGGTCAACTCGCTCAAGTTGACCGCCCACGCGGTGGCCATGTTATGGCTGACCCGGCGGCGGCTGGGCGGGCTGGGCGACCATCGTCTGTGGTCTCTCACGGGGAAGGCCACACTTGCGTCGCTGGTGATGGCGGCGGTGACGGGCGGCATCATGCGCGCCCTGGCAGCGGCAGTATCGCCGGGCCTGCCAGGAGAGCTGCTGGCGGTAGGTGCTGCTGGGGGTGTCGGGGTGGTCATCTACGGGCTTTTGGCTCTGGCATTGAGGCTGGAGGAGATCCACCTGATCCGCGCAGCCTTCAATGATGGCCTGAACCGCTTGACGAGGGCTGGGCGGTAGATTATAATGTTGTCAACCATGCGAGAGAGGTACCATTGAGGAGCGAGAAGAGCCAATCGGTTCGTCCCGAGTTATACGACGAGACCTACTTCCTGGGCGCTTGCGAAGGGTACGCAGAGTTCATCGCCAGTGAGGGAGTTCATCTTTCGCGTCGACTGAGCCAGGCCTTTGAGGTGGCGGAGGTCGCACCTGGAATGCGGGTGCTTGACGTTGGCTGCGGGCGTGGCGAGATCCTGCGCCACTGTGCGAGGCTGGGGGCACGGGCCTACGGGGTGGACTATGCACCGGTCGCAGCTCGGATGGCGCGGAGATTGGCGGCGTGCGGCGGGGAAACTCGGAACGCAGCGAGGATCTATTTGGCCGATGCCAAGTGGTTGCCCTTTCCTGCGGCCTTCTTCGACCGCGTGCTGATGTTCGATTTGGTCGAGCACCTTCATCCCTGGGAACTGGATCAGGCGCTGGCGGAGGCACGGCGCGTGCTGCGGCTCAATGGCCGGCTCGTCATCCACACCGCCCCCAACGTCTGGTACGATCGGTACGCCTACCCGGTGGTGCGGCTGGTGCGCGCGCTGATGAATCAGAGGGGAGATTACCCCAAGGACCCCCGCGCCATCATCCCCGCCAATCTCGACGTGCACGTCAACGAGCAGAGCGCGCTGAGCCTGTGGCGCGTGCTCAGGCGGGCCGGCTTTCGCGTTCGGATTTGGCTGGACACACCTCCGCAGTACCGCGACGAGGGGTGGGTATTCCGTTGTGCCCGCTGCATTCTCTTCAACTGGTCGCCCTTCCGCTGGTTCTTTGAGCGCGAGGTGTTCGGCGTGGCGCGAGTGGATGCTTCACGATAGGATGAAAGACCGCCGCACCGTTGACGAGCTGTCCATAGAGGACCTGGAGGAGATTCTGCGCGTCCGCAAGCGGCAGGCGCGGCTGGAACGTCTGCGCCAGTTGGGCAAAGAGGCCGAGGGGAGCGCACTTGACCCGCTGGCACCCAGGCCGGTTGAACCGCAACTGCCCCCCCTGCCGACGGACTATCGGCGCTTCCAGGACGCGGGTGCGACGGCGCAGTACCGGGCTCACGCGCTGGACGAACCATTTGCAGCGGCGGAGGAGGCATCCAAGCGGGAGCCGCGCCGGATTCGCTGGGACTGGCTGCGCGACAGAAGCCTGCTGGTGGTCGAACTGGCTGTGCTGGCGGGGTTGCTCTTCGTACTACTCGGTTCGCTGGCGACACTGCGCCAGATCAATGAGGAGACCAGTCAGGCCCAGCAGGCCCAACTGCCGACGCTCACACCGACCCCTCTTATCGCGGTCGTGCTGCCGGGCGGCCACACACCGCCCGATTCAGCCGGCGGCCCCGCACCTGAGGAGATTCCTCCCCACCTGCGTGACCTGGTGGGTGCGATCACCCCGCTGCCCATGCCCACGCCTGGGCCGGAGCACGCCATCCGCGTTCAGATTCCTGCCATCGGGGTGGATGCCCCCACTGTGGAGGGGGACGACTGGGAGGCGCTCAAGCAGGGGGCCGGCCATCACGTCGGCAGTGCCAACCCGGGCGAGAGCGGCAATTGCGTCATCTCGGCCCATAACGACATCTTTGGCGAGATCTTTCGCAATCTGCCCAACATCGACCTGGGCGATGAGGTGTTCGTCCACACCGCCAGCCAGGTATACCGTTACGTCGTCACCCAGAAACGCATCATTGAGCCGACAGAGGTGAGCGTGATGCAACCTGCCTCCAGTCCGGTCCTCACGCTCATCTCCTGCTACCCGTATGGAATTGACACGCATCGTATCGTTGTCATTGGCGAGTTACAACCGTAGAGGGAAGGAGTAGATCATGGCGAAAAAATCACGTCGCGTCAGGAAGAAGGGTCGAGCGGTGCGCCTTTCACCGAGCCAGATGGTGCAGCCGGGGGTGGACGAGATGGTCGATGCGCCTCTGGTTGCCGCTCCGGCGCGGCCTGCGCCCAAGGCATCTGACCTGCAGGAGGAGTACCGTTACGTCATCACCGACCTCAAGCGCATCGGCGTCATTGCCATGGCTATGTTGGCGGTGTTGATTGTACTGGCGTTGTTGTTGACTTGACGGCAAGCACCCGTGCCAGCGTGCCCCATCCCCACGACACTCCCCAGTCGAGGATCAGTGCCAGCCACAGGTTCTCAGTCAACAGGAATGACACGCTGCTGACGACCGCCAGCGCCGCGCGCACCAACTGGCCTGGAGCTCGCCGTGGGTCAGCCAGCCCCCTGCGCCAGGCCGGACTGAGCGCTGCCTCCAGTGCCGCCAGTGCCAGGCCAATCCAGACGCCCCAATACGTGCCTGCTGCGAGGATAGGCGCATTGCGGTAAAAAGCCCAGTGGAACTCGTGGTAGGCTGCCTCACGCAGAAACACCCAGCCGGAACCGTCGGCGTCGGACACGCCATCTGCTTCACCAGTGGCGACTTCGGCCTGGCCGGCGACCACGGCCCGGCGGTACGCCCACCAACCCAGCGCCAGCAGTCCCCACGCGCCGACGCCGACCGTCACCGCCCACCCTGCGTCGAGCGCCCAGTCGAGCCAGTTGGCAGCAATTCCTACGCTGGCCTCTTCACCGCCCGGCACAGGCAGCTCAAATTGCTGCAGACCCAATAGCCGCCCCACGACCGCGTCGTGGCCCCACAGGAGCGCGGCGAAGGGTATACCCACGTAGTAGAGCAGGCGGAGAAGTTGAAGCAGCCCTGGAGCAAGACGCCAGGCGGCCAGGCGGGTGACGAACCCGTCGATTGCACCAGCGCGAGGTTGACGGAAGAACCAGGCCAGGTTTGCCCACAGCGCAGCCAGGAGCAGCGAGCCACTCAGCCACAGCCAGCCTTCGCTCCACGCCAAGGTCAGCTCCGGCACGTGTCTATCTCCTTCGCAGTGGCACGGTCAGTGTGATCCGTGTTCCCTCGCCGAGCGCTGAGGCGATTGCCAGTTCCCCACTGATCAACTCGGCTCGTTCGTGCATGTTGATCATGCCCAGGCTGCCGCGCTGGTCGTAGCGCACCTGCACCGCGTCCACGTCGAACCCGCACCCGTCATCCTCGATCTCGGCGACGAACTGGCTATCACGAATGTAGAGCCGCACCCAGATGTTTTCGGGCCCGGCGTGTTTACGGGCGTTGCCGATCGCTTCTTCGACGATGTAGAAGGTTACCCCCTGGGCATTCTGGTCGAGTAGTTGATCCGCGTCTGGCGTTGCTTCCAGGTGAATCGGAGTATCGTCCGTCTCGGACAGCTTGCTGATGTACTGCTCCAACGCCGCCTGCAGCCCTTGCGTCTCGAGGATGAGCGGCCGAAGCGTAAAGAGCATGTGCCGGATCTCCTTCGTCGTCCGCCGTGCCAATTCCTCGATCCGTGTCAGTTCCTCAGACGTCTGTGCCAAATCCTGGTCCCTGTCCAGCAACATCCTCAAATAGTTCAGCCGCATCGCGATAGCCGCAATGCTCTGCGTGGGGCCGTCGTGCAAGTTGCGGGCCAGTTTCTTGCGCGCGTCCTCCTCTACATCGACGATGCGCTCTTTCTCTTCCATCAGGCTCTGGTAAAGCTGGGCGTTCTGAAGCGCGACGATGGCCTGGTTGCAGATGGCGATGAGCAACTCCTGGTGATCTTGCGTGTAGGTGTTGGGTTGGGGACTGCCGAAAACGACCACACCGAAATTTTCAAAGCCGGCCCGCAGTGGCACGATGATCGCCTGGCGACAACTGTGCATCATGATGAGCTGACTCAGCTCCGGGTCTGCTGCCGGAGTGTCGGTGATCACGGGCTCCGCTGTTGCCAACGCCTGGGCCAGGATGCCGCTCTTGCCCTGGAAAACGGCGTTCTGATCGCGTGGCGGCAGATGCCGCGAGGCCACGATGCGCAGGTCATTGTGGCCAAAGAGCATCACCATGCTCACGTGGGCTGAACTGGGCTGGCCCAACTCGCGCATCCCCGCCTCGCCTACTTCGAGTACCGCTTCCAGCACCTTGCTATAGTTCAGCGTGGCACTGAGCATGCTTGCCAACTCAAAGATCACCCGCGAGTGTTCTTGAGCGGCGCGTAACTTGCGCAGTTCGGCCTCCTCCTCGATCCGGCGTGTGCGCGCGATGATGCGTTTCATCTGAGCGCCTACGAGGCCGCTGATCAAGGCTGCCAGCAGGAGGATGATAGAACTGGCTGCAAATGGGAGCAGATCCGGCCACGACGTGATGGGTGGAGCGATGGCGTAGCCGACAAAGCCGCAGCCTGCTACAATGGCTACGGCAACCAGCAGGCTGATCACCCAGGGAAAGCGTAGCACTGCCGTGAGGATGGGAAACAGCGCAAAGAACAGCAATGGGCTTGTCAGCCCGCCCGACACGATGACAAAGCCCATGGTCAGGATCGTGTCGATCAGCAACGTCATCACCGGGATGGCACGCGGGAGGATGCCAGAGAGAAGGAGCAACATGATGAAGAGGTTGTAAAGCGCCGCAACCGTCAGGAGGATAATCTGGGGCAGGGCGGAGGCAGCGTCAAAGAACCCGCCGGGGCTGGCAAGGGAGGCCAGGAAAGTAACAAGGGCGACGCTTACCAGGAGCAACCAGCGCAGGTTGCTGATCAGCCAGTCTACGTGAAAATGCTCCTTGGCGCTCTCCGATATGGGCATAGCTGTTCACACACTAAACAGACCGCGGACACCAAGTGGGTGGGCCCACGGCCGCGGCCTGAAGTAAGTACAATGGGCGCGAAGGGACTCGAACCCCTGACCTCTACAATGTGAGTGTAGCGCTCTGACCAACTGAGCTACGCGCCCAACAGCGACATTGCTGACGATCGTTAGCCTAGTATACGCTTGGATGGGTTTCTTGTCAAGTGAATAACACCTGTACATGGCACCGCCCGCTCGTCGTCTATCCACTCTCCAGCGTTCAACATTACCTCACCCATATAGTATATTGCAGATTTGCGCAGATGTCAAAACCGCGCGGCTGCGCGGCGGCGCGGCTGCGCGGCCCAGGTCTTGACAGTCATCCCCCTTCGTGGTATGATAGCACTCAAATTGAATATCCCGGCGAAACTCTTATCCAGAGAGGTGGAGGGACCGGCCCTGCGAAGCCTCGGCAACCAGCCAGCCGCTAGCGGCTAGCCAGGTGCCAATTCCGGCAGAATGGTGTTTCTGGAAGATGAGAGGTGGTCACATCCATTGTGTCCCTTCTGTCCTCCAGAGGGGTTTTTTTTGTCAGCGCTAGCCCAGGCCGGGAAAAAGTACAGGGAGGCATAGATGACGAAGCGTAATATCGTAGTGGTTGAAGCAACCGGCCAGTCTATCGAGGACATTCCGGTTGAAATCGTGGAGCGCAAGGGGATCGGTCACCCCGATAGCCTGTGCGACGGCATCGCCGAGCGGATCTCGGTGGAGTACACCCGCTGGTGCCAGGAGAATCTGGGCGTCCTCTTGCACCACAACTTTGACAAGGTGCAGTTGGTGGCCGGCGAGGTCGATGTGAGCTACGGCGGCGGGTGTATGCTCAAGCCCATCCGCATCCAGATTGCCGGGCGTGGTACCCCCGCTTTCCAGGGCCGGAAAGTGCCGATGGAATACATCGCCATCGAGGCCGCCAAGCAGCACGTGCGCGAAACCATGCGCTACCTGGATCCCGGCAGGCATATGGTGATTGACAGCTATGCCGGCCGGGGGGCCGAGGAGCTGCAGTACGTGGTAGATCACGTGACGGCCAACGACACCAGTTTTGGCGTCAGCTTCTGGCCCCGTTCTGGGCTGGAGCACACCGTCTACGAGACCGCCCAGTACATCAACCACGAGTTGATCGACGAGTTCCCGGTGGGCGAGGACGTCAAGGTGATGGGCCTGCGCCGCAATGGTGAGCTGACGCTGACGGTCGCACTGCCCTTTATCGCCACGCGCGTCGGGGATGCGACCGAGTACCAGGAGGTCAAGCGGGCGGTTGAGGCAGCGATCCATGAATATAGCTCCCAACTGGACGACCGGAAAGTGACAGTGATGGTCGATACGGCCGACGACGTTGCCCACGATGCGGTCTACCTGACCTTGACCGGCACCTCGGCCGAGATGGGCGACGACGGGGCGGTTGGCCGGGGCAACCGGGTCAACGGCGTCATCGCGCCTTTCCGCTCGACCAGCCTGGAGGCGGCCTGCGGCAAGAACCCGATCTCCCACGTGGGCAAGGTGTACAACGTGCTGGCGTTGCTGGCAGCGCAGGACATCATCAAGCGAGTGCCGACGGTGCGAACGACCACGGTTCACGTCCTTTCTCAGATTGGCGCGCCGCTGGATCAGCCGCTGGTCGCCACCGCAACGGTGCGCCCGGCCAACGGGCCCCTCACCCCCAGCATTCGGGCCGACGTCCAGAGCGTGCTCGACGAGCACCTGGCGGACGTCGGTTCCCTTCGCACCCGCATCCTCGACCAGGAGTTGACGCTGTTCTAGTTTCCCGTGCCGCGGCGTGGGACGTTCCCGCGGCGGGGATGATGGCGGCGGGCTGGCCGGCCAGGCCGGCCCGCTGTGCCTTGTCACATGTGGCGCGCGCGCAAGAATCACTTTGACATATTGCCCTTTTCATTGTATACTGCTTCCCAGTTCAGGGATGAGGCCCCAGGATGTGTGCCGTGTCTGTCATGCGCTTTTTCAGCCCTCCTGCCCCTCCGCAGCCAGACCCCCGGTCTGGATAGGCGCGTTGGGGACGCACACCCGGAACGCAAGTTGGCCAGCCCTCCAGACCACACGGGGGCTGGCTTTTGTGTGAGGTACCGATGACGATCCAGGAACTCACGGACGAGATGAATCGCTTCGTCGAAGCAATGGGCTGGTATGCGGTCGATTCGCCGTGGCAGCAGACGCCCCGTAACATTGCCATATCGCTTTCGCTGGAGGCAGCGAAAGTTCTGGAGCATTTCCAGTGGGGAGAGCAGGCCGATGGGGACGCGCTGGCAGAGGAGTTGGCACATGTGGCGTTGTACCTGCTGCAACTGGCCTACCTGGCCGGTATAGATCTGGAGCAAGGGATTCTCGACAAACTGGCGATCAACTACAGCCGGGACTGGTCCGAGGAATAAGAGGGGGTGAAGATCCTCGCCGTCAGCGACCGGGTGGTCGACAGCATCTACAGCGCGTGCATCCGCGATCGATTTGGCGATGTGGACATGGTACTTGCGTGTGGCGATCTGCCCTATTCCTATATGGAGTACATCGTGTCGATGCTGAACGTGCCCTGTTTCTTCGTGCACGGCAACCACGATCGACCCGAGTACACCGGCGATGGACGCACGCTCACCCGACCGGGCGGCTGGATCAATCTGGATGGGCGGACTGTGGTCGCCAACGGGCTGCTCCTGGGAGGACTGGAGGGCTCGATCCGGTACAAGCCAAGAGCCCCCTTCCAGTACACAGAGAGGGAGATGGCCTACAAAGCCTGGCGCATGACGCCCGCCCTGATTACGAACCGCGTGTTCCACGGGCGCTACCTGGATATTCTCATCACGCACTCGCCGCCCTTTGGCATCCACGACGGGAAGGACCTGCCTCATCGCGGTTTCAAGGCCCTGCTCAGGCTGATGGCCCGTTTCCGGCCTCGCTATCTGCTGCATGGCCACAAGCACGTCTATGGGCCAGCACGTTCGCAGACGCGTTACATGGACACCGAGGTGGTCAACGTTTACCCGTTCCGTTTGATCGAATGGTGATCGGTGATGGACGTTAGATATCAAGCACGTGCGGACTTTGACACGGCGCGACGCAAGGCGTTCTGGCACGAGGTTTTTTCATTCCTGAGCGGTCGCCCGAATCGGTTGCTCTCGTGGGACGAGGTGTGCGGCAAACTCCAGGTGCGCGGGCAAGTGTACCGTGGCATGCAGACCGTGCTGGTGGCCAAGATCATTGGCAGCGTGGGACGCTACCAGGATTTCGACCGCGTCTTTCTGCCGACGCAGGATACCACGGCAGGCCGCTGGCGCTCTATTGCCAGAGCCCATTACGATGATGTCAGCCTGCCACCGGTGAAATTGTACCAGATCGGCGACGCGTACTTTGTCCTCGACGGCAATCACCGCGTCTCAGTGGCGCGAGAGCGTGGCGCCGAGTTCGTGGACGCCGAGGTGATCGAGGTGGGGACGAGGGTTCCGGCGACAGCCGAGCTGAACGCCAGTGACCTGGAGATCAAGGGGGAATACGCGCGCTTCCTCGAACGCACCCGGCTGGACGAGTTGCGACCTGACCAGCAGATCGAGTTTACAATCGGCGGCGGGTACGAGCGGCTGATCGAGCACATCGCCGTGCATCGCTACTTTATGGGCCTGGAGCAGCAGCGCTTCATCCCCGAGGACGGGGCAGTCTGCGACTGGTACGAGGGCGTCTATATGCCACTCGTGCGCATCATCCGTGAACGGGACGTCCTGACTGATTTCCCCGGTCGCACCGAGGCGGACCTATACCTGTGGATCATCGATCATCAACATTACCTGCGCGAACGGTTCGGCCCTGGCGTGGAGACAGAACGGGCGGCCGAGCACTTTGCCGAGCACTATACCACCCGGTTGATCAAGCGCATCCTGCACGCCGTGCAAGACCTGATCACCGGGCAGCATACACGGCTGGACCCTAAGGGTTTTCCGAAACCCTTAGGGTCTGCTTTCAAAAAACGAGAGCAAGGAGGAGAAAATGGCCACCAAAGTCACCCCTCGCAGTGAAGACTACTCCCGCTGGTACACCGACGTCGTCCAGATGGGCGACCTGGCCGATTATGCCCCCGTCAAGGGGTGCATGGTGATCAAGCCCCACGGCTACGCCCTGTGGGAGAACGTCAAGGCGGGGCTCGATCGGCGTTTCAAGGCGACCGGCCACGTCAACGCGTACTTTCCACTCTTTATCCCGCTCAGTTTCATCCAGAAAGAGGCGGCACACGTGGAGGGCTTCTCGCCCGAACTGGCCATCGTCACCATCGGCGGGGGCAAACAACTGGAGGAACCCCTGGTCGTGCGCCCCACCTCGGAGACGGTGATCGGCCACATGTACGCCAAATGGATTCAGTCCTACCGCGACCTGCCTGTGCTGATCAATCAGTGGGCGAACGTCGTGCGCTGGGAGATGCGCACCCGCCTGTTCCTGCGCACGATGGAATTCTTGTGGCAGGAGGGGCACACGGCCCACGCCACCGCCGAGGAGGCCCAGGAAGAGACGTTGCGAATGCTCAACGTCTACGCCGAGTTCGCGGTCGAGGACGCCGCCATCCCGGTCATCGCTGGCCGGAAGAGCGAGAGCGAAAGGTTCGCCGGCGCGGTGACCAGCTATTCCATCGAGGCGATGATGGGAGACTGCAAGGCGCTCCAGTCAGGCACCAGCCATTTCCTCGGGCAGAACTTTGCCAGGGCGTTCGACATCAAGTACCTCGACGAGAACAACGAACTCCAACACGTGTGGACGACCAGTTGGGGCCTCAGCACGCGCATGGTGGGGGCGATCGTGATGGTGCACGGAGACGACCAGGGATTGGTCCTGCCGCCCAAGCTGGCCCCGGTCCAGCTCATCATTGTGCCTATCTGGAAGAGTGACAGCGAGCGCGCCCAGGTGCTCGAGGTCGTGGCCCGGGTGGAGGCCACGTTGCGCGACGAGGTGCGCGTGCACGTGGACGACCGTGACGAGTATTCGCCCGGCTGGAAGTTCAACGAGTGGGAACTGCGGGGCGTGCCGTTGCGGCTCGAGATCGGTCCCCGGGACGTGGAGCGAGACCAGGTGACGCTGGCCCGGCGTGACGTCCCCGGTCGCGAAGGAAAGTCCGGGGTGCCGTTGAGCGGTCTGGGGGAGGAGGTGCAGGAGATGCTGGCCACGATCCAGGCCGACCTCTATCGCCGGGCTCTGGACTTTCTCCAGGCGAACACCTACGATCCAAAGGACTATGCCGAGTTCAGGGAAGCGGTGTCCCGTGGGTTCGCCTACTCCTGGTGGTGTGGGGACGCGGACTGCGAGGCGCGGATCAAAGAGGACACCAGGGCGACCACCCGCTGCGTCCCGCTGGACCAGGAGCCAGGCAGAGGCAAGTGCATCGCCTGTGGGAAGGATGCCGTGGAGCGAGCCATCTTTGGGCGGGCTTACTGAATTGGATAATGGGAGAGATAGAATGAAGCATCGTTCCGTCGCGATCGTCACATTGCTGCTGTCCAGCCTCATCACGGCCTGCTTGTCCCCCGATCCTGGCACTGCGATCGTCACGCCCGATCTGCCTACGCCGCCGCCGTCACCTTCACCGCCACCCTCGCCCACCCCGCCCCCTACGAGCACGCCGACGCCGACGCCGCCCAAGGAGTTCACGATCTGCCAGGCGGAGGAGCCGAACACGCTTTTCATCTACGGCGGGCCATCGCGGGTGGCCTACAACGTCCTGGAAGCGATTTACGATGGCCCGATCGACACCCGCACGTACGAGTTCCAACCCGTGATCCTGGAGAAAATCCCCAGCCTGGCCGATGGAGACGCCGCCCTGCGGACCGTCCTGGTCGAGGAGGGCGCTAAAGTCGTGGACGTCAATGGCCTGGCGGTAGACCTGCTCCCGGGCGTCACCGTCCTGGACGCCGGGGGCCAGGAGATCACGTCTGAGGGTGGGGTGGTCACGATGACGCAGATGGTGGTGACGTTTACGCTGCGGGCCGACGTCACTTGGGCGGACGGCCAGCCCCTGACCGCGGATGACTCCCGCTACTCCTTCGAGTTGGCCGGCGAGTTTGACAATCCCACGCTGCGGTTGCTGTGGGATCGCACCCAGAGCTACGACGTCGTGGACGAGCGGACCGTCGTCTGGACCGGCGTTCCTGGCTATCGCGATACCTTTTACTTTGCGAACTTTTACCAGCCGTTACCCCGGCACGTCTGGGGAACCAGCGACGCCGACCAGTTGACCAGCGCCGAGGTCGCGCACCGCAAGCCGCTGGGCTGGGGGCCGTTCGTCGTCGAGGAATGGGTGGAGGGCGAGCGCATCACGCTGGTGCGCAACCCGCGCTACTTCCGGGCCTCTGAGGGCCTGCCCTATCTCGACCGCGTCATCTTCCGCTTTGTCTCAGATATCCAGCAGGCGCTCGATTGGCTCGTGGCGGGCGAATGTGATCTCGTCACCCAGGACGTGATCGAGGGTGGAGATATCGCGCCACTGCTCGACGCAACTGACGCCGGCACGGTGCAGTTGATCTCATCTCCCAGCGTCGAGTGGGAACACCTGGACTTTGGCATCGACCCGGCCCAGTGGGTCAGCCGTCCAGATTTCTTCGAGGACGTGCGGGTGCGCCAGGCTGTCGCGCTGTGCATCGACCGTGAGCGCATCGTGCGTGATGCGTTCCCCTATGGTGGGGCCGCCGTCGCGCACAGCTACGTCGCCTCGGAGCACCCGCTGTACGCGGGCGACCGGCTCTTTAACTGGAACCATGACTTGTCCAGGGGGCAGGCGCTGCTGGAGGAGGTGGGCTGGACGGACGAGGATGGAGATGGCATCCGGGAGGCGTACGGCGCAGCAGGTATCGCCAGCGGCACACCCTTCTCCGTCACGCTGGTCACGACCAGCGATCACCCGGCCCGCGAGCAGACGGCGCGCATCCTGTCCGAGAACCTGGGGGCGTGCGGCATCGGGCTGGCGGTTAAGTTCCTCCCGGCCGAGGAATTCTACGCCGACGGTCCCGACGGCCCGGTGTTGGGGCGTCAGTTCGACCTGGCGCTCTTCTCCTGGCTGAACGGTCTCGACGCGCCGTGTGGGCTCTACCTCTCGGCCGAGATCCCGGGACCGGAAAACTGGTGGACCACGAGCAACAACTCTGGCTACGCCAGCGTCGACTACGACGCAGCCTGCCTGGCGGCGCTGGACGCGCTGCCCGGAACGAAAGACCACGCTCGCTTTCACGTCGAAGCGCAGCGCGTCTTGTCCCGCGACCTGCCCGTGGTGCCGCTCTACTTTGTGCCCAAACTCGTCGCCACACGCCCGGACGTGAGCGGTGTGATCCTGGACCCCAGCGAGTACCTGGAGTTGTGGAACGTCGAGGCGTTTGACATGGGGGGACAGTGATGGGGTGTGGGGGGCGTGAAGCGTGAAACGTGAAACGTGATGCGTGATACGTGATTCGTTGATGTCCTGCAATCTGCGCCCTGTAATCCGCGTTCTGACCCGCACAGTCAAATCCGGCCACGCAGAGGGCGAGGCGCTGGTGTCGCCCGACCCGATTGGCTTCCTGGGCGGGGTGGACCCCGACACAGGCGTGGTCGTCGAGCGCGGACATCCGCTCGAAGGCCAATCTGTCGCCGGGCGCGTGCTGGTCTTTCCCACCGGCAAGGGCAGCACCGTCGGTTCCTACACGCTCTACCGGCTGGCGCGGAATGGCCTGGCGCCGGCCGCGATCCTCAACGCCGAGGCCGACCCTGTCGTCGCCGTGGGGGCGATCATCGCCGAGATCCCCATGGTCGACCAGGTCGACGTGGCGCGCATCCACACCGGTGACTGGGTACAGGTACACGGCGGGGAAATCACGATCACTCGAGGAGAAACGCGATGAAAAAACTGGCACAAGTGATCCCAGAGCTGAACGAGATCCACGATCCCGAGTTGCGGGCCAGGGTGGTGGCGGTCTGGGAGGAGGGGATGGAACTCGGCGGCTGGACGGTCGACGCGCTGGCCGAGATCCCGTTCACGCTGCTGGCCGAAGACGTGGACGTCACCTTCATCGAGCACGTGTGCACCGTGTGCCGCATGTGCATCGCGATGGAGCGGGTGATGGCGGATGCCTACGGCGACCGGGTGCAGATTGACCACGACACGCTCGTCGCGGGCGCGCTGTTGGCCGACGTGGGGAAGCTGATCGAATACCGCCGCGAATCGGACGGAAAGACCGTCTTTGCCGACATGTACCGCTACCTGCGACATCCCTTCACCGGCGTCGCGCTGGCCTACAAGCACGGCGTCCCCGAGCCCGTCCTGCACGTCATCGCCACCCACGCCTGGGAGGGCGACAAGTTCAAGCGCCGACCAGAGTCCATCGTCTTCCACCACGCCGACTTTACCGACTTTGACCTGGCAAAGTTCAAGTAGCCAACCTTGCGAAGGTTTGACGAGAACTTATCAGAAAGGTCTTGTATAGCAGGGAATACTCCTATGGCTGAGGCTGTACGTAACCTTCGCAAGGTTTCAGTGGGCGCTTCAGCGCCCGAGGGGGGACCATGTCCGATCTGACCTGTGACGTGCGACTGCAGCCCGGCGCGGAACGGGTGCTGGAGGTCGCAGCAGCCGGCCGCTTCGCCGGTCCGATCCCCTACCGCCTGCAGTTGCAGGCCGAGCGGCTGGCGCTCGTCGTCGGCTTCGACGAACTGGTCTGCCTGGACGCCCTCCATTTCACCCCCTTCGACTACCAGGTCAAGGCCGCGCAGGCTGCGCTGCGCCGCTTCCGCGGCCGGGGCCTCCTGTGCGACGAGGTCGGGCTGGGCAAGACGATCGAGGCCGGGATGGTGCTCAAAGAGTACCTGCTGCGCCAGATGGTTGGCCGCGTGCTCATCATCACCCCGCCCGCGCTGGTCGAGCAGTGGCGGGAGGAGCTGGCGAGCAAGTTCGGACTGACCGACTTTGTCGCCAACTATGACCCCGAGTTCCGCGAGCTGGGCTCGCAGGCCTGGGCCGCCTTCCCGCGCGTGATCGCCTCGCTGGCCACGGCCCGCCGCCGCGAACACC
This sequence comes from Anaerolineae bacterium, assembly GCA_035531135.1. GTDB lineage: Bacteria > Chloroflexota > Anaerolineae > B4-G1 > B4-G1 > DATKTN01. The sequence continues at coordinate 51,342 of DATKTN010000171.1, forward strand.
GCCGCGTCATCACGGACATCGTCTACGACCTGGTGATCGTCGACGAGGCGCATCACCTCAAGAACCGCGCCAGCGTCTCCTGGAAGTTTGTCAACGCACTCCAGAAAAAGTACATCCTGATGCTCACCGCCACGCCGGTGCAGAACAGCCTGGACGAGCTGTACAACCTGATCACCATCCTCAAGCCCGGCCAGCTCAAGACGCCGCGCGAGTTCCGCCGCCACTTTGTCGTCCAGGGTGACCCGCGCCTGCCCAAGAACCGGGGGCGGCTGCGCGAACTCCTCGCCGACGTGATGGTGCGCCACGCGCGGGGGCAGGTGGGCGTACAACTCCCGCCCCGGCGCGCCCACACCGTGCAGTTGCAACTGGGACCCGACGAGCGGGCTCTCTACGCCGACGTGAGCAATTTCGTGCGCAGTTGCATCCGCGCGCCGGCGTCCTCCGAACCGTCTTCTTCCCCTTCCCTCGCAGGGGCGGATGCCGGGGGCGTGGATCAGGAAGATGCGGTGCTTTCGGCCGTCCACCGCTTCACGCTGCGCACGCTCCAGCGCGAGATCGGCAGCTCCCCGGCTGCCGTGCGCCCCACCTTGATGCGGCTGGCCGAGCGCCCCGAGATGGCTCCCCATCGCGACGTGCTGCTGGGCCTGGCCGACCGCGCCGGCGCTGTCCAGTCCTGGGCCAAGGGGAAGGCGCTGGAGCGGCTTCTTTTTTCCCAACTGGCCTCCGACGGGCGGGAGAAGCTGATCATCTTCACCCACTTCCGGGCCACGCTCGAGCTGCTGGCGGATCTGATGCGCGGGATGGGGGTGGACTTTGTGCAATACCACGGCCAGCTCCCGCGGACAGACAAGGACGCGGCCATCCGCCGGTTTGAGCAGAGTGCCCAGGTGCTCCTGTCGACGGAGGCCGCTGGCGAGGGGCGCAACCTCCAGTTCTGCCGCCTCATGCTCAACTTTGACCTGCCCTGGAACCCGCAGCGCATCGAGCAGCGCGTTGGCCGCATCCACCGCATCGGCCAGACCCGGCCGGTCGAGATATTCAACCTCTCGGCCGAGGGGACGATCGAGGATTACATCCTGCAGCTCCTCGACCGCAAGTTGAACATGTTCGAACTCGTCATCGGCGAGATGGACATGATCCTGGGCTACATGGAGGACGAGCGCGACTTTGAGGAGATCGTGATGGACGTGTGGATGCAGGCCCGCACGCCGGAGGAGGAGGAGGCCGGCTTCGAGCAACTCGGCAGCCTGCTGGCCCGGGCGCAGGAGACCTACCAGCACACCCGCGAGTACGACGAGGCGCTGTTCGGGGAGGACTTTGAGGCCGAATGAGCGAGCTGGCCGATTTCGTGTTGAACGCGGTCCGCCAGGCCGACGGCATCGTCGAGCCGCCGGCCTATGGCATCTACGAGGTGCTCCTGCCCGAGGAGGTGGCCCGCCGCTGGGACGTGCCCGCTTATCAGCGAATGGCCTTTGCCGGCGAGTCCCCGGCGAAGAGCGCCGAAGCGGATGACGTCTCCGTCGTGGGCTATGGCCACCCGCTAATCGACACGCTGATGGTCGAGATCCGCGCCGAGCCTGCCTGTGTGCAGGTCTACGTCAACGACGTGCGGCTCGACAAGCGTGGGTTGCTCGCGCTGGCCCGCCAGGCGCTGGCCCTCCCCAACGCCCGCCTGTCCGCGGTGCCGCACAAGAGCGAGACGGCGGCGCTGTGCCACTATGTGCGCTTCAATTTCAAGGCGGCATTGATCACCGACGAGAAGCGGGAGCGGCTGGTCTCGGTCGTGATGGACGCACAGGCCGGGTTCGCGGCCCCCGAGCTCGCGCACGTCGAGCAACTGGTGCGACTGGAGGCGGAACCGGCTTTTGGGCACCTCGCGTCCGCGCCGGTGCGCTGGCTGCCGGGGGGCCAGGTGCTGGGCGTGCCTGTGCTGGAGGGGCTGCTGGAGCGGGCGACCCGTGCCGCGCTGGGCGAACTGGCCGCGCCGCTGGAGACGCTGCGCCGCCGGTCCGCTCGCTACCTGGAACTCGACCAGGCTCGCCTCACCGAGTATTATGACGACATCGCCCGCGACCTGCAGCGCCGCGTCGAGCGCGCCAGCGACGACGCCCGGCGCGCCTCACTGGAGGACAAGCTGGCCGCCGTGCAGGTCGAGCGGGAGGCCAAGCTGGCCGACGTCGAGGCCAAGTACCGCCTGCGCGTGGAACTTGACCTGATCAACCTGCAGGTCATCGTCCAGCCCAAGCTTCTTCTCCCCGTGCACGTCGGGAACCGCACGGCCACGATAGAGCGCACCGTCGTCTGGGACCCGCTGTTGCATCGCCTCGAGCCGCTGGCCTGCGACGTGTGCGGGCGGCCATCGACGCGGCTGACGCTGTGCAGCGGTGGGCACCTGGCGCACGAGGACTGCCTGCTGGCGGAGCAGTGCGTGGACTGCAAGCGCGTCTACTGCCGGTTGTGCGCCGACCAGATGAGCCGTTGCGTGGTGTGCGATCGGCCGGTGTGCGAGCACAGCCTGAACGTCTGCCCCGATTGTGGGCGGGGTACCTGCCGCGAACACGTGGGGCTGTGCCACGCCGCCGACGGCCAGCCGGCCCCTCCCCCCTCCGCCCCTTCCCCGGAGCCGGAAGCTGAACCGGTTCCTGCCCCCGAACCGGTCTCGCCCCCGCCTCCCGTCGAGGAGGTGGAGGAGACGCCCCCTCTGCCTCTTACCTCCCCCCCCGTGGGGGGGATGGAGGGGGGGCGCAGGGAGGCGAGGCCCGAGACGACCGCCCGTCCCACTCGCCGGGCCCGCCGTCCTGCCAGGCAGCCGTCCCGCGCACCCACCGCCGCCAAGATCGAGGTATACGTGGACCCTCGTGCGCCCGTCGTCGACGCCTTCGTCCTGACGAAGGGAAAGAAGCAGATCGCCGTGCGCTCCTGGGCGCTGACCGGAGCTGGCATCGAGGTCACGTGCCGGTGTGAGAAATGGCACCGCTGCCCGGCGGACGGGATGGTCCTGGAGCCGGCGGACGGGTCCAGCGTCGAGGCACTGATCGAGGCGCAGATCGAGGACCTGCGGCGGGAGTACGGCGTCCCCGCCCGGCGCGTCTACCGCTACGCCGTCGTCCGCGGCGCCTCGCGCCAGGTGCCGCGCGTCGTACTGCGGAGGGACTGGAGGACGGAACGCTGAGCACGGCGGGTGGCTGAACGCAAAGACCCTTTCATAGGGCACTTGACCCTGTCGCCCCAACCTGAAACGGTTGGGGCGATTTTGGTGTGCCCGGACATCTCGCGAAACGCCCCACGAAACGCTTTTGAAACGCCGCTTGTGGTATACTCATACTGACATTGAGAACCAATGGATGAATGAGCAAATGAGAGTACATAAAAGAACAGGACGAACCTCTCAAGACAGACTGTTGCTCAGCCTAAAATAGAAGTCCAGAATAAATACCAGGAGGTAAGTGATGACAACCAATCGTAGAGTTAGCAGCTCACAGGAACACATTATCGAGCGCCGGTCCAGGCGACCCTTGATTGCCAAGACCATCTTGACGGCCGGACTGATCCTGGGTGTTCTAGTGGCTCCCTTTCTGCTAGCAGATAGCAAGTCGGCCGCTGCTCCCATCAAAGATGATCCGTGCGCACCGTGTGCCTCTGAGGTCACCCGATTCAATGACAGCGGTGTAGGTGCGTTGTTCGCCGTGGGAGATGCGGCCAGCGCCATCCGGTACAGTGATAGCGGCGTGGGTGCGTTGTTCGCCGCGAGAGAGGCGGCCAGCGCCACCCGGTACAGTGATAGCGGCGCGAGTGCGTTGTTCGCCGTGGGAGATGCGGCCAGCGCCACCCGGTACAGTGATAGCGGCGCGAGTGCGTTGTTCGCCGTGGGAGATGCGGCTAGCGCCATCCGGTACAATGATAGCGGCGTGGGTGCGTTGTTCGCCGTGGGAGATGTGGCCAGCACCATCCGGTACAACGATAGCGGCGCGAGTGCGTTGTTCGCCGCGAGAGAGGCGGCCAGCGCCATCCGGTACAATGATAGCGGTGTGGGTGCATTGTTCGCCGTGGGAGATGCGGCCAGCGCCATCCGGTACAACGATAGCGGTGTAGGTGTGTTGTTCACCGCGAGAGAGGCGGCCAGCGTCGTGGCCAGCGCTGCCCGGTAGAACGGCCTGGCTGCGCAAGCCCTCGCGTGGCTGCCGGCGAACCGACCGCCCCGACCTGAACGGTTGGGGCGGTTCCGCGTTTGACTTTTGCGCCGAGCGGCAATACAATGTGTGGAGCAACACAACTCAGGACGATGATTTGCCCGGTGCCTTGGCCTACATTTCGCACCCTGCGGCGGAGAATGGATGCGCCAACTCGTTGGCGTCTTTGGCAAGCGTGGAGCCCCACGTGGGCAGTCGATGTCGGTGCCGAGATTACCGAATCATGTTGGGGGACATCTTTTTGGTTCGCGGCGTCGCGCAGTTGGACAGCGAGGAGGGCGATGGGGAGTGGACCGTGTTCAACAAGGACACGGGCTTGTTGAACGACTACGTGGTGGCGATGAGCACGGATTCGCGCGGCAACGTGTGGGTTTCCCATGCCTTTGGCGATCTCAGCCGGTGGGACGGCGCGGGTTGGACGCACTTCCCCGCCGGGGCGGACGGGCGTGCCGACAAAGACCTGGGCCGCTGCGTGGAGGATCGCCAGGGGAGGCCGTGGTCTATACGCCGTGAGACGTCACGCTGGTCGAGTCGATCAAGCGGGGCGGCCAGAGGTGTAGGTTCAAGATTCGACTTTGAAAGGAGGTTATCGTGAAGAAAAATCAACTGATCGGAGGCGTTGTCTTACTGGTGTTAGCTGCGTTGATCTTTTTGTTCCTGGAGACTAGCGCATCAATACCTGCAGCAATAACTCTGACGATAGTAGGGCTGGTGCTGGTTGTGACCGCCAGAAAGAGGCAATCACAATAGAAAGTTCGTCTAATCTTTGCTCGTGATAAGGGAATCAGGTGACGCAAAAGTGGCAGCAACACAGCAAATGCTTCGGAAAAAGATAGTCATCGTGAGTGTGGTGATCCCGGTTGCGCTACTCCATTTCTTCACGGGTAGCAATTACAGAGGTCCATACCCGGGATTTGTCAACGGCTATTTACTCGACATCCTTCTTCCTCTTGCCCTCTACTTCTTGTTATGTGTTGGCGGGTTCTCTCTATTGACGTCCTGGACTGTCAAGAGTATCCTGGTGTTCGGAGTTGGTGCTGTCGTGGAGATTGCACAATTCTTTGGTGTTCCAATATTCGGCCGCACCTTTGATCCTGTGGACTTTGTCATGTATGGGACAGGGGTCATATTCGCAGCGATTCTTGATACCACAGTGTTTCCCCGAATCTTTGATTTCTGGGTGCCTGAAGCCAATGAATCGACCTAGCGGTTATTCCGCTTCTCTTTCCTGTGCCCCAACTATCTTAAGTTCCACTCTTTCATCGACTTTCAAGCGTGGCCTTGTCTGAGTTTATCGAAAGGGGTAACGTACACAAAAGGGGGCCGTTTTGCGGCCCCCTTTTGTGTATGCTACCCTGCTGTCAGGCGGAAGGGGTGGGATTCGAACCCACGGTGGCCACAAGGACCACAACGGTTTTCGAGACCGTCCCGTTCGTCCACTCCGGCACCCTTCCGAGTAGATTCAGATATGCTCCAGCGGGATTGCCAAATCCCCGCCTCGGACCTGGATCTGGCGACCCAGGCTGAGCAAAACCGAATCGCCTGAGACTGACTCTATTCAGTTGACGGACCTTCCCGCAACCGGGCAAAGAACCGCTCGAGCAGCGCCTGCGACTCCCCGGCCAGCACCCCGCGCGTGACGGCCACCTGGTGGTTGAAGCGCGGGTCGCGCAGCAGCTCGACCACCGACCCCGCCGCGCCCGCCTTGGCGTCGTCCGCCCCGTACACCAACTGGGGCAGCCGGGCGGCCACCATCGCGCCCGCACACATCGGGCAGGGCTCCAGCGTGCAGTAGAGCGTCACGCCGGCCAGCCGCCAGCCACCCAGCGCGCGGGCCGCCTCTCGGAGCGCGATCATCTCCGCGTGGGCGGTCGGGTCGGCGTCGGCCTCCCTGCGGTTGTGCCCGCGCCCGACGATGATCCCATCGCGCACGGCCACCGCGCCGACGGGCACGTCCCCGTGGGCCAGCGCCTGCTCCGCCTCGGCCAGGGCCTCGCGCATCCAGGCTGCGTCGTCCACGGCGGTATTATAGCACAGGCCAGACCAGGCGGCAATCTGCCGTTGACAACCGGCCGCGAGACGGTATAATCCGCGCGGTAAACGACATCTGACACCAGATAGGAGTGAACGAGTGAACGTATTTCTGGAAGCGTTGTTGATCTTTGCGCTGCGGGTGCTGGGCCTCTCCATCGGCACGCTCGCGACGCTGATGACCGTGCAGGGACGCAGGTTCTACGCCACGCTGACGAACGCTCTCAGCGCGCTCGTGTACGTCGTGGCCATCGGCCGGGTGGTGGCCAACCTGAACAACGTCTGGAACATCCTGGCGTACTGCTGTGGGGTCGCCGCGGGCACGCTGGTCGGCATGGCCTGGGAGCAGCGGATGGCGCTCGGGTTCGCCGAGGTGCGGTTCATCTCCACCGCGAAAGGCGATGCACTGGCGGATGCGCTACGAGAGGCGGGGTTTGGCGTGACAGAGCTCTACGGCCACGGGCGTGATCACAGCGTGGGCATCGTCGAGGCCATCGTCCCCCGCAAGAACGTGGACGCCATGCTGGGGATCGCCAGGTCCGTCGACGAGGATGCCATCGTGACGGTGACCGAGGCCCGCACGGTGCAGCGCGGCTACTGGAAACCCGACGCGCGCAGGGGAGTCAAATAAACCCTTTCATAAACCCTTAGGGTCTTCCGAGACCCTAAGGGTTTTCACGCGGGTGGACTTGCAGCGCCTCGCGCATCTCGATCCGTGCCCTCAGCGCGCTCGCCCGGCTGTCGTATTTGCCGATGGTGTAGACCCTGGTGCCCAGTTGCAGGTTGAGGTACCAGGTGTCGGAGGGCCGCTCCCGCTCGTCGCCAGCCACGCGCTGGAGGTCCAGGCGACCGACCTCCGACGGGGGATAGCGACGCTGGCGGGTTTTCAGCCCCAGCAACCGGTTCGTGACGCAGACGTCGCCCGTGCCGGGCTCCACGGCGACGCGCAGGTGGGCTTGGTGCAGCACCAGCCCGGCCAGGAGCAGCGGGATGGCGGGGACGAACAGCCACCAGGCACGGTTGATCAGCCCGATCGGCGCCAGCACGATCCCGCCGGTCCCCAGCAGCAACCACGCCACCATCCTCGTCCGGATGGGCGGGCCGTCGTATAGCACGCTATCACCTTTGCCCGGCATACCTCTTCAAGCCCCCTGCGAAGCTGGGGGTCCGTGACAGCTTGCCCAGGCAAGACCTGGCGCAGCGGTGACCCCACCCCCCACTACGTGGGGGGCTTCTGGGGTGCCGTGACAGCTTGCCCAGGCAAGACCTGGCGCAGCAGTGACCCCACCCCCCACTACGTGGGGGGCTTCCTGCTGGGGTGCCGTGACAGCCTGCCCAGGCAAGACCTGGCGCAGCGGTGACCCCACCCCCCACTACGTGGGGGGCTTCTACGCGCCCTGCAAGCTACACCACAATATTCACCAGCCGCCCCGGCACGTAGATGACCTTGCGGACTTTTCTATCCCCGATGTGCCGCTGGACGTTCTCGTCCGAAAGCGCCGCCTCGCGCGCCGTCTCCTCGCTGATGTCGGCGGGCACGTCCATGCGCGCCCGCAGCTTGCCGTTGATCTGCACGACCAGCGTGATCGTCTCCTCGGCCGCCAGCTCGGCGTCGAACTCGGGCCAGGACTGCTGGTGGATGCTGTACGGCCGCCCGGTCCGCGCCCACAGCTCCTCGGCGATGTGCGGGCAGCACGGCGCCAGCATCAAGAGCAGCGTCTCGACCGCCTCCTTCCACGCCTCCGTCCCGTAGACCGGCGTCGGCCTCGCCTTCTGCAGCGCGTTCGTGAACTCCATCAGCCCGGCGATGATCGTGTTGAAGGCAAACTCCTCCATGTCGTCCGTGACGCGGCGGATGGTCTTGTGCGTCCAGCGGCGCAGATCTGCAATCTCCTTCGCAGTAGGCTCGCTGGCTCGCTGATTCGCCGATTCGCTGACTTGCTGACTCGCTGATTCGCCTGGCTTGAGCACCAGGTTCCAGACCCGGTACAGCCAGCGGGACACCCCCTCGATGCCGTGCGAGTCCCACGGCCCGCCCTGGTCCCACCGCCAGCCGAACATCAGGTAGCTGCGTACCGTGTCGGCCCCGTATCGCTCGACCAGGTTGTCGGGGGCGATGACGTTGCCCCGGCTCTTGGACATTTTCTCGCTGTCCTCGCCCAGGATGATGCCCTGGTTGCGCAGGACGATCATTGGCTCGTCAAAGTCGACCAGCCCCATGTCCCGCATGGCCATGGTGAAGAAGCGGGTGTAGATCAGGTGCATGGTGGCGTGTTCGATCCCGCCGGTGTAGACGTCGACCGGCAGCCAGTACGCCGCCTCCTCGGGGTCGATCGGCGTCGAGCCGGCGTGCGCCGGCTCGCCCTCCCTGTAGTACGGGCTCAGGTACGCGTACTGGTACCAGGAGGAGCAGGCGAACGTGTCCATCGTGTCGGTCTCGCGGGTGGCGGGGCCGCCGCACCTGGGGCAGGTGGTGTGCAGAAACCCCTCGTGGTACCTCAGCGGGCTCTCGCCGGTCGGCAGGAACTCGGCGTCCTCCGGCAGGAGCACCGGCAGGTCCTCGTACGGGACCGGCACCGTGCCGCACTCGTCGCAGTAGACGATCGGGATCGGCGCGCCCCAGTACCGCTGGCGGGAGATCAGCCAGTCGCGCAGCCGGTAGTTGATGGCGAAGGTGCCGGTGCCCCGCGATTCCAGCCACTCGGTCACCCTGCGGACCGCCACGTCGCCCGGCGTGCCGGTGAACGGGCCGGAGTTGATCATCGTGCCGTACTCGGTGTGGAACAGCACGTCCTGGTAGAACTCGACGCCCGCCAGCATCTCCATGACCGTGCGCCTGTCCCGTACGGCCGGCTCCAGCGCCCGGCAGCGAGCCAGGATCGCTTGCCCGGCCGCGACGCTGTCGAAGCGCACGACGCCGTCGTCGAAGACAAACGCCCACTCGGCGCCGACCACGTCGATCCAGGAGCCGGGCCTGACGTGCGCCTGCGCCAGCGCGACGTAGCGCTCCACCTGGGGCCGATCCAGCGTGACGTACAGCGAGCCATCTTGTTCTTCGAAGCGAATGCCGGCCCCGGCCAGCGCGTCAGCCAACCCCTCTTCTGCCGTGCCTTTCATCACGAAGGACCTGGCTATCCCGTCGGGCCGGTCGATGACCGGGATGATCGGCAGGCCGAACTTGATGGCGAACGCAAAGTCCCGATCGTCGTGGGACGGGACCGCCATGATGGCCCCCGTCCCGTAGGTCATCATCACGTAATCGGCGATCCAGATGGGGATGTGCTCGCCGTTGACCGGATTGACCGCGTAGGCGCCGATAAAGACGCCGGTCTTTTCCTTCTCGATCGACAGCCGCTCGATCTCGCTC